>JAAYPE010000051.1 GCA_012519975.1 Clostridiales bacterium
GCCTCGTCATCCGCTCCAAGGACGCAAAAACGAATAGTTTAGCGTCCTTTTTCAAACTAAATATGGCACCATAGCCAAGTGGTAAGGCAGAGGTCTGCAAAACCTTTATTCCCCAGTTCAAATCTGGGTGGTGCCTCCAAAAACAATCTTAACTTTTATAGTTAGGGTTGTTTTTTATTTGCTAAAATCAAGAGAACAAAAATTAAAACAACAAATTAAGTAAAATAGTAAATTTATAGTTTTGCAATAGTTATTATAATGCCTGTATAAGCGCTATCAAAGTAAGCGTATCAGATTTAATATATTTTTAAAATAAAGTTTATAACAACTAAATTTAAAAATATAATAACTAAAATGTGATTTTCAAATTATTAAAACTTAAATATAAATAATGATTTGCGTATAACATTAAAATTTGAAACCTTATAGAATTTTGAATATATCTATATAAAAAAATCAGCCAAAGCAAATTGCCTTGACTGACTTTGGTTATGTGTTTAAAATGCGTTTATTCGACCTGTGGGAGCAGTTTAAATGCTTCTTCGAGTTCTTCATCGGTTGGTATATAATCTCCCATAGTTTGCTCTAAAAACGAAGAATAAGCGGTCATATCAAAGTATCCTGTGCCTGTAAGGCCAAAGAGAATGGTTTTCTCTTCTCCGGTTTCCTTGCACTTGAGAGCTTCCTCAACAGTAGCCCAAATAGCGTGAGCAGATTCAGGAGCAGGAAGAATTCCCTCACAGCGTGCAAACTGAACAGCAGATTTAAATATAGCAGTTTGCTCAACGCCCCTTGCCTCATCAATAAGTCCATCGTGATAAAGCTTGCTGATGATAGGTGACATTCCGTGGTATCTAAGACCACCTGCGTGGTTGGAAGCAGGTTGAAACTCACAACCTAGAGTATACATTTTTGCAAGTGGTGTAACCTTGCCTGTGTCGCAAAAATCATAAGCGTATTTACCTCTTGTAAGAGATGGGCAAGATGCAGGCTCTACAGCAATGAAATAAGGATTTTTTGTTCCGTCAATCTTATCTTTCATAAATGGTGCAATAAGACCTCCAATGTTAGATCCACCGCCGGCACAGCCAATAACAATATCGGGATACTCGTCATACATTTCTAAGGCGGCTTTTGCCTCAAGTCCGATAATCGATTGATGCAAGACTACCTGATTTAGCACAGAACCTAAAACATAACGTGAATTGTCGCCTTCAACTGCAGTTTCGACAGCTTCTGAAATTGCACATCCCAAAGAACCAGTAGTGTTTGGGAATTTTTCTAAAATTGCTCGTCCAACTTTAGTTGTATCTGATGGGCTTGGAACAATTTTTGCACCAAATGTTTCAATAATATTTTTTCTAAAAGGTTTTTGCAAGTAGCTACCCTTAACCATATAAACAGTAAGAGGTAGGTCATAATATGCGCAAGCCATTGACAATGCAGTTCCCCATTGACCTGCACCCGTTTCGGTCGTTAGTGACTTTAGACCTTGTGCTTTTGCATAGTAAGCTTGAGGTATTGCAGAGTTTAGTTTGTGGCTACCAGAGGTGTTGTTGCCCTCAAATTTGTAATAAATTTTTGCAGGTGTGCCAAGCTCTTTTTCAAGACAGTAGGCACGAATAAGAGGGGATGGACGGCACATTTTATAAAACTCACAAATAGGCTCTGGTATGTCTATGTATCTTGTGGTGTCATCCAACTCTTGCTTTGCAAGCTCTGTGCAAAAAACTGGAGTAAGGTCATATAGTGTTGCAGGTTTTAAAGTTGACGGATTAAGCAATGGAGGCTGCTTATCTTTCATATCTGCACGAATGTTGTACCACTGTTTTGGAATATACTCCTCTGGCAGATTAATACGATACGGCACATTCTTTGACATAGCAATCGCTCCTTTAACAATTTAAAATATAATAAAAAAATAAAAAAATCTTGCCCCCTAAAAAAATAAGGGACAAGAGAAATTACTCCTGCGGTACCACCCAAATTGGCTTTAAAAGCCCACTTAAATCACGCATAAAACGCTCTTCATTATAACGGATGAAGCTCCCGACGCTACTACTAAGTTTTTAAAAAACTTTTCATTTTGTCCTCATAAGTCCATTCAATGAATTTCAAAAACTACCGCAATTTCACCATCTGCGACTCTCTAAAAGCTGAAAAACACCTACTACTCTTATTCAACGGTTTAACAATATACTATGTGGCAATTATAAGGTGGTAGAAGAAATTTGTCAAGTGTTTTTCAAAAGTTTTTAATATCTTGCACATAGGCGTGCATTTCTTCTTTTGATTTAATTTGCTTGGCTTTGTTAATGACCTTTTGCTGTTTTTCGTCATTCAAAGATGCAAAGTGGTCTAGCGCATTTAGGTCTTGAGCAAGTGCAAGGCTAAGACCTAGTGGCAACTCTTCAACGTTATCGTTAAAATTCATCTGGCTCCTCCTGTTGTTGATTATAATGTTCTGCAATAAGCATAAGCTCGCCGACTGTTGATATATGCACATCTGACGAATCAATATATTTTTTTATATGCGTTGGCAAAGTATTATAATAGTCAAAAAGTTCATAATTTTTTCTGTCAATATTCACATCTCAAACCTCTTTTACTTATTTTTATTATCATTTGTAGATTTTTTGAAATTATAATAAATTAAAATAAAAAATTATTTGTTTTTATTTTTGCTAATTCTTCGTTCTGTTCCACTTGCAAGCCTTTTTATGTTATCCTTATGCCTCCAAAAAGCAAGAGCTGTAAAAACGGCAGTTGATAAAATAATTAGTATACCTTGCGGTTGGTTGTAATAAAAAACTCCCATAAACAAAAGCAATAATAAAGAATATGAAAGAGAGGCAAGTGACATATATTTTGTCATTGCAAGAAAAATTAGTGAAGGTATCCCTGCAAGGAAAAACACTCGATAATCGATAGCTAAGAATATACCAAGAGAGGCTGCAATACCTTTGCCACCTTTAAAGTTCATATAGAATGGATAGTTGTGCCCCAAAATTACACCAAAGCCTGTGACAAGAAGTAGCAATGTTGTGCCATCCAAACAATATCTTGCAACAGAAATCGCAGCAACACCCTTTAGTGCGTCCATAATAAGGCAAAACATACCAAGATTTTTGCCAAAAACACGAATAGCATTTGTAGCACCAGAATTCCCGCTACCAAAATCACGAATATCAACTTTTTTTACAAGCTTTCCGATTATATAGGATGTTTGCAAGCAACCAAAAACATAACCAATTAAAAGACACAATAAGTAATTCATAGTTTTACCCTCCATTTGTGGTAACTTTGCACATTATATCAAATTACAATATTAACTTCAAGTAAATGCGTGTTAATTTTATCTTTGTATTTTATAATGTTATGTTTTACAAAGGATAATTTGTTTTTGTTTTGATATGGCTTGTTGCTTACTGTTTCCTTTTGACTTGCACTTTTTTGATTTACCTTGCTTTTTTATGCCTATTCTTGCCCTTTTGGAAAAATAAAAAAGCCTACAAACACGCAACAAACAACGTAGTTATAGGCTTTTTCTATGGTGGACATTAACGGACTCGAACCGCTGACCCTTCGCACGTCAAGCGAATGCTCTACCAGCTGAGCTAAATGTCCATTTGCGAAGAATATTATATATGATATGAATATAAAAATCAATAGCAAAATTAAATTAAAATAAAAGACCGATTTATAAAGCTATTAAATAACATAATCCCCCTATTAAACTTTTTTTTAAAATATAATAGGGGAGATTTATTTTGTTTTTTTTAGGGCGTAAAATTATTTGATTTACCGATTTTATTTAGCGTTTGTTGCTCTCATTGAATTTATAACTGCAATAAGAGATACGCCAACATCAACAAAAACGGCTTCCCACATTGTTGCAAGACCAAGCGCACCAAGAACTAGAACGATGAATTTGCAAGTTAGAGCAAAAACAATATTTTGAGTTACAACCCTTTTTGTAAACCTTGAAATTCTTATGGCACTTGACAATTTTGAGGGTTCATCCGTCATTAAAACAACATCAGCAGCCTCAATTGCAGCATCAGAACCAACACCGCCCATTGCAATGCCGACATCAGCCCGTGCAAGCACCGGTGCGTCGTTTATGCCATCACCAACAAAAATCAGCTTGCGACCGTTTGGAACATCTTTTAGTAGCTCCTCAAGCCTTTCAACCTTTTGGTCTGGCAAAAGCTCTGCAAAAACTTCGTCAAGTTCAAGCTCTTTTGCAACGCTGTGAGCCACTTGTTTTGCGTCACCTGTTAGCATAACTGTTTTTCGAATACCTAAATCTTTAAGCTGTTTTATTGCCTTTACACTATCATCTTTTATTTTATCCGAAATGATAATACAGCCTGCAAAAACGCCGTCTACCGACACATAAACCTTTGTTCCAACATCATCATACTCTTTAAATTTAATATTATACCTGTAAAGTAGTTTAGCATTACCAACAAGCACATCTAAACCGTTGATTTTTACAAAAATACCGTGACCACTGATTTCTTCATAATCTTCTATTTTCTCATTACTCAAATCATTTTTGTATTCATCCTTAATTGATTGAGCTATAGGGTGATTTGAAAAACTTTCGGCACAAGCGGCATAGCGTAAAATTTCTTGCTCGCTAAAGGAGTTTTCGCCTATAATTTTATTAACTTTAAAAACACCTTGAGTTAAAGTTCCGGTTTTGTCAAAAACTATTGTATCCGTTTTGCTCAATGCTTCAAGAAAGTTGCCACCCTTTACTAAAACACCGTTTTTTGACGCTCCTCCTATTCCGCCAAAAAATCCAAGTGGAATAGATATAACAAGGGCACAAGGACAAGATACAACTAAAAATAGCAATGCACGATAAATCCAGTCGTTCCAAACTCCGTTAAACGCAAGTGGGGGAATAATAGCTAGTGCAAGTGCAAGAAAAACAACTGTAGGCGTATAGTATTTTGCAAAAGTTGTTATAAAATTTTCGGTAGGTGCTTTTTTAGAGCTTGCATTTTCGACAAGGTCAAGAATTTTTGAAACAGTTGACTGTGCAAATTCTTTTTGGACTTCAATTGTTAGAACTCCGCTTTGGTTAATGCAGCCCGATAAAACATCATCACCCGACTTTGCAGTTCTAGGGACTGATTCACCAGTCAGTGCAGATGTATCAATCATTGATGTTCCGTCTATCACAACGCCGTCTAGAGGGATTTTTTCACCAGGTTTTACAACTATTGTATCACCAATTTTTACATCTTCAGGTGATACACGAGTAAGATTGTTGTCAATTAAAATGTTTGCATAATCAGGTCGAATATCCATAAGGGAGGCTATAGATTTACGAGAGTGATTAACCGCTCTGCCTTGAAAATATTCTCCGACTTGATAAAACAGCATAACTGCAACGCCCTCAGGAAACTCCTTTATTGCCATAGCACCAAGTGAGGCAATAGCCATTAAGAAGTTTTCGTCTAAAAAGTGACCCTTAAAGATATTTCTAATAGCATTAAAAACAACATCATACCCAACTATGATATAAGCTAAAACAAACATCGTAGCACGCAAACTATAAAAATCTTTGAAGAGAATTGCTAAAATGAAAAGCGCTGCACTAATAGCGATTCGAACAAGAATTATTTTTGAATCTCCATCACCGTGCGAATGGTTGTGCGAGTGATTGTGAGAACTCTTTTTTTTTATTACATCAACATCAGGCTCAAGAGATTTGACTATTTTTTCAATATCTTTATCTAAATCGCCACTATAGTCATTTGTTGTTGTAACAGAAAGCGTGCTTGTTGCAAAACTCAAGGAAGCGTCTTTTACTTCTGAAATTTTCTGCACCTGTGCCTCTATTTTTGCTGCGCAACCTGCACAGGCAAGGTTTTTTAAAATATATTTTTGTTTCATAAAAATCACCTACTCCTCGTTGATATGCTCGAGTCCTTTTTCTAAAATATCTTTTACATGGTCATCTGCAAGGGAGTAAAAAACATTTTTTCCCTCTTTACGCCAGCTAACCAAATTGGAAGTCCTAAGGACTTTTAATTGATGTGATACGGCAGATTTTGTCATATCAAGTAAATATGCAAGGTCGCACACGCACATTTCATTTTTATCCAGTGCCCAAAGAATTCTAACCCTTGTAGAATCACCAAAAACCTTAAAAAAATCAGCAAGCTTGTTAATTGTGTTATCCTCAAGCAAATGGCTTTTTGCATTTTCTACAACATCGGTATGAATAACATCGCAGTCACATCCAATATTTTTTTCTGTGGGTGTACTCAATTTAAATCAACTCCTTAACTTCAAACGATTGAACAACTGTTCAACTGTCTTTATTATAGTTGAACGACTATTCAATTGTCAATACTTTTTTAAAAAATATTTTATTTTATTTTTAGTGTTGTATAATAGGGATAAAGAGGAGGTAAAAAGATTATGAATAGTTATGAAAAAATTTATAATATAGTTAAAAAAATTCCAAAAGGACAAGTTGCAACATATGGGCAAATAGCAAGGCTTGCAGGAAACCCACGGTGGTCAAGAGTTGTAGGGTATGCACTCCACGTAAATCCGGACTCATCTAAAATACCTTGTCACAGGGTTGTGAACCGGTATGGCGAATTGTCGAAGGCATTTGCTTTTGGCGGTCAGCAAGCTCAAAGAATGTTACTTGAAATGGAAGGAATAGAGTTTTTGCAAGATGATAGGGTAGAGCTTGAAAAATATCAGTGGCAACCATAAAATGAAGAACAGCCCCAGTATCGTAATTGATATGGAGCTGTTTTTATTTAATTTATTAATGCTTATAGCGCTAAATCTAATATCGTTTCCAAAACTGAACACATCGCTTTGCCCACTGCTGGTTAAATGACAAGTGTTTTCACAAACGGGATTTTTATTTAATTTGTTAATACCCGTTTGGATAACTGCTGTGCCATTTCCAAGCAGTTTGAATAATTGTATCAAGCTGAGAACTTTTAGGCTCCCATTTCAAAATCTCTTTTGCTTTTGCAGACGACGCAATAAGCCTGGCAGGGTCACCCACACGGCGTGGTTCAATTTTTGTAGGTATGGGATGTCCGGTTATTATGCGTGCATATTTAATAACATCCATAACACTAAATCCAATACCGTTTCCAAAGTTAAACACATCGCTTTGCCCACCGCCAATTAAGTAATCAAGTGCTAGTATATGTGCTTTTGCAAGGTCTGTTACATGGATATAGTCACGAATACAAGTGCCGTCAGGAGTGTTATAATCATCACCATAAATGCTTACAAACTCACGCTTGCCATTTGCAACTTGCATAATTAAGGGGATTAGATGTGTTTCTGGCCTGTGGTCTTCACCGATATTTCCAAAAATATGGGCACCGCAAGCATTAAAATATCGCATAGAAACATATTTTATTGAATGTGCTTTGTCTGCCCATTTAAACATATTTTCTGCAACTAGTTTTGTCTCACCAAGAACATTTTTAGGTTTTGATTCATCTGATTCTAATAAGGGAACATGGTTGCGGTCGCCATAAACAGATGCGGACGAAGAAAAAACAATTTTATCAATATTATTTGCAAGCATACTCTCAAGCAAAACTTTTGTAGCACAAACATTGTTATCATAGTACTTGATAGGATTTGCCATAGATTCGCTAATAACTGAACTTGCGGCAAAATGCATAATTCCTTCGACATCCTCGTTTGCAAAAACATTGTCAAGAAATTTGCGGTCACGAATATCACCCTCGTAAAATTTTGCACTAGGGTGAATCGATTTGGTATGTCCCGTACTAAGGTTATCAACAATGACAACGCTCTTGCCTATGTTTATTAATTCGTATACAGTGTGTGAGCCGATGTAGCCTGCACCACCTAAAACTAAAATACTCATATTAAAACTCCTTTTGCTTTAGTTATTATCAGTATGGTTATAGATATTTTAATTTTAAAAAGTAGCAAAGGTTTCGAGCCTATTCTTACTTTATACTTTCATTATAACAATAATCTACCAAAAATTCTATTGCTTTTTTATATCCTTTAAAACCCATACCACAAAAGGTCTTTTTAGCAACAAGAGAAACATAAGAATGGTGTCTGAACTCTTCTCTAATATATATATCTGATAAGTGAACTTCTGCGCAAGGAATACAAACAGCGCTTAGTGCATCTAGTATTGCAACGCTTGTGTGGGTGTATGCCGCGGGGTTTATAAGTATTGCATCGACATTGCTATATGCCTCTTGAATTTTATCAACAATCTCACCCTCGTGGTTTGATTGAAAAAGCTCGCACTCAACATTATGTTTTTTACAAACTTCTAAAATATAATGTTGCAAGTCTTCAAAAGAGCCGTCACCGTAGATGTTTTTTTCACGAATGCCGAGCATATTAATATTTGGACCATTGATTACAAGCAGTTTCAAATAAATGCCTCCTCAAGCTCTTCTATAATATTTTGAACGCAATTATCAACACTGTTATTGTTAAGCACTATTATATCCCCACATCTGTTATAAATTGGCAAACGCTGATTGTATAGTGCTTTTATCGCCTCGGGATTTTGGGATAATGGGCGACCCTTTGATGACAGCTTTTCAATATCTCTTTTAATAAAAACCATTGTACCATTTTGCTTTAGATTGTAACAATTTTCTTTTTTTAAAACAGCTCCACCACCAGTAGCAATAACAACGCCGTTTTTTGCACCGGCAGATTTTATAGCGATTTCTTCAAGTCGTCTAAACTCGGTTTCGCCATACTTTTCAAAAATTTCTGGGATTGTCATTTTTGCATTACTTTCAATCATTGCGTCAGTGTCAATGAAAGGACGATTGAGCGTAGAGGCGAGTTGCTTGCCAATCCTTGTTTTTCCGCAAGAGGGCATACCAATCAAAATAATATTTGACAAATCAAAAGAAAGTGTTTTATAAATTTGCATTATCTTTTCATCGGGAATATTGGTATCAAAAAACAACTCTGATGCATATTTTGCTTGAGCCACAAGCATTAATAGACCGTTACAATATGGTATTTCAAGCTCTCTTGCTTGTAGCAGTAAACGAGAGCTAAGAGGGTTGTAAATAACATCAACAACCCCAACACATTTTTCAAAATTTGAAAGATTAATAAGGGACTGCGAGTTGTTTGGAAACATTCCAACGGGTGTTGTATTTATAACTATTTGGCTGTCAAAATGCTTGCTTATATTTTCATAATTATTTTTGCCACTTCGTGAAACCACAACAACTTCACTAGCACCAGCATTTTTTGCACAAACGCTTGCAGTGAGCGATGTGCCACCACCGCCAAGGATTAGAACTTTTTTATTAGCTAGGTCAAAACCATTCTCTTTTAGCATATAGTTAAAGCCTAAATAATCAGTGTTGTATCCATAGAGCTTGCCGTTTTTGTTAACAACAGTGTTAACAGAGCCAATTTCACGCGCGTTGTCGCTTAGCACATCACACATTGGCAACACACTTTGTTTGTAGGGGATTGTTATGTTAAGCCCGCCAAACTCACGCTTGTTTATAAGTTCATTAAACTTGTTTTTGTCAACGCTAAAAAGGTCGTAAAAATAGCTTCCTAGCATAGAGTGAATTCGTTTTGAAAAGCTGTGGGTAAGATTTTCTCCGACAAGTCCATAGAATAACATAAAATCGCTCCTTTAAAAAACTTCAGAGTAGCTACCAAGGTATACAAATTGCTCTAACTCATCATCAAGCTCGCACAATAGTCTTACAACATCGGGTGATGCAACATTTGCGTCAAGGTCAAAATAAAACATAAACTCAAAATTTTTGCCCGCAATTGGTCGGCTCTCAAGCTTTGTAAGGTTTACACCAAGCGATGAAAGGCGAGAAATAATGTTGTATAGTGAGCCTGGTTTGTGAGGAAGCCAAAGCATAAGGCTTACCTTGTTTGCCCCTGGATAAATTTCTAGATTTTTTGATATGCAAATAAAGCGAGTGTAATTATTGTCGCTATTCATTACATTATCGCTCAAAATGCACAGATTGTAAAGGTCTGCACAGTCACGAGATGAAAGTGCAGCAACATCGTTTCGCTCACTTTCACAGACATATTTTGCTGCCATAGCAGTGTTTTCGCAAACAGTTACTTTAACATCAAGTGATTTTAAAAATTCGCTACATTGATTAATTGCCTGCTCGTGCGAGAAAATTTCTTTTATTTCAGATAGCTTTGCACCTTTTTTTGCAAGCAAGTTATGCTCAATTCTCATTTGAATACTGCGTACAATATAAAATTTGTTCTTTTTCATAAGGTCATAAACTTCGTTAACAGAGCCTGCTGTACTGTTTTCGATAGGCAAAATGCCATATTTACAAAGCCCTTTGTCAACAGCTCCAAAAACGCCCTCAAATTCATTAAAATACATAATATTAGGATTTGAAAAAAGCTTGTCGCAAGCGGCTTGTGAATATGATCCCTCAACGCCTTGACAGGCAACAACAGCACGGCTTGGAAAAATGTCGGGCGTGTTTTTAAGAGCATTTTCAATTTTAGGTTTGAGCGGGCTTTGAGATGTTATAATGCGATTTTGATAAGAGCGACTAACGCTAAATAAGTTTGAAAAAAGAATTTGGTTGTAGTTTGCAAGTTCCTCTCCAGAAAGCTCCGCCACACGATTTAGAATTTCTCTCTCCCTTGATTTATCAAATACAGGCAAAGAGTTTTCTTGTTTATACTGTGCAACATTCTTTACAATTTCCATTCTTTTTTTTATCAGCTCAACTAGCTCGTTATCAATTTTATCTATATCGTTTCTTGCGTTATTTATATCCATTATCATTCTCCTAAAATAAATTTTAAAGCATTAAATCAAGCAAAGCAATTGCAGTGGCAGCCTCTACACACGCAACGGCTCGTGGAACTATGCACGGGTCGTGTCTGCCGTGAACTTTAAGTTTTTCGGACTCTTTTGTGAACAAGTTTATTGAATTTTGCTCTTTTGAAATTGTGGGTGTAGGCTTGATTCCAACATTAAACAAAAGAGGCATTCCATTAGAAATTCCACCAAGTATTCCACCGGAATTATTAGTTTTTGTCTTTACGCTTTCATTATCAACATAAAACTCATCATTGTTTTGACTGCCAAAAATAGAACAAGCATCAAACCCATTGCCAAACTCAATGCCCTTGACTGCGGGAATTGCAAAAATTGCAGATGATATTTTGTTTTCAATCCCATCAAACATAGGGTTTCCAATTCCAACGGGAAGCCCAACAACACAGCACTCAATAACTCCACCAACAGAGTCACCATCGTTTTTTGCCTCAAGTATTCGAGCTTGCATATCCTCACCAAATGGGTCATTTATAACCGGAAAATCTTTTTCTTTAATTTCTTCAAGCTCGCTTGCTGATACAAACACAGGGTCTAAACAAAAGTCTGAAATATCGCTTATTTGCAAGATATGGGCACCGATAGTAATGTTTGAACGCTCAAGTATTTGCATACAAACAGCTCCAGCAAAGCAAAGTGGGGCAGTGAGTCTGCCAGAAAAATGCCCGCCACCACGAAAGTCATTTGCACCACCGTGTTTTATAAAAGCTGTAAAGTCAGCGTGAGACGGCCTAGGAACATCCTTAATATTTTTATAATCCTGTGAGCGGGTGTCTGTATTTTCTATTATAGCACAAAGAGGTGCACCACAAGTTTTACCTTCAAAAAGACCAGACAAAATTTGTGGCACATCTTTTTCTTTTCGCTGTGTTGAATATTTGTTTTGACCAGGGGCACGGCGAGCCATAAATTTATAAACTTTATCCATATCAATTTCTACTCCAGCAGGTAAGCCGTCAATAACGACTCCAATTGCTTGCGAATGAGATTGACCAAAGATTGATATTTTTAGTTTGTCTCCAAAGTTAGATGACATTTGCATTACCTCCGAGTTTTTTAAAGTCCTCAAAAAAATTGGGATAGGATTTTAGCACTGCGTTTGCATCGCTTATTGTAACGCTACTAGAGCATACAGTAGAAGCAACAGCAGCCGACATAACAATTCGGTGGTCATTGTATCCACAAACTTTTCCACCGTCAAGCTTGCCGTTTCCAAATATTTTAAGCACACCATCACGATAACTAGCGTTTGAGCCTAGCGACTGCAAAAGGTTTATAGTTGCCTCTATTCTATCACACTCTTTTATCCTTAGCCTTTGTGTGTTTGTAATTGTTGTAACACCGTTTGCAATACTTGCAATTACGCTAACGACAGGAACAAGGTCAGGAACATTTTGAGCATCAAAATTAAACGGGTTTTGATTGTTTGGGGATACCTTTACAGTGTTATTGTGTGTTTCAACTTTTGCACCATATAGTTTTAAAATTTCTAAAATCGCTTTGTCGCCTTGAGATGATTTCAAATCAAGCCCAGTGCAAACTATTTCATCACTAATTGCACCACTACAAAGCCAAAAAGCAGAGTTTGACCAATCGCCTTGAACTGCAATTTTTTGTGGAGAAATGTATTTTGAGTTTGGTGGCACAATGTATCCGCTAGGTGTGATTTCAACATCTACGCCAAAGCTTTTCATAACCTCTATTGTAATGTCAACATAGCTTTTTGATTCTAAAGGGGAGGTAAGCTTTATTTCTCCACCCTCTTTAGTTAGTGGCAATGCAAGCAAAAGACCAGTAACAAACTGAGAGCTGACATCTCCAGAAATCGAGAAAACTCCGCCATTCATTTTGCCTTTAACAGTTAAGGGCAGAGAGCTTGAAGAAAAAGAAACTGCGTGATTTTCTAGTTGATTTAAGAGCATTGAAATTGGTCTGTCTGGCAGTTTGCCAGAACCTTTAAAGGTTGAATTATTGCCTAAAGTGGCTACTACTGGGAGCAAAAACCTAAGCGTTGAGCCACTCTCGAAGCAGTCAAGAACAGGTGCTACACTTATTTGCTTTGCGGGAAAAACGGTAATGCAGTTATCATCTTTTTTGCAAATTTTGCAACCTAAGTTTTCAAGGCATTTAGCGGTAGCCTCTATATCTTTTGAAAAATTTATATCCATCACAATATCTGTTGGAGCGTTTGAAAAGGCAGAGCAAATCAAAATCCTATGTGCGTATGATTTTGATGGTATGCTACAAATTTTACCGCCGATTTTAGATGGATTTATTAAAGCATTCATTATTATTCTCCTTAAATACTAAACTAAAGCCCAAGACTTATAAAATCACAAAGCTTGTTGATTTCCATTTTATGAAGAACGCATTTGCCGATTTTTTGCGGAATTACTAGGGTTATTGTGTCGCCCATTCTTTTTTTGTCTGATACAGCTGTTGCAAAAAGGGTTTTTGCGTCAAAGGGTGAAACGGTTGGCAAATTATATTTTTCAAGCACATTTATAATTTCTGGAGTGCAATCATAATCGCAAAGTCCCGATTTGAAAGATGCTTTGCTAATAATGCACATTCCAATAGCAACAGCGTGACCGTGAGTTATTTTAAAATTGCTCTGTTTTTCAATGCAGTGGCCAATGGTGTGGCCAAAGTTTAGCAGTTGCCTTGTTCCAAGGTCAAATTCATCTTCGTTTACGATATCCCTTTTTATAGACACACACTCAGAGATTATTTGCTCAATATTGCTACTGATATCGTTGTTTGCAATTTCATCAAAGAGTTTTTTGGATGAAATTACTCCATACTTAACAGCCTCGGCAACTCCACTTGCAAAAACATCTTCGGGCAAGGTGTTAAGCGTGCTATAATCACAAATCACAAGCGATGGTTGCCAAAAAGCGCCAACGAGATTTTTGCCAGATTCTAAATTTACTCCGGTTTTTCCACCAACGGATGAATCAATAGCAGATAAAAATGTTGTTGGAATTTGTATAAATTTTATGCCACGCAAATATATGGATGCACAAAACCCTGCAATATCTCCAACTACTCCGCCACCAAGTGCAATTATTAAATCACTTCTGCTAAGCTTGCATTGTGCAAGAAACTCTAAAATGTCTGTAAGTGTTTGAATGCTTTTTGAGGACTCGCCGTTTTTAAACACATATTTGTGAGTGCTAAATCCACTTTTTTCAAGAGATGTTTGAACAGTACCTGCATAAAAAGAGTCAACAATATCGTCTGTTATTATCACAGCTTTGCAAGGAGGGTAAATGTTGCAAACAAGCTCTCCAGTGTCTTTTAGCAAGTCGTTGTCAATTAAGATTTTATACTCTTTTGATGCATTAACATTAACGGTAATCATAATGTATCCACCTGTTCCTTTATTTCTCTGCCGTGTTTTAAAAGTTCTTTGAGCGTTTCTTTGTCATTTTGTTTTAAAGCGTTTTTATAAAGAGTGAGTTGCTGACAAATGCAGTCAATTTCCTCGATTAGAGGTTCTTTGTTGTCAAGGAATAACTCTGTCCACATTTGCTCGTTAAGCTTTGCAACCCTTGTCAAATCTTTGTAACTACCGGCAGAAAATCCCCGATGAAGTAGTGCCGTTGGGCTTTTTACATAAGCGTTTGAAACAATGTGGGCAAGTTGAGATGTAAAGGCAATGACCTTGTCGTGTTCTTTTGCCGTTGTAACCTTAACATTTCCAAATCCCAGAGATAAAAACAGTGATTTTGCTTTGTTTATTGCCTGCTCAGGCGTCCAGTCATATGGTGTTAAAATCATAGATGCGTTGTCAAAAAGCGTTGATGTAGAATAAGCGTATCCAGAATTTTCAGTGCCAGACATAGGGTGTCCGCCAATAAAAATAAAATCACTATGCTTTGCCGTTTTTTCAAGTGAATCCATAATTGCCGTTTTAATCCCACATAAATCAAAAACAAAAGCGCCACTCTTAATATCTTTATGATTTTTAGTTACAAAGTCAACAGTGACCGTAGGATACAGAGCAATCAATAAAACATCACATTTGCCAATGTTTTTACTGGTTAACGTTTCATCTATTATTTTTTCATCAATAGCGGTTTTTAACACATCTTCGTTTTTGTCAAAACCAAAAACTGTTGCACCTAGTTTTGATTTTATAGTTTTTGCCATAGAGCCACCAATAAGCCCCAATCCAGCAATACCAAAAATCATACCAAACCACCGAGCCCCTCTTTTCCTAAAAGTTTAAGGAAAGGACTAATTTCGGACACAACATCTCCAAAAGCTTCAGGAGTAATTGACTGAGGTCCGTCGCACAAAGCACATTGAGGGTTGTTGTGAACCTCAATAATCAAACCATCAGCGCCACCCGCCACAGACGCCAAAGAAAGTGGACGAACAAGCTTTGACAGACCTGTTGCGTGGCTTGGGTCAACAATAATAGGTAGGTGAGATAGCTCTTTTAAAAGTGGAATTGCAGAAATATCAAGAGTGTTTCTTGTATAGGTTTCAAAAGTTCTAATTCCACGCTCGCAAAGAATAACATTTTCATTTCCGCCAGCCATAATATATTCAGCACTCATAAGCAATTCCTCAAGAGTGCTTGCAAGTCCACGCTTTAATAGAATTGGTTTGTCTGTTTTGCCAAGCTGTTTTAGCAGTTCAAAGTTTTGCATATTTCTAGCGCCAACCTGAATAACATCAACATCGGCAAATAAATCAAGGTGTGACAAATCCATAATCTCAGTAACAATTGGCAAGCCTGTGTGTTGCTTTGCCTTTAGCAAGAGTTCTATGCCCTCTGCACGAAGTCCCTGAAAAGCGTAGGGAGAGGTTCTAGGCTTAAATGCGCCACCGCGAAGGAGTGTAGCTCCTGCTTCTTTTACTTGCTTTGCAATGCTACAAATTTGCTCTTCAGATTCAACAGAGCAAGGACCTGCAATGATTTGAAAAAACTTGCCACCAATTTTTGCATCTCCAACATTTACAACGGTATCGTCGGGATGAAATTTGCGATTAGAATTTTTAAATGGCTCTTGAATTCTTTTTACAGTTTCAACAATTTCAAGCCCCTCAATTAAAGAAATGTCAACGGCAGAGGTGTCCCCTACAAGACCGAGGACTGTTTGAAATTTTCCCTTGCTTAGATGGGATTCTATTCCCATATCATCAAACCATTTAACTAAATTTTCAACTTGTGTATCGCTAGTGTTTTTCTTTAAAAACAAAATCATAATAAAAGCCTCCAATAAAATTATAATATTTTTTGCACTGCAGTATACAAAAAACAAAAAGAGCCTCACAGTGTATTCCACTGCGAGACTCTTGTTTTAAAAAATAAAAATTAAAAACAATGGGTCCTTCTGCTTGCAGCAAAATACAAATAAACCTTGCTAAAAAAGTAAGCAAAGTAAAAGTAAAAATATGCTTTTGCAGAAGAAATTAGATTAGCCATAAAATGCCATCTCCCAAAATTAATTATTGCAATAATAACACATAAATATGCTCTTGTAAAGGGTGAAATTCACCTTTTTTAGTGAAACATAATCACGAAAGTGAAAAAAACTCTCTGTTTTAGGTATTATTTTTCATTATGGGGGTGTCGAAATGTTTCGTTTTTCCTCGAAAATAATTGTGTCAATAGTTTTGTGTATCACACTTACTATAAATTCTTTCGCAATTAACACAACAGTAGATAGTGTAAAAATAGATGGAATAGTAACCTCAAAAGAGTGGGGCGACAATAGCTCTGTTTGTATTTTAAAGGGCGGTGAGGACTCGTGGTTTAGTATGGCTCAACTTTTTATTGTTATGGATTTAAAAAAGTCAGAAATTTGCGTAGGCGTAAGGGTTGCAGAGAAAAAAGATGTTGGCGATAAAAGTTCTGTTAGAATAGTTTTTGATGGCAATACCGTAACTGGATGGGCAAATGGGCAGTCAAGTGATAGCAATTATTTGTTGAAAGAGTTCGGAGTTTGCAACGTATCTAATGAATCATATTCATTGGAGGCAAGGTTTATTTATCCACAGCTTAGCAAAAGTACGAATTTTAGCATAGCTTTTGTTGATTCAGCTGGTAGGCAGTCGTCTGAGTATTATATTGATTTAAATAAAATGGCGTTAAAACAAGATGAAGAAGATGAGCAAACTAAAAAAGATGACGCAACTACAAGTAAAAAACCACCAAAGACAACTAAAGAAGCAACAACAAAAGAGCAGACAAAAAAGGAAACCACGAAAACAAAAGAAAGTCAAAGCTCAAAAACAGCTTTAGAATCACAAAAAATCAAGTCAAAATCAGGCAAGCCCCAAACAAAATCATCAAACAGTATAAACCAAGGCAAAAACGGAAATACTGCAACACAATCTAATATGGCTGGTGTTTTGGCAGATAATATTAATCAAGGAAAAGATAAAACGGGGTATAAAAAAATTGCAGGCACAGCCGTCGCCCTTAGCTTGCTGATAACCGCAATAGTGCTACCGATTAGAAAAGCAAGAGAGGATAGCGTATCAAAAGATACGACAGATAAATAAAGAAAAGGACAGCGAAATATCGTTGTCCTTTAACTTATATTAATTAAAATAAAATTATTTATGAAAGAGTTTTTGCGATTGATATTCAGGCTCACAGGTCATATTTACACCGATTTTTTTAAAAATTGTATCATCGACTTGAGAAAGAATAACGCTCGAATGTGCCTCGCATCCCCGTAACTTTTGCAGTTGGCTTATTGCAAGCTCTGCATTTTTATCTGTGGCGGCAGCGATAGACAAAGCTACCAAAACCTCATCAGTATGTAATCTTGGGTTTTTGTTGGCTAAATGCTGTGTTTTAAGTTTTTGAATAGGCTCAATGACAATCGGTGGGATAAGGTGTATTTCATCAGAAATATTGGCAAGTGCCTTTAGCGCATTTAAAAGCATTGCAGAAGATGCACCAAGTAGCTCTGATGTTTTGCCTGTTACAATACGTCCATCGTTTAACATAATTGCGGCAGCTGGTGCGTCAGTTTCCTTTGCTCTTTCACAGCAAGTTGCTATCACAGGTCTGTTATCGGGCGATATTCCTGCCTGTTTCATCAAAAGCTGTAGCTTGTATATTATGTCAGAATCTGCAAGGCCTTTTCGCTTTTCGCACAAAGCGTTATAGTATCTACGAATTATTTCTTGCCTAGATGCGTCACAACAAATTTCATCATCAATAATGCATTTTGCAGAAACATTAACACCCATATCAGTCGGTGATTTGTAAGGAGAAAACCCCCAAATACGCTCAAACATAGCATTTAAAACTGGAAATATTTCAACATCTCTGTTGTAGTTTACAGCTGTTTTGCCATATGCATCAAGATGAAAAGGGTCAATCATATTTACATCATTAAGGTCGGCGGTTGCAGCCTCATAGGCAAGGTTAACAGGGTGCTTGATTGGCAAGTTCCAAATAGGAAATGTTTCAAACTTTGCATATCCTGCTTTTATACCTCTTTTATGATCGTGGTAAAGCTGAGAAAGGCAAGTTGCCATTTTTCCGCTACCAGGGCCAGGAGCAGTTACGATAACTAGCGAACGCTCAGTTTTAATATAATCGTTTTTTCCAAAACCATCATCACTTACAATATGGGAAAGATTAGATGGATAGCCATCAATAGGGTAGTGGCGATATACTTTTACGCCAAGATTTTGAAGTCTTTTTTGAAAAGCATCCACAGTGGGCTGTGAACAATATTGCGCAATAACAACACTACCAACATAAAGCCCAATTCCCTCAAACGCATCAATAAGTCTTAGCACATCGAGGTCATAGGTTATGCCAAGGTCACCGCGTATTTTATTTTTTTCAATGTCGGCGGAGTTTATTACTATTACTATTTCAGCCTTATCCTTGAGTTGCAAAAGCATATTAACTTTGCTATCAGGCTTAAATCCAGGCAGAACACGAGATGCGTGATAATCATCAAAAAGTTTGCCACCAAACTCAAGGTAAAGCTTGCCACCAAACTTTTCAACACGCTCCATAATTAATTGTGACTGCATAGTTAAATACTTATCATTATCAAATCCAATTATATTCAAAACCAAATCCTCCATATAAAATCAGGTTTAATTATATCAAAAACAAATCGTCTTTACAATGGTATCAAAAAAATGAATATGAATTTTTGCAAAAAAAACAAAGCTACCCGAAAATAAATCGAGCAGCTTATTTTTATTCAATCGTAAGATTTTCATCATAAGTGATTACATTTGCAAGGCGAGCATGAACAACAAATCTCTCGTCTTCCGTTCTAGATGTGCAAGTGGATAAGGTAATAATTTTGTCTCCAACATCGGGTTTTATATCAGTTTTTATAACAGAAAGGCTTGTAATTGCGGTTAAAAAATTTTGAAATTCATCATCGTTTGAAAAATCAATGACATATGCAGGCCCACTGTCTAAAGTCGTGTATACAGAAAAAATCTCATATTCAAATACTTTATCCCCATATATAATATGTATCTTAGGATGACTATAAAAATAGTTACTGTCTTTATATTTTTTAAGAGAACCAAACATAGAGCCATTTTTAGTGTTGTGACCATATATTATTGAATTGCTGTCAAAGAGATTTGGGTCGTTTCTAAAATCAATAAAAATACTGCCAAAATTGCTTGTGCGATTATCATATGTCTTTTTGAGATACTTTTCGTTGTCAGTGTGATGCAAAAGCGGATAACTAACATTTGAATCTTTAATATAAATCCATCCGACGATGCTTGGATTTATTTTTTGCAGTTGCTCAATATCCACCTCAAATTTTTCAGAGTTGCTGTCCCTTGTGTTTTTTTGACGAACAGAGAAATATTTTTCTTGAGATTCGTCATAAATTTTATTTCCTTCGTTGTAATGGATTGCTATACCAATAATATTAATTGTTGCATAAGCAAACAAACCTATTAAAATGGTTTGAATTATAGAATAAATTCTATCCTTTATCAATGTGCTACCCCCACGCCCTATTTTATTTAAATACATTATAACAATGGGTAATTTTTATTTCAATATAAAATTAAGTAGAATTATGTTTGTTTTTAGCACTAAAATATAGTATAATAATATAATAGAATTCTAATAAAGGTATGTTTGTATGAAACTCTATAACAATCAAAGTAAAATTTTATACAAAATTTTAGCGCTGGTACTTTGCTTTGCGCTTTCTTTACCGTTGCTTGTAAGCTGTGATAAGGATAAAAAGGAAACTGGTGTAAACGGCACAAAAACAAGCCAAAACAGCTCAAAAAAAGGCGACGGAAAATCGAAAGATTCAAAGGGCAAAAGTGAAAAAGACAGTTCAAGTTCTAATGGGGGCAGTTCCCAATCGTCAGGAAGTAAAGATTCATCGTCTTCAAAATCAGGTGATAGCTCAAAATCAGGTGATAGCTCAAAATCGGGCGGTAGCTCAAAGTCAGGCGGTAGTGCAACAACTAGAAGTGTGGTAACAACACCGGGCAATACAGTAGCACCTACAAGGGCTCCCAATGCGCCGTATGCTAGGCCTGTAATTTACTCAACTGTTGCGTCTGGCACAGCAATTGCAAGCAGTGATAGGGCTACAATTGACTACTCCAATGCAAATGACGGCTACATAATGGTAAGGCACACGGGTGGAGTACCAAGGGTTAAGGTTCAAATAACTAAAAACTCAACTTATACATATGACTTAGCTATGGGTGGGGGGTATGAGGTTTTCCCCCTAACTCAAGGAAGTGGAACATACTCAGTATCTGTTCTTGAAAATGTTTCGGGTAGCGGTTATTCGTATGCAATTAACAATCATAAAGTTGGTGTATCTTTATCAAGCTCTTTTGCACCTTTTTTAAGACCTAACCAATATGTAAATTATAACGGTAGTACTACTGCAGTTTTAAAGGCGGCAGAATTATGTACCGGCTATACTACGGATTTGCAAAAGCTTGATAGAATATATAATTTTGTAATAAACCATTTTACTTATGATTCTAACAAAGCAGCAACGGTTCAAAGTGGATATTTGCCAAATTTAAATTCAGTTTATGCTCAGCGTAGGGGAATATGCTTTGACTACGCATCAGTTATGACAGCAATGCTAAGGTCGCAAAATATCCCGTGCAAGCTTGTTGTTGGATACGCTTCGTCAAGCTATCACGCGTGGATAAATGTATATATTCGCAATGTTGGCTGGATAAATGGAGCAATTTATTTTGACGGAAACAGTTGGAAACTTATGGATCCAACTTTTGCATCTAGTGGCAATTCTAGCAGTTCAATAATGCAATACATTGGAAATGGTTCAAACTATTCAGCACAATATTACTATTAATAGATTTTTTAATATGTACGGAGGTTTTTGTATGAGTGGCAAAAAATTGAGTGGGGCATATCTTTCATCTTTATGTATGGAACTTAGCCTTGTTTTAAATGCGGGAATTTCTCTTGATGAGGGACTCTCAATGCTTAAAGATGATGAGACAGACAAGCAAAATAAAGAGATGCTTACAGAGCTTTTTAAGAGTGTGGATTCTGGCAACTCTCTTCACAAGGCGATGGATGACTCAGGCGCTTTTCCAAAATATGTTGTAGATATGATTGAAATAGGTGAAAAAACAGGTCGCACTGAAGATGTTTTAAAGGCGTTGTCAGAGCATTATGAAAGGCAAGAGCAAATCTCAAGGAGCATTAAAAATGCTGTTGTATACCCTGCAGTTCTTATGCTTATGTTGCTTTTGGTAATAGTTGTGTTAATTACTCGTGTTTTACCGATATTTAACGATGTTTTTAATCAACTTGGAACGCAAATGACACCTGTTGCAGTAAGCATTATGAATTTTGGCAATGCACTCTCAAAGTATTCGTTTACAATTTTTGGGGTGATACTTGCAGTTGCTGTTATAGCTTATTTTATCAGCATTGTTCCGTCCTTGCGTGACAAATTTAAGTCCTTTCATAATAAGATAAACGCATCAAGAGGACTTAATAAAAAAATTGCATCAGCAAGATTTGCCTCGGCAATGGCAATGACTCTTGCAAGTGGACTTGATACGGATGAATCACTAAATATGATTGAGCGTATAACTGATAATGATAATATGAAAAGCAAAATAGATAATTGCAGAAACTTAATGTCCAAAGGTGAGAATTTTGTTGAAGCAATCGCACAATCAGATATTTTTCCAAATCTTTATTGTCGTATGCTTTCAATCGGATTCAAAACAGGAACAGCAGATACTGTAATGTCTGAAATTGCAAGAAGAAGCGAACAAGATGTTGACGAGGGAATTGAAAAAGTGATAAACCGTGTTGAGCCTACACTTGTAATTATAATGTCACTTATTGTAGGACTTATATTGCTATCGGTTATGTTGCCGCTAATGGGAATTATGTCAACTATTGGATAATTTGTAACAAAAGCATTATGAGGGGAGAGAGTGCATATGAAAAAAAATAAAAATAAGCAATCTCTATTTTCAATTTTAAAAGGATATTCGTTGTCTATAATTCTTTTTGTTGCAATATTCGGGATGTTTTTATGGGGTCTTGGGAGTGCGCAAATCAATAGTAGGGCAGAGGAGAAACGAATTTTAGAGGATAGTGTTCGCCGTGCTGTTGTAAGCTGTTATTCTTTAGAGGGGAGATACCCACAGGATATAGAATATCTTGAAAAGAATTATGGAATCAGAATTGATAAAAATAAGTACGCAGTTAAATATAGCATTTTCGCTACTAATATAATGCCAGATATAGTAGTGCTTGAGATTGACGGTAAGGAGGAGATTCCACAATAATGAAAAAGAATCGTTCTTATTCAGTTGATACCGTGTTTGTACTGGTTTTGTTTTGTGTTTTTGCTTTTACAATTCTTTTTGTATTGATGTCTGGTGCAAATGTTTATAAAGACACAGCCAAAATTATGCAGGAGAGATATGAGGAGAGAACTTGCATCTCATATATCAGTGCAAAAATAAGGCATTATGACAATGAAAATTCTGTTTATCTAACCGACTTTAATGGAGTTACAGCTCTTGCAATGGATGAGGAGATAAACGGAACAGATTACAATACCCTAATTTATTTTTATAATGGGAGCGTGAAAGAGCTTTTTTGCGAGAAAAAAGCAAGCTTTCCTATTGATTCTGGCACGAACATAATAAATGTTGATGACTTGCAATTTGCAAAAGTTGATGCGGATAGCGGACTTATAAAAATAAAATGTAAAGGCAAAAGTGGAAGTACTTCAACTCTGATTATTGGTACAAAGAGTGAAAACGGGGGGTGCGTTAAATGAATAAGCACAGCCGTTCAAAATCGGGACTTTTTCTTATGGAAATGATAATAGTAATATTGTTTTTTTCAATCTCGTCAGCTATTTGTATGAAAATTTTTAGCACATCAAAAATAAAATCAGACCATAGCCGTGATATTAGCAATGCGTCAGTAAAGGCTCAAAGCTGTGCAGAAACCTACAAGGCGTACAGTGCAGACCTTGAAAAAGTTGCAAGCACATTGGATGGAGGTTTTGATAAAAATAGGTTGGTAGTTTATTATGACGAAAATTGGCAGGAAGTAGAGAAAAAAGACGAAGCGAGTTATACATTAACACTTAAAAATGAAGACGATAAATATATAAGTACGGCAAAAATTTGTGTAGAAAAAAAGGACGGTAAAAGTCTTTTTGAAATTAAAGTAAAAACTGCAAAACAAAAATTAAACTAAAGGAGGAAGCAGTTATGGCAAACGAAAGAAAAACAGCCGGAGTAAATATTGGCGGTGCTTCCATCATTATGGTTTTTTCTGTTTTGTGCCTTACAATATTTTCTGTTCTCACACTTGTGTCGGCAAATGCTGAGAGTTCGCTTGCAAATAAATCTGTAAAAGTTGTAACAGATTTTTATAAAGCAGATGAGCTTGCAACCGAAAAGCTCGCAAGCGTTTATCAAATTGTTGATGAGCAAAGTAGCTTGCAAAATGCTAAAGTAAATATAGAAAAAATCTCAAAAGACATTTTAGTAGACGAAAAAAACAACATTCTTTATATCTCATATTTTGAGACGATTGACGATAGTCAGCAGTTAGCAGTAGCGCTTAGAGTTGATGGAAAAAAGGTTTATATCGTGAATTGGAAAGTTGAAAATACAGGCGAGTGGGAACCAGACAATAGCTTGGATCTTTGGCAAGGATAAATAAAAGGGGATAGATAAAGGCTTATGATGGATTTAATACAAATACTAAAAGGCGCAGTAGAACAACAAGCGTCAGACATTTTTGTGCTTGCAAGTCTACCGCTTTCCTACAAGGTAAACGGGCTAATTGTTCCACAGGATGAAGAAAAAATAACACAGGAAAAATCAAAGCAAATCATAGCCGATATATATGAAAAAGCTGGAAGGTCAATGGAAAAGCTTATAAAGTCGGGCGATGATGACTTCTCACTGGCTGTTAGTGGGCTATCCAGATTTCGTGTTAGCACATATAAACAGCGTGGTTCTTTAGCAGCAGTTATTCGCCTTGTTTCGTTCGATATCCCAGACTATAAATCGCTTTTTATTCCCGAACAAGTTATGGAAGTTGCGGACAAAACCAAAGGGTTAGTGTTGGTTACAGGTCCTGCAGGTGGTGGAAAATCAACAACACTTGCCTGCATAATAGACAGGATAAATAGCACAAGAAATGGGCATATAATAACACTCGAAGAGCCTCTTGAATATTTGCATCGTAACAAAAAAAGTGTAATAAGTCAAAGAGAAATAGAAACAGACACAGATGACTATATAACTGCTTTGCGTGCGTGTCTAAGGCAATCTCCTGATGTTATTTTGGTGGGAGAAATGCGTGACTATGAAACAATAAAAATCGCAATGACAGCGGCAGAAACAGGGCATTTGGTAATTTCAACACTCCACACAATCGGTGCAACAAACACTATTGATAGGGTTATTGATGTGTTTCCACCAAATCAGCAACAACAAATTAGAGTGCAACTTGCTCAGCTTTTGCAGTCTGTTATATCACAGCAATTAATACCTACTGTTGATGGTCAGCTTATCCCAGCGTTTGAAATAATGCATCTTAATAGTGCAATAAGAAATATGATTAGAGAATCTAAAGTTCATCAGCTTGATTCTGTTATTTCAACATCAGCCGCACAGGGTATGCTCGGAATGGATACCAGCCTTTTTAATTTGCATAAAGAGGGAAAAATAAGCAGAGAAAATGCAATAAGATTTGCAACAAATCCTGATATGCTCAAGAAAAAGATTGATGTATAGAAATAAAAATAAGCATAAAAAAGAGGTTTATTATAAACCTCTTTTTGTTTTATATAAATCTATTTGTATTTGTTTTATATAATCTTGTCTATATTTTCATTTAAAAGTTCTTTATCAAGAATTCCCTGATGCATTCCAACAATTTCACCTTTAGCATTTACAAAAAAGGTGGTAGGAATAGAAAAAACAGCATATTTGTCAGATGCATCCATATCCAAATCATAATATACGGGGAATGTAAAGTTACTGGACGAAATAAATTTGTTTGCAGTTTTTGTAGTTTCTCTAAAACCATCTGTAAGATTAATCATTACAAAATTTACATCGTTACCTCTTTCATCATAGGCAGATTGAAAGTCAGGCATTTCGCTTTTACAGGGGCCACACCAACTTGCCCAAAAATTAATGACGGTAGGTTTGTCCAAAGCAAGCTCTAGCAGTGAAATTTTTTGATTTTGATTATCATAAATAGTTACATCAAAAAGTTGCTCATATGGCATTTTACCTTCTGTGTTTGAGCCTTGTATGGTACTCGGAGTTGTTGTTTTATTGCTTGAATAGTCTTTTGATAGCTTGCCATATGCCCAAATTGCAAGACCTAAAACAACAGAAAGTAAAACAACAAGCCCTATGATTTTTGTTTTATTATTCATAAAATTAACCTCCAATGATAGAAAACAATAAGTCTAGCTTACCGCTCATCATCAAAACACCAATGATTATTAAAAGTGAGCCAGAAATAATGTTTATAGTTTTATAGTTTCTCATAATAAAGTCAAAAGTAGTTTTTAGTTTGTCGATTAATAAAGCACTTAAAATAAAGGGAATTCCAAGTCCTAGCGAATAAAGAAGTAGCATAATTGTGCCTTGCAAAACAGAGCCTTGTTGCGACGCAAGCATTAAAGCAGAGCCAAGAAAAGCACTAACACAGGGTGTCCAGCTAATGCTAAAAACAATGCCGAACAGTATAGAAGAGAAAAAACCGGTAGGTTTAATACTTGTTTTTTTGCCACTATTTGAAAGTTTGAATTTCAAAATGCCGGTAAAATTAAGCCCCAGTATAATA
Source organism: Clostridiales bacterium (assembly GCA_012519975.1). Classification (GTDB taxonomy): domain Bacteria; phylum Bacillota; class Clostridia; order Oscillospirales; family Acutalibacteraceae; genus RZYX01. The sequence continues at coordinate 26,211 of JAAYPE010000051.1, forward strand.
ACAATAGCACCAGTTATTATATTTATCATTGTTTTATGCTCTTTTAAAAGACCGCCAATTCCGCCAGCAA
>JAAYPE010000052.1 GCA_012519975.1 Clostridiales bacterium
ACACCTTAAAGTCAAGTAAAAATATGCTATCCTACACTGATTTTTTGCTTTAAAACAATAATTATGTATAGCTTTTGACTTGACGAGTCATAATTTAGTTGTATAATATTTATACTGTAAAAAAATTGCAGAATGGAGTTTTTAGATATGAAGAAAAGACTGTTTTCAATCATCTTATGTATGATTTTAATTTTTAGTTTTGGTTGCAACAAAAAAGCGGAAAAAGATAAAGAAAAAATAAAAATTGTTACTTCCTTTTATCCAATGTATATTTTTACAATCAATCTAACAGATGGAATTGATGGGATTGAAGTGCAAAATCTTACTCAACAGATTGATGGCTGCATTCACAACTATCAGCTTTTGCCTAATGATATGGTAACTCTAAACAATGCAACCTTGCTTGTTACAAACGGTGCTGGTATGGAGCCGTTCTTAGATAAGGTTTCAAAGCAAATTCCAAATCTGCCTATTGTTGATGCAAGCAAAGGGGTTAAACTGCTTGGTAGCAATAATCACCACGATAGCGATGAGCATAGCCACGACGATAAACACGAGCACGAATATAATTCGCATATTTGGCTGTCTGTTCCAAATGCAATTGTGCAGGTTGAAAATATTGCAACTGCTTTAAAAACAGCTCTTCCAAATGATAGCGAAAAAATTGAAAATAACAAACAAGAGTATATAAAAAGATTAAACGCTCTTGATAGCCAAATTAAGGGCGAGCTTGAAAATTACAAGGGCACACCTATAATTACTTTTCACGAGGCTTATGATTATTTTGCCTCAGAATATGGTCTTTTAATCATAGGTTCTTTAGAAACAGACCACGGCGAAGAACCCTCTGCAAAACAAATTGCAAGCTTTACAAAAACTATAAACGAATTTAAAATACCTGCACTGTTTGTAGAGCCTGAATACAAGGGTACTAGCGCAAATATTTTAGCCTCTGAAACGGGAATAAAGGTTTATACTTTAAACCCAATTACAAGCGGTCAAAACAGCCTTACTGCATACGAAGATATTATGAAAAGCAATCTAAGTGTTATCAAGGAGGCGCTTGAATAATGGACGCAAAAAACGGTTGTGGGCTATGCAAAATAGCAGTTGAGAATGTAAGTGTTGTTCGCAACAAAGAAACAATACTCAAAGATGTTTCTTTTAATCTACATTGTGGAAAGCTTACAGCCCTTATCGGTGTTAACGGTGCCGGTAAGACTACCCTCTTACGCTCTATTCTTGGCGAAATTCAGCACGAGGGCGAAGTTTTTTTTGAAGGGTTTGACGGAAAAAGACTCTCAAAAATTACTATAGGTTATGTCCCACAGCATCTTAATTTTGATACTAGCTCTCCTGTTAGCGTTCACGACTTTTTGCAAGCGTCAAGGACTATAAGACCCGTATCCTTTTTCAAGCCTAAAAAAAATAGTTATAGCATAAATGAAAGCCTTGCAACAGCCGGTGCAAGCGAACTTGCAAACAGAACGCTGGGCGACTTGTCAGGTGGCGAGCTTCAAAGAGTTATGCTCGCACAGGCACTTTATCCAACACCGGAGCTTTTAATTTTGGATGAGCCTTTGTCCGGCGTTGATTGCATTGGTAGCGAGCAGTTTTATGACAGCATACAAAACCTTAGAGAAAATTATCACATTTCAATTGTTATGGTATCTCACGATTTGGAGCTTGTAAAACAATATGCAGACGATGTCTTGCTACTCAACAAAGAAGTGCTTTGCTTTGGTAGCACTAGTGAGGTTTTTGCATCAAACGCATACAAACAAACCTTTCAGGCTGGAGGAGATTTTTAAATGAGTTTTGTTTATGCAATGCTTGAATTTATTTTTCCCTTTGATTTTATAGAATACAACTTTATGAAAAATGCTATTATTGCAGTAATTCTCATAACTCCACTTTTTGGAATGCTTGGAACTATGGCAGTTAACAATAAAATGGCTTTTTTCTCTGACGCTCTTGGTCACTCCGCCTTTACAGGAATTGCTCTTGGGGTTTTGCTCGGGGTTAAAAACGACCTTATAAGTATGGTGGCTTTTGGGATATTTTTAGCTTTAATCATTACCCGTGTCAAAGCTTCTAAGGTTGCGTCAGCTGATACTATTATTAGCGTTTTTTCTTCCACATCTGTGGCTCTGGGGCTTGTCGTTCTCTCCTTTGGCGGTAAGTTTTCAAGCTACTCACAGTACTTAATTGGCGACATTCTAAGCATTACTACAAACGAGCTTTTACTGCTTTTCATTTGTCTTATCGTCGTTACTATAATTTGGGGACTTATTTATAACAAGCTACTTCTCATAAGTATAAACGAGGACTTAGCAGCAAGCCGTGGCATTAAAACAATGCGAATTGAAAATATTTTTGTAGTTTTAGTCGCCGTTGTTGTAATGTTATCTATTAAATGGATTGGTATTTTGCTAATAAATTCTCTTCTAATTCTACCCGCTGCCGCATCACGCAATATTTCTAAAAACTCAAGGCAGTATATGTTTTTATCTATTTTTATTGCTCTGTTTTGCGGACTTTTTGGACTTATAATTTCATTTTATACAAACACATCTGCGGGTGCTACAATTGTTCTTCTTTGCTCTGTATTTTTCTTTATCACCTATGCGTTTAGAAACAAAAAATAATAATAAAAAGCTCTTAGTTATAAAAACTAGGAGCTTTAATTTTATTTACCTTGATAAAATCCAACTTTTTTCATAGCCTTTGTAAGCGTTCTTTGGGCAATGGCACTCGCTTGTTTGGCACCATCATTTGCACACTGGTTTAAATATGCCTTGTCCGCCATTAACTGTGTATATTTTTCTTGAACAGGAGCAAGCTCTGCAATAACGGACTCTGCTACAGCAACTTTAAAATCGCCATAGCCCTTGCCTTCAAAATCCCTTTGAATAGTTTCATAGTCAAGGCCCGTACAGCAAGAATAAATACCCATCAAGTTGTTTACTCCGTCTTTGCCCTCACCATAGCTTACACACGCTTGTGAATCT
>JAAYPE010000053.1 GCA_012519975.1 Clostridiales bacterium
AAACGGATAGGGATTTTTTTATTTGTTCAATATATATGATTTGATTTGTATGAAATCCGTTATATTTATAGTTCCTTTAGGGTCATTTTTATAGTTTGCCGCCTGTGCATATGTTCCTGTAAAATCTCTAGTTCTTAGGATATATGATTTTACATTTATCATATCTGTAATATTTACAAGTCCATCACCATTCACATCACCTCTTACAACAACTGTTTTTGTATCCACTAAAACACCATTACTAATCAGCTTTACAACAGCCCCTGTGCCAACCCTTGCATTTGAGTCTGTTATTTCTTTTCCTGCTGAATCAAAAACCTTTATGTAAGAATTTTTATTGATTCTATTTTTTAATGTTGCTAGTGTTGTATTTTCAGTAAGAACTTTTATGTATCCAGTTGATGTGACCTCATAATGTGGCGAAGTAATTGCAGTCGGCGAATTTTCATCCCCACCGGATGGCGGTGGATTTTGCCCCCCTTCAACAACATTAACTTTTATTATATCGAAAGCTCCTCCGGATAAAAATGCAACAATAGTAGTTGTTCCCGTTGATTTTGCAACAACTTGACCATCTGCATTTACCTGTGCAATCCTTGAATCAACACTCATAAACATAGGTTTGTCCGTTGAGCTGGTAGGTTGCAAGGTATAACCAAGTGTTCTGCTTGCTCCCTTTGTAATTGTTATGTTTGCGTCTGTATCTATGTAGTCTTCATATACATAACCTGTGTAAACTCTTCCGTCTGGTCCTGTAAATCGTATGTTATACCAAAATGGATACCAAAGCTGGCCTCTATACATTGGATACGAATCTTTAGACCTATATCCGCTAAGAATTTCAACACTTGTGCCTTTGCTCAAACTAAGATTTTGGTTGCCAACAGTCTTTGCCACCGGAGCATCAATAGATGGGCCTGTCCTTACATTTACTGGCTGTGTATTGCATTTGCCTACTCGCACCGCATCGTTTAAAAAAACATTGCTCGCCGTTCTATCGGGCATATTTTTATAAATAGGTATCAAAAATTTATGACTAGCATTTAGCGTGTTAAGCTTATTATAACCACTGTATGTGCTGTATGCAGACTGAGCTGGATCATGCACGGCACTCATATATTGGTGTTGATAAAACGGCCTTTTAACAACATTAAACTTCTGCAAGTACGGTGTGTTTTGCCCTACAGCTATATAACTTCCAGCTATAAACTGAGCCCCACCTACTATTGATTTTCGCGGTGTATCCCACCCCTTACTTCTGGCGTGACTTAATCCATTTTCAACAGCGCCACCCGTCGTGCTTGCATATGCCCCAATGTTATAAAAATTATAATAACCTATATAACCTGGTTCTTTTCCAGAAACACTTCTGCTCCCATTATTTCCAACTTCCTGTATAATTTTACTTGCAAGGTAGTAGGGGTTTACATTGTGCGTTTGCCCCGCCTCAAGAATTACTTGTGCATACCTCTCCCCTGTTGATACTACTGTACCAGAAGTGTTTGTGTATGAAACTGTGTTATTCATAAATGAATTTGCTACAATTTGCTCAATCCCTGCCAAAGTGTGTACGCTAGAATCATAAGACAATTTTTCAAATTGGAAGATTGTACGAGGATCCCCAATAAAATTTCTAGGGTCCATAAAAAACGAAACAGCAAGCGGTGTTGAATTTATATGTCCCGTTTGATTTGCTTGATTTCCATCAACTACTTTATATGTAAATGTTCCATTTGAATTATATGTACCATAACTTTTGCTCAAAAGCAACCGAGTTGTCATACTCAAGTCAACCGTACATTTGCCATCCAAAGCCTCATTTGCAACAACATCATTCCATTCAAGATTTGTAACAAGAGCCTCAAACTCCCAGTTGGGATAAACTTTATGCATTTGCCAAAGCGTTTCATGATAACTTTGCGGAAATCCCTTTTCGGCAAGCGATGCCTTATATCTTTCTTCATCTGTTAGCGCATATACAAATAATATTACCAGAGGTAGCACCATTGCAAGCACAAATAAAACGCAAATGCCCCGTTTTAATATATGTGTTGATTTGTTATCATACATCTTACTACCCCTCTTCATAATATTTTTATAACTATACATAACCATTATAACATTTTGTTGAATTTTGTAAATGTTAGTTGCACTTTTATCACACAATTCTCCTTATCCAATTTTTGCATACTAAATTTATGAACTATATTTTCATTAATACTCGACTCTAATTCTGTCGTTTTTCATAAAATTCGCTTTACACTTTGTAAAAAAATGGGCAACTATTGACAGTTAACTGTATTTATGTTAAAATTTCATAAACACTTAAAATGACGGTTTCTGTCGCAAATTGCCGTGCATTTTAGTCAAAATATCCTTATTTCGCATATAAAAATCAATGTTAATAGTGATTTTATTGTGTATAATTACTGTTTGTTTAATAAAATTAAAGCAATTACTTTTTTAAAAAAGGGGAGTTTTATATGTCATCTATGAGTAATAATCAAACAAAAATTCTTTTAGAGTCTGGCACCAATGAAATTGAAATAATGGAGTTTACAATTTCTGGTGAGATTTTTGGCATCAATATTGCCAAAGTGCGTGAAATTATGATGGCGCAAAAAGTAAAAGCCATGCCTAATTCACACAGTGTTGTTGAGGGGGTTTTTAAACCAAGAGATGAAATCATCACCGTAATTGACCTTGGAAAATACCTAAACCTACCTGAATTTGACAGAAATGGGCACGACATTTTCATTGTCACACATTTTAACAACCTCAGTTTTGCCTTTCACGTCGAATCAGTTGTCGGAATTGATAGGGTTTCTTGGCAGGCGATAAAAAAGCCGGACAAGGTAATTTATGGCGGTGAAGAAGGTGTTGCAACCGGAATTGCAGAATACCAAGGTAGGCTCATAACCATATTGGATTTTGAAAAAATAATTGCAGAAATCAGCCCAGAATCGAGTATTCAGGTCGAATCTGTTGAAACACTTGGCACAAGAAAAGAAATGGACAAAACCATTTTAATTGCCGAGGACTCGATGCTACTTGCAAAACTCATTATTGAGAGTTTGCACAAAGCTGGTTATAAAAATATAATAAAAACAGACAACGGTCAAGAAGCGTGGGACTACCTTGTTGAAGCAAAAGAATCTGGCGACCCTATTAAAGCGCATATTGACTGCATTGTGTCTGACATTGAAATGCCTTTGATGGATGGCCACAGGCTCACAAAGCTTATCAAAGAGGATAGCGTTCTTAAAGAAATTCCTGTTGTTTTATTCTCATCATTAATAAGCGAAGAGATGAGAATAAAAGGAAAACAGCTTGGCGCAGACGAGCAAATTTCAAAACCAGAAATTGCAAATCTAGTGTCTATTATTGATAGATTAACTGCAAACTAAATTTATTAAATAAACTTTAAGCAATTGCTTTTTCTTTAAGCAATTGCTTTTTTATCCAAGAAAGGAGGCAATATGTATGACTAAGCAAGTTAATGCCACAAACAAATTATCAGCATCAGGTAATGAAAAAAGTCTTATAAATAAAATTTTAAGACAAACTTTGATTACAATCTTTACCGTTATGCTAATTATCTGTGTATTTTTAAGCATAATCTTAAACAACATCTTCAAAAAACAGGTCGAAAAAGATATAAGTCAAGTAGCAACTATTAATGCAGATATTGTAAAAGAATATCTAGTAACGATGCAAACTTTTTCTTTAGCCCTTGCAAGCGAGGTTGAGAGATACAAAACTCTTGACCCTGAAGTTGCAGACCGTATGATGAGGAGTTCTCTTGAAAGTGTTCTTCAAAACGAAAATATTTTTTCATCATACTATGCTTTTGAACCTGACAAATTCCTGCCAAACACTCCAGAGGGATTGTCGTATTATGTTTATCGCACCGGTAGTAATTGGGATATAGATGTTTTCAACGACTATGACAGCTACGGTCCTGCTGATTATTATGCTGAGAGTAAAAACTCTATGTCCACCTACATAACTGAGCCTTATCCTTGGGAGCTTACAACTGGTGAAACTGTTTGGCTAATCACCCTTAGTAATCCAATAATTAGTGACAGTGGCGAGTTTTTAGGTGTGGCAAACTGCGATATTCTGCTGGATGCTATCAAAGATTTAAATTATGTTTTAGGTGGTTATGAGACTAGCGTTACTAGTGTACTCACGCAGGAGGGCATTTATATTGCCAATTCAAACGAGCCTGAAAATGTTGGCACCGAATTTAAAGCAAACAATGCTGAAGAAAAAAGGTTGCTAGAAGCTGTTAAAAATAAAAAACCAGCCTCTGCAACTACACAAGGAAAAAACAACTCCAAGTCGCTTGTTTTCTTTACCCCTGTCAAGGTAGATGGAATTGACAAGACGTGGACAAGTTCGTTTGAAGTTGAAAAATCTGAGGCGTTTTTCTCCGTTCAAACAACTATAATTGCTGTTGTTATTGTTGCTCTTTTAGGTCTTTTCCTCCTTGCAGCACTTTCTTTTGTTAGTCTTAAAAAAGCCCTTTCTCCAATCAAAGATTTGGTTGAAAAAATGCAAGATTTAGGCAACGGTAAATTGTCTAGTGAAAAATCAGAACGATATGCAAATGATGAGCTTGGAAGGCTTGCACAAATTTATGAAAACACATCTTCGATATTAAATGATTATATAAGTGAAATTTCAGATGTGCTTACACAAATCTCTTCTGGAAACCTCGACCTTGCAGTTGATAGGGAGTATGTGGGTGATTTTGTTGAAATTAAAAACGACTTAAACCACATTATAAACTCTTTAAACTCAGTTTTCCTTGAGATGAACTTTTCCTCAGAGCAAGTCAATGAAGGTGCAATGCAGGTATCAAGTGCAGCGCAATCACTAAGCCAAGGCACAACCCAACAAGCAAGCTCCATTGAGGAACTATCTTCTACAATCAACACTATTTCAGACCAAATTAAGGAAACTGCAGAAAATGCGGAAAGAGCAAAGCAAATCTCTGTTGACGCTGGTGTGGCTACAAATCAAAGCCAGGAGCAAATGAAGAGAATGATTGAGGCAATGAACGAAATTAGTGACGCCTCTAATGAAATTGGAAAGATTATAAAAAATATTGATGACATTGCTTTCCAAACTAATATACTGGCTCTTAACGCCGCCGTTGAAGCTGCCCGTGCTGGAGAGGCAGGCAAGGGATTTGCCGTTGTTGCTGACGAAGTTAGAAACCTTGCAAGCAAGTCTGCAGAAAGTGCAAAAAGCACGGCTGATTTAATTGAAAGCTCGCTTGAAGCGATTGAAAAGGGTTCACAAATCGTTACCCAAACCGCATCTGCTCTTGACGATGTTGTTTCAAGCTCCAAAAAGTCGGCGGAAGTAATACAATACATTGCAGACGCAAGCATTGAACAGTCACAAGCTATTGCACAAGTAAATATTGGAATTGGCCAAATATCTGATGTTGTTCAAACAAATAGTGCTACAGCGCAGCAAAGTGCAGCGGCAAGTGAAGAATTATCGGCCCAAGCTCAAATGCTTAAAGAATTAATTGACAAGTTTCAGCTAAAAGGAGAAGAGACTAAAAGTACCACTCCAATCAAACCCAAAAGCGAAAATTATGATGAAATAACTTCTTATGCCGACAATTCAAAGCAAGATTCTAGCAAATTTAAACCTACAACCTATATTGATTTATAGTCTTATGTAATAAAATCATATTATATTTTTGTTGTTAAATATCGCAAAAACTATAATATAACATCTTTAAAACCTTAAAAACTGGCATCGTTTCTTATTCGATGTCAGTTTTATTTTTAACTCAAAATAGCAATATTAAATTATCACTAGCGCCCTCCCCTTTTAACAAGTCAAAAAAACACCCATATTGCAGATAAAACAATTCTACAATATGGGTTTCTTAAAACTTTATTTTTATTCAAACTAGAATAAAAGGGCTTTTATTTTTCTTTTAAATTCACAATTCTATTTGCATATTCGGCAACATCAGGGTTGTGCGTTACTAAAATTACAGTCGTGCCATTCTCGTGCAATTCTTTAATTGCATCCATTACTATCTTTGCATTTTCTAAGTCCAAAGAAGCAGTTGGCTCATCCGCTAAAAGTATTGTCGGTTGTTTTATAAAGGCTCTAACTAGGGCAAGCCTTTGTTGTTCTCCTCCGCTTAGTTGAAAAACCTTTTTGCCAAGTAAGTCGGATATTCCAAATTTCTCTAAAAGCTCTAAAACTTTTGGGCCATCAATTTTTATTCCGCTTAATTTGCATTGCAACTCCAGATTTTTTCTTGCTGTATATTTCTCTACCAATGCAAAGTTTTGAAAAAGGTATGAAATATTTTCTTTTACAAGTATCCTGCCTTTTTTACTCTCAAGTTTTGGATTCTCAACACCGCATATTTCAACTGTTCCATTGTCTGGATAATCAAGTAATCCTATGATGTTTAGTAGAGTTGTTTTTCCACAACCGCTTGGTCCAGATAATGCTAAAAATTCACCCTTTTCAACATCTAAATTGAAATTATCAAAAACAACTTGATTGCCATATTTTTTATGTATATTTGTTAGTTTAATTTTTCTATCCATATTTAATTTCCTTTCAAAACGCTCTTATTTAAACTAAGTTGATATGTTCTTATAAAAACCATAATTATTAACAAATCAACCAATATCATAATAATTGCGGGTATTAAATAGTTAATTTTTGTAGCTAAGCTAACTGTTAAAAACACCAACGAATCAATTGCAAAAATGCTCGCCAAATATGGTGTGAAAATTTTTGAAAGGGGATATCCTAACATCTTTTTAAGGAATAATATTTTTTTACTTTCATCTATGTAGTTTTTAGTTAAATACACTGATACTGCAAAAATCCCGACAATTGATAATGTAAGAGACATCATAGCTTTTGCAAAATTAGTTTGATTTTTCTTAACCTGCTCGTCAATACAACTATACGCTGTAGGCAAATTTGAAAGTTCCTTATCAATCCCAATTTCACTAGCTATTTTATTAATATCTTCCATTGTCTGCCTGTCTGAAACTTCAAGCATATATGAATTGCTAGTTAAAAATTGGCAACACACATCTGCACCAAAGTTCTCTCCTGTTACAATGGTGGCTATTGGGTCTTTTATATTATTATACTTTTGCTCATCTGAATAAAATTTATAACCAAAATATGTTTGATTATCTTTCACAAACTTGATGGTTACCGTAACCGGAGGTATCTCTCCCTTATCTTTTTTCTCACGCACCTGCAAGTCTTCCCCAGCATAAAGACTAGAATCATACCAATCAAAAATATCATTGTACACTTCTTTTTCTTTATCTTTATACTTTTCTGGAACAAGTACAACAATCTCATCTGATTTTATTGCTTTTTCATCAATATCTACTTTGTTTCCGTCACAATCAAAAATCGGGTTAATCTTTAAATATTCATTATTTATGTATATCATTTTTGATATATATGGATGTTCTTTTAAATATTTTTGATAATATTTATCCTTTTTATCATCTTCACTAACTTTAAAATTATTATTATCTATCATAATCCCATAAGTTTTTGTAATAAACTCCCTACATCTTAAATCCACTTGACGCTCATATTCATAATCAGAAATCGGAAAATACATTGTAACAAACCTATAATCATTAACTTGTACCCATTTATCTTGCTGTGGTTTAAATTGATTATTTTGGTCTACTGCTGTTTTTGCCATTGTTATCGACATACAAATAAATACTATCATAACTATTTTTAAAGCAACAGAGCAAAAAGCTAGTTGAATATACGGTTTTTTGCCCTTTAATGCATACTTCACATCGCTTGAATAAAACAAAATAATAGATATAATCGCAACAAATGATATTACTAAAAAACAAATTCCGAAATGCTTAAACATTACAGAATATAAAACCATTGCTTGACTAAGCTTGTTATAAAACATTAAATAAATCGCGATAATAATACTAGATGAAACAAAAGAGCCAAAAAGCATTGATATAAAATCAATAATCATTTTGCCAACACAGTGCAAATTAGAATATCCCAAAAGACCTTTTGTCGCATTTAATTGATACTCCCCAACAACCCAAAATCCAACAAAAATAAACAATGTAATAATTAGCACACTATTTAGTGCTATATAATTTTCATAATTATAAAAATTTTTGCTCGGCTCTTGTGAATCATTATTAAATGAAACACCATAATTTTCTCCTAAATATTTTTGAAATTCAGCTCTATTTGATTTAGGATAAACAAAATATTCTCTAGCTAAAGATTTTCCCTCTAAATTTTTAAAAGATTGAATACGATAATCTGTTCGCTGAGAAAACAATTTATAATCGCCATTTCTAGCAGACAGTTTTTTTGTAGAATTTTTTATCTCTTCAAACTGCTGTTTGTTAATATATTTTTCAAGCATATCTGGATTGCTTTCAGCACATAAAAAAACATCTACCTCAGTTTTTTTTTTGCATTTTCTGAGTATGGATATGAAAAACAAAGCACCGCAACATTGTGCTCGCTTGTATATTTTTTTACAGCTTTTTCAAAATCCTCGGGCTTCGCTATCTCTCCCAACTCTTGAATTTCTACAGAGCTTGCTTCTTTATACATCAAATTCTCAATTTCACTATATACATACATTTGATAAAATGGGACAAATTGAATAAGCATAACAATTGTCAAAAAAGTAAACAGCATTTTTTTCATATGTAGACCTCTCTCAATATAAAAACATATAACCTACTAAATTATTTTTTATGCCTTTGGTGTGCCGTTATAATCTTGAGCATTATAGTAGCAACGCTCTATGTGACACCAACTTTTAGCAATCTTGGCTCTAGACCACACTCCTGAATTTACCCATCCTGTTTTATGTGTAGTTTTTCCAATAACAGCTGAAGAATGTTTTCCGTTAGTATTATATTGTTTGCTAGCTTCTAAATAGTAGTTTGATATTGCATAACTCCCCTCGCTGCCCCAGTTCCAAGTTCCTCCGTTTGGGCGCTCAGTATTTAGTGCAGATGCAGATATAGCACCAAGTGACAAAATCATAACTATTGTTAAAATCAATGACACGACTCTTTTCCTCATTTTTTTCGACTTCCTCTCATATTTATTAGTGGGTTTAATGTTTTATTTTGTATAGAATTTTCTTTAAAGAAAATTCTATAGTGAAAGTATATCACGGTAGAGTTGCTAAGTCAATGCTTTTTGTTATTTTTTTGTCAAATTCTATAATAATATTTTGAAATAAAGTTATTCTTAAAATTAATAAAAAGATGAGCAAGCCATTGTGTTTTTTAATTTAATTGCATAACAAAAAAGCAGATACTTTTAAAAGTACCTGCTAAACAATTAAATTTATATGGACGCCCTGATTAAGAGTCAGGTGCTCTACCAACTGAGCTAATGGTGCATATACATATTGCACCCTAAAAACTGAACAAAGTGAAAGTAATATCTGGATTTGCAATTCTTCAAAACCATTTCTTT
>JAAYPE010000054.1 GCA_012519975.1 Clostridiales bacterium
AACCGTCGGCAAAAAACCTTAGCTTTAAAATAGAGGGTAAAAATGTAAAAACAGTTGTAAATAGTGAAGATAATATGTTCTATGACTTAATGCCACACCGCGCTCAAGAGCTTAATGAGCAACTTGACATTTTTGACAACATATATTACATTTCATATTCTGGATGCTGCACAAAGGAAACTTTAGGCGTTGATTTACCTTCTAAATACTCTTGGAAATTTCCAGTATTCCTTCCAACTGCATTGGCTACTGGTCTTTATAAAAGCGAAAGAACTGACGATAATCGTATTCCAATTGACAGCTCTTGGGGAGCAAATGATGGTGTTTGTAATGTTAAATCCTCACAGTATCCACTAGATGAGCCATTCCGTCATATCTCAAGCCTTAGCGAAGAGATAAAGCCTGGTGTTTGGAATGTGATGCCTATTGAGTATTCAAAAACACATATGTCTTATACCGGAATTGGCGAGAAAAATCTAGACTTTACAAACTTCTTCACAGATATATATAACCGTGTTTCTTCTCTTGAAACAATTGATTCTGCAAAGGTGCTTGAGTATCCACAGGCTCCTGCTAATGAAGAGCAAGAAAAAATGCTAAAAAAAGCATAAACAAATTATATTTTCAGTTATAAAACAACTAACAGGCTAGCAAAACGAAAAGATTTTGTTAGCCTGTTTTTTTATTTTTAAAAAGCAAAAACACCTAATCTATTTTTCTAGAATAGGTGTCTTATTTGAAAAATTTAATTTATGCTGTCACTGGCTCTTGCTTTGTTTTCTTTTTTGTAACAGGTAAAAATTTGTTGATATTTCGCAATGTTATTGAAATTAGCAAGAAATTTCCCGCATAAAACAATACCGCTGCAAACATCGATTCAATTACTCCCGCCGAGAACATTACAAGAACTATAACTGAATAACAACTGCATACAATTGATGGTTTTACAATGCATATATTGAGCTTTTTGATATATTTTTGAACAAAAGTAATAGCAAGTGAAACTATAATAACGCTTGTTGCAGCGTACCTGCAAGCACTAACTAAAGAAACAGAGAGCATAATTGCAAATTGTAGATAAGAAAAAGTTGAAACAAGCTTTGCCGTTTGTGCTAGTGATGCCACCATAAATATCATTGCCATATATGCAAACTTCATTAATATCTCTTCATATGTCAAATCAACCAAAGAATTTAACATTAAATATGTAGACAAAGGAATTAGCAAATTGTCCATTCCGTGCGAAGCTGTCATTTCAAAGATTGTTGCTGTTATTGCTACCATTAACGAAATAATTAGTATGTTTTTTATAGCAAGGTCGGTAAGTGCAAGTGCAGACATTGGAACAATTATCATACAAGTTGCAAAGAAAACCAAAGAACCAAACTTTGTTTTTTTATCCTCACCTTTATATGCCATATTTTCTTTTCCGTATTTTGAACCAAGCAGTGCAGCTGAGCTGTCTGAAAGTGCAAGAATCGCCATTGGAGTTACAAAAAGAAACGGATTGAGCCTTGTTACCCAAGTTAAAATCGCCATAACTACAGGGAAAATTACCTCACCATAGGAATTTAAATCGCCCGTATCATAAAGAAAATCTCCGCTTGCTGATTGTTCTTCATCCTTTTTAAACTTTGATGTAAATCTAAGAGCCATCAAAATAAAACACGCAACAACAACCGCTGGCAAAATATGATTCCACTCACCAAGCCACGGGAAAGACATTGCAAGAATACCGCCACCCATATGTATCGCTTTTCTAGCAGAAGGTATGTTAAACTTACGCTTTGCAAACTTAACAAAACCAATCATAAGTATGAATCCAACAATAGCCACTACCCCAGCCCAATATCCTTTTATCATAAATACACACACCTTCTATTAATATTTTTGTTGCCAAACAGCGAACTAAAAGCCCACTTATTAACTCTTATACTATTGATTAAACAGCATAAAGTCAACAATTTTTATGTATAACATATCTAACATACGCGCATATTTTTTGTTAAATATCCACAACTCAAATTTCTGTGTGTGAAAAATACACTAAAGTATTTAATACTTGTAATAATTTTTATGTTAATAATTCATTTATAATAAAATTCAGTAATATAAATAGCAAATTGAATAAAAAATCAATCTTTTAATGACAAATTTTCTAAATTACAATATTCTTTCAAACCTTGCTTTTTTCTACAAAATCCTTTAATTTGTTATAATCTATTTTTGAATGATGTCGAATATCAAGTGGCATATTTTTTATTCGCAGCACAATGTCAATCCCAAATTCTGCCTTGATTTTTTCTAAGTTTTCGAGCTGTTCCTTAGAACATTGTACAACAAGGATTCTCTTGCCCTTTGACACAGTAACCGCCGAGCGTTTTATCCCAAACTTTTCACAAACAGCACTCTCAACTGCAAAGGGATAAACTACACCTTTTTCATCTGATATAACTGCCGACGCTCTGCCCATAAGCCAGAGCATTCCATCCTTATCAAAATACCCTAAATCCCCTGTTCTGTGCCATCTAGTTTCACCAACATCAAACTTGTTCTCATCATCACCAATACCGCCTAAATAGCCTTTTAAAACGTGATTACCGCTAACTACTATCTCGCCAACATCGTGATGTAGTTTCATTTTTTCAAATTCCTCGTTTGTAATTTTCCCAATATGAGCTTTTTCATTTTTTATAACACAGCAATCAATATCACAAGTTACATATCCACCTATTAATCCTGCACCGCTTGCCACCGAATCAAAATGTGCTTTTGTAAGATTGCTATACTCAACCTCTGCTATTGGCTCCGCCTCTGTAGAGCCATAGACCAAGAGTAATTTTGCATTTGGAAATGCGTCTTTAACATTTTGCACTAAATGCGGAAAAATTGGACCACCACCAACATTTAGAGTCTTTACCGAACACCCTTCTTGCCCCGTTTGTTTTAAATAATCTGCAAGCTTTGCAATAATCGCAGGAGAGGCTGTAATTCTAGTTATCCCGAACTTTTTTATCTGCTCAATCGTCTTTTTTGGCGATGAGGTTGCAATTTTTGAAAAGCTTTTGTGAGGAATTACTGTTGATATTCCCTTTGCGAGATTTGCAATTGTAAAAACAGGCAAAACCGCAAGGTCAATATCACCTTCGTTGTATTTCATAGTCTTGTCAATAATTTTATATTGCGTTATCAAAAACCCTTGGGTTCTAACGGCAACTTTGGGTATTCCCGTGCTGCCACTTGTAAATGTTATCAACGCTGGCAAGTCTTCAAAAGATTTGTCGCAGGAGTTTTCAAAATCAATAGGCTCTTTGCTTTTTATTGAAAAAAGCTCGTCAATCAAAATAGATTTTTTTATCTCCCTTA
>JAAYPE010000055.1 GCA_012519975.1 Clostridiales bacterium
AAAAAAATGCCCTGAATATAAATTCAAGGCATTGAATACACTTTAAAAACATCAATAGTTTTTTGCATTATCAAAAATCTTCTTCCATCCAGACTTTACTGTCGGCTTCGGAATTACACCGAATCATGCTCGCTTTTTTAAAAGCTACGCTCGTGGGCTTTACCACCGGTAGGGAATCTCACCCTGCCCTGAAGATATATTTAGTTTTTTGTAGTATAACAAGATTTTTTTATTTTGTCAAATTCTCATTTTATTTTTTGTAACATTTGTTTTTAAAAATGAATACTATGTAGTATAAAAAATTTAAAGGATTTGATTTTTTTGATAGTATATGAAATAAAACCAGGGGACAGCATTTATTCAATTGCAAGACGATATGGTATGAGTATGGACAAAATAATTGCCGATAACGAGCTTGAAAATCCAAACAGACTCGCAGTTGGCCAATCCATTGTTTTGATGACCGACACAATTCCACACATTGTGAGGCGTGGCGACTCTTTGTACTCAATTTCTCGTGCTTATCGTGTTGACTTAGAGCAACTTAAAAGTGCAAATCCTACAATAACAAGCCCTTATATATTATCTATAGGTCAAGTCGTAAATGTTCCTGTTCCTACGAAAAAGCGTGGGTTAATTTATGTTAATGGTTATGCTTTTCCTAATATTAATATGGCAACTCTTGAAAAAACTCTACCATACCTTACCTACCTTAGTATATTTAGTCATCAAGCACGACCCGATGGCTCGCTTATCCCAATCAACGACACAAGGCTTATTGAAACTGCAAGAAACGCAAATGTAGCACCACTAATGGTTGTTACAAACATTGAGGAGGGTGCAAGCTTTTCAAGTCAGCTTGCGCACACACTTTTATCAAACCCAAATGTTTCGCAAAACCTTATAAATAATATTGAAAGTAATTTAAAATCAAAAAATTATCACGGTGTGGATATTGATTTTGAATACATTTATCCAGAGGATGCAGACAATTATAACAACTTTTTAAAGACACTTACAAGGCGACTGAATCCACAAGGGTTTATAGTTACAACGGCTCTTGCGCCAAAGACGAGTGCAACACAAAAAGGACTTTTGTATGAAGCACATCAATACCCAATGCACGGGCTGTATGCAAATCATATAATTTTAATGACCTATGAGTGGGGCTACACCTTTGGCCCACCTCTTGCTGTATCTCCTATAAATGAAGTAAAAAAAGTGCTTGACTACGCCATAACAGTAATTCCTAGCGAAAAAATATTGATGGGTATGCCAAACTATGGATACGACTGGACACTCCCATACAAGCAAGGCTCTGCCGCAAGATCACTATCTCTAAAGGGAGCTTTAAACATTGCACTGCGTGAAAATGTAGCAATACAATACTATACAAAAGCACAGTCACCATATTTTAGATACATTGATAACAGCGGAGCTAGGCATATTGTTTGGTTTGATGACGCAAAAAGCATTAACGAAAAGCTAAAGCTTGTAGATGTCTATAACCTTGGCGGTGTAAGCTACTGGACAATAAATCAATTTTTCCCACAAAACTGGCTTATCCTTTCATCAATGTATGATATTAGAAAAGTAATTTAACTATAAATAAAAGCTTAAAACAAGCTTTGGTATGCTCCCCTTGTAACAGATGGTTTGCACTGTTTGCAACAAGGTGGAGTATATTTTTTAGTTTTGTTTTCTTACCATACTATAATCATCATAAAATTTAAAATACGGACAATTAAAGCTTGAGCTACTTAAAAATCTTTGCATTTCATCTTCGTCAAGATTTATAGTGCAACAATAACAGTCGCAAAATTCGTCATACTCATAATGCACACAATTATCACAGCTTGCCGTGTTTGATTTGCCTGACATTTTATCATTCCTTTTAATTTTTTTCTTGATAGTATTTTATATTAAGATTTGCTTTGTTGCAAGGGTGGGTGATAACCTTTTGGAAATATTGATTTTCATAATCTAATAATATATAATAAATATGTAAAAATATTATATTTTTACTAAAATACTTTCTTTATCTCAGGGAATGCTTTAAATCTAAATGAAAATTATGGAAATCGATAAAAATATCAAATATAGCAAAATTGAAAAAATGGATCTAATTACAGTAGATGCCCAAAGAGTAAATCTAGCTGTAGATATTTATTTTCATTGGAAACAACTAGACGCTGAAATTAGAACGTTATCTGGCACAAGAGGAATAAATTTTCCTTCAGAAATATCAGAATATCTCGCCTGCTATGCACTTGGGTACAAAGTAAACAAAGCAACTGGCGGGGATGCTGTTGATGATTCTGACCCCAATAATAAAAGAATCATTGAAATCAAAGGTAGTAGTGCCCAAAGTCTTACAGCTCCAAACTCATTTAGTCCATCTGAATTTTTTGATGAGCTTGTATTTGTTAGGCTTGAGAAATATGATGATTCTTTAAAAATTTATAAAACAGGCATTAATAGTGAGTCTATAAAAAATATAAAAGTGAATAAAAGTGAAACTTTTGAAGAACAGCAAAAGCAAGGAAGAAGACCCAGATTTTCTATTCACAAAGAAATAATAGAAAAATATGATTTAACACCAGATTATGTTTTTTTACTAAGAGATAAAAAAGTATGTAAAATTAAATAATAATATATAGAAAGAAGGGATTTATAAGCATTTCCCTTTTTTCTAAAAAGCAGCAAGGTGCAATTTTAAAATAAATTAGGAGAATTCCAATGAATAAAGAAAAAAAGATAACTTGCGCAAGTTTTTTTGCGGGTGTTGGCGGGATTGATTTAGGCTTTGAACAAACAGATTTTTTTAAAGTCATTTACGCTAATGAGATTGACACATATGCAAAAATAACTTATGAATATAATTTTAAAACAAAAGTTGATTGCAGAGATATAAATATTGTAAAATCTAAGGATATACCTGATTTTGATGTAATGTTAGCGGGGTTTCCTTGTCAAGCTTTTAGCCTTGCGGGGTATCGAGAGGGATTTGATGATAAAAAAGGAAGGGGAGAGCTCTTTTTCCAATTAGAAAGAATTTTTTTAGAAAAGCAACCTAAGATTATTTTTCTAGAAAATGTAAAAAACTTAGTTGGGCACGACAATGGTAACACATTTAATGTAATTTTAAATAGACTCCACAATGCAGGATACTATGTTAAATACCAAGTTCTTAATGCTATGCATTACGGCAATATTCCTCAAAATAGAGAAAGAATATATATTGTCGCTTTTAAAAATAAAGAGCTGTATTATAAATTTAATTTTCCAGACCCCATTAAACTTGAAAATAAAATTCATAATGTTATAGATTTTAAAAACAAAAAAGATTCTAAGTTTTATTATACTAAAAATAATTGTAAATTCTATGACGAACTTAAAAATAATATGATTAGAGATGATACAATTTATCAATGGAGAAGAATTTATGTAAGAGAGAACAAATCTAATGTATGCCCTACTTTAACTGCAAATATGGGGACTGGCGGTCATAATGTTCCTTTAATTAAAACAACTCACGGAATTCGAAAGTTCACACCAAAAGAATGCTTTTACATACAAGGTTTTCCAAAGACATATAAGCTACCAAAAGAGGTAAGTAACACTCAATTATATAAACAAGCAGGTAATAGTGTTGTTGTGCCTGTTATTAATAGAATTGCAAATGAGATAAAAAACACACTACAATCTTAAAGGAGTTTTTAAATTTATGTCGCAGTTATTAGAAGCTTTTATGGTTATTTGTTTTGGTATTTCGTGGCCTCTTTCTATAATGAAATCATACACATCACAAACAGCTAAGGGCAAAAGCTTTGTTTTTTTGGTATTTATTTTGGTTGGGTACTTATGTGGAATTGCATCTAAATTTTTGAGCAATAATATTTCGTATGTTTTAATTTTTTACATAATAAATTTTGTTATGGTTTTTATTGATTTATGCCTTTATTTTAGAAACAAAAAGTTTGATTTAAAGCGTGATGTTCAATCTGTTTAAGCACTTTTTAAAAGAAATAATACAAAATAATTGACCTAGTCTTTTAAAAAAGGGTATAATAAAAATAACTGTTAGAGCTTTGGTTATATTTCTTAAAAAGGAGGCAACGATTATTTGTAAAACTAACTATCCTTTTGTTTTTGTTCACGGTATGTATGGTTTTGGTGACGATGTAAAACTTAGTAATTATATTTCATATTGGGGCATGTACACTGGCTCTCTTACAAAATATTTAAACGAACACGGCTTTGAGTGCTATGCGCCATCCGTTGGCCCTATTTCTAGTGCTTGGGACAGGGCTTGCGAGCTTTATGCACAGCTTTTTGGTGGCACTGTAGACTATGGTGTTGCCCACTCAAACGAGCATAATCACCACCGTTTTGGCAGGACTTATGACACGCCTCTTATTAAAGATATTGGTAAAAGAAACAGTGACGGAACAATTAAAAAAATTAATTTAGTAGGTCACAGCTTTGGTGGCGAAACAGTTAGAATGCTGACTCACCTGTTAAAATATGGTAGTGCTGACGAGCGACTAGCCACAAATGTGGATGATATTTCTCCACTTTTTGTTGGCGAAAACGGTAGAATTATTCATAGCGTTACAACCATTGCGTCGCCTCACAATGGGATTACAACCTTTTATGCAAATCGTTTTGCGTATGATTTTGACAACTATAAAATGTTTTTGCTAGGCAACATTGTTGGCAACACAAGGCTTAATGATTTTTATGATTTTCATTTAGAACAATTTGACTTGTCTAGTGCATCGCCAGAAAATAGAAGCATTGGAAAAGCCTTTAACACCGTTGGTGTTGCGCAAGTGGTTCAGGGGCGGGACAATGTTTATTATGACCTTAGTCTTTATGGTGCAAAAAAGATGAATCAATTTATTAGAACCAACCCGCACTCGTATTATTTTTCTTTTGCTACTTGTTCTAGGGAGAAAAACATTGTTAAAAAAACTAGCCGTATTTCTCAAAAATCTACCGAAATCGCATTGAGAAAGTTAGAGCTTTCTATTGGCTCTTATCCCCAAAAGATATTTAGCGACCTTAAAATTGACAGTAGGTGGATTGCAAGCGATGGTGCTGCAAACACTTATTCTTCTTTAGCTCCGCTAAATGAGCCGTCCACCCGATTTGAGAGTTCTGAAAAGGTTGAAAAAGGCATATGGAATATTATGGATATCCAATTTGTAAAGCATATGGAAATTGTCGGCAAAGTTTATAGAAAAGCGGATAGAGATAATTTTAGACAACTTTTTTTAAAACATTTGGATATGGTTAATTCTTTAAACGATTGATAATAAAATAACTAGTGAAAAATGAAGAATTTGTTAAAAAGTTCATACTTAGTTCATAAAGTTGTAATAGTATTATTATTGATTGAATTTATTTTAAAGGAGATTTTTATAATGAAAACTTTAATTCTTCTCCCTGTTTTGTTCTTAATGTTTCCAATCATTTTAATCGTACTCGGTCTTGTTCTTGGAATAATTGCGTTGTTTGTTCTCAACTGGGGACCTAGCGCTGCATACGATTATACGGGCAATAATATGCTTAAACGAGAGGAAAAAGCAAAAAAGGTTAAAACTGCAAAGGCTCCTAAATCTCGTGCAAAATCTTTTAACAGAAGTTATAAAAGAAGATAAGCGTTTTAAA
>JAAYPE010000056.1 GCA_012519975.1 Clostridiales bacterium
TCAAGCAGAAGAAGGCATAAAAGAGCTTGGCCAAAGTGTTGACAGCTTAGTAGTTATCCCAAACGAGAGATTAAAGTTTTTCTCCGAGCAAAAAATTACGCTTGCAAATGCTTTTGATGCTGCAGACGATGTTCTTCGCCAAGGAGTAAAAAGCATCTCAGAGCTTATTAAAATACCAGGCTTTATAAACCTTGACTTTGCCGATGTTACAGCGGTTATGAAAGATGCAGGACAGGCTCATATGGGCGTTGGCAGAGCAAGTGGTAAGGACAAGGCAGAGCAAGCGGCAAAAGCTGCAATTTCTAGCCCACTTCTTGAAACAACTATTGATGGTGCAAATGGAGTTATAATCAACTTTACATCATCGCCTGATATCGGTTTAGACGAAGTAGAGCAAGCAGCGGCACTCATCTCAAATGCGGCTCACTCAGGTGCAAACATTATTTGGGGTGTGGCTTTTGACGAAACTTTAAATGATGAAATAGAAATCACTGTTATTGCAACAGGATTTGGCAAGGACGCTAATGGCAATGCCAAAAAGCCACCAAAAGTAGTTGATGAAAAAATTACAAAAGCTGCTGCAGATCTTGAAGATATCATAAGTCAAACAGGCTATGATGATAGCGAGGACATATTTAGCAGTGATGTTTCATCGCCAGAGTCACCAACACCTTCAGGTAATGGTAGTGTGGGATTTGGAATGGATGATGATGATATTATGGACTCAATAGCAAACATATTTAATAATAAAAAATAAGCAAATAATAATTAAATCAAATTAGGGATAGCAGGCAGTTTTTGTCTTGCTATCCTATTTTGGACTAGCTCAAGGCTTTCTTGAGTTCCGGTGTGATTAATTTTGAAATTATCTTTGTATATAAGCTCATCGACGGTAACAAGCTCGAAGCCTTTGCTTTGCAGGTTTTCGATAATTTTTGGCAACACCTTTGGTGTGTTTTTTACATCATTATGAAACAAAATTATATCTCCTGATTTTGCGTTTTTAACAACTCGGTTGTATATTTCGTCTTGTGATAGTCCTCGATAGTCAAGGCTATCAACATTCCATTGGATAGTATACATACCAAGCTCGTTTGCAACTTCAATTACAGAATTGTTATAGTCGCCCGAAGGTGCGCGAAACAACTCGTTTTTTGTTCCTGTAGTTTTTTCTATTTTTTCATTGCAGGTAATTAGCTGTTTTTTTATTGCACTTTTTGGCATAGCTGAAAGGCTGTCGTGCGTGTTTGAATGACTTGCTATGTAATGTCCAGCATCGCTAAACGATTTTACACTATCAGGGTTTTTATCAACCCATTCTCCTAAAACAAAAAAAGTTGCCTTTGCGTTGTATTTATCTAATATAGATATAATTTCATCAGTATCTTGTGCACCCCAAGCCACATCAAAAGTAATGGCAATTTTATTTTCATTAGTGCTAACATTATAAATAGGGATTAGTCTTTTGCTCGACGATGTCATAACTATTACCCCGTACGATGCAAAATATATGATAAATAATGCCGTTATACAATAAAAAATAAAAAGGGTTATATGCTTTTTTGTAACTACAAAAATTTTCAATGCAAAACCTCCTATATTGAATAAAAAATTCATACAAATTAACAAAAACAAAAGGATGGAAGAGAATGAATTTATCAGCAATAATCTACATAGCTATTGGGCTTTCTATGGATGCTTTTGCAGTTTCACTGACAAATGGAATGATGGTGAAAAAACTTAGAATTCCTTATGCTTTAAAGCTGTCGGTGTTTTTCGGAGTATTTCAAATGCTTATGCCTATCGTAGGTTGGTTAGCGGGAGTAGGGTTTTCAGGGAAGGTTTCAGCAGTTGGAAATTATATTGCATTTGTAGTGCTTGCCGTAATTGGAGGCAAAATGATTATGGATTCACACAAGCAATGTAAGTGTGATGAAATTCAAGGAAAATCAGAGGAAAGCAGTCTTAAAATTATTGTTTGCCTTGCAATAGCAACAAGCATTGACGCACTTGCTGTGGGAGTAACATTTGCCTGCACGGGAGTCACTTTATTCTCAACCCTTGTAATGTATTGTGCAATAATCGGTGCAATAACTCTTGTGATTTGTCTTGCGGGAGTTTATATGGGAAGAAGATTTGGAGGAATTCTCGCAAACAAAGCAGGATATCTCGGTGGTGCAATATTGCTTATAATTGCCGTCAAAATGCTTATACAATAAAAAAATTATATTTTTGCTTTAAATTTTAAAAAATTAGTTGCAATTTATCGCTATGTATGATAAAATTCTAATGCTATATATGAAAGTTAATGGTTTTTGCATTCGAAAGAGGTGAAAAAAATGAGAGAAGGAATACACCCAGATTATAAACCAACTAAGGTGAAATGCGCCTGCGGAGAGGTTATTGAAACATCTTCAACCAAAGCGGATTTGCGTGTAGATATCTGCTCAAAGTGCCATCCATTTTTCACAGGCAAGCAAAAGCTTGTTGATACAGGTGGAAGGGTAGACAGATTTAATAAGCGTTTTAATATGCAAACGAAGGGCGAATAATATCTAAAAGCGAGACGGTACTAGTGTGCCGTCTTATTTGTTTTTTATTGCCTTGGAGGGCTTTGTGTGCCAAAATATAAAACTATTAAAAATGAATCTTTTGATGAATATGTTGTTAAGCGTTCTCGTTTTATTGGGTACGCTAAACCTGTGGACTCACAAGATGATGCAGTAGATTTTATAAATTCTATTAAAACAAAGCATTGGGATGCCAGACACAATGTTTATGCCTATGTTTTAAGAGATGGGCAAACAAGGCGATATTCAGATGATGGTGAGCCACAAGGCACGGCGGGGGTTCCTGTTTTGGATGTGCTTTTGAAAGAGGAGCTAACAGACTGTGTAGTAGTGGTAACAAGGTATTTTGGCGGTATTATGTTAGGGGCTGGCGGTCTTGTTAGAGCATACTCTCACAGTGCTAAAATTGCCGTAGATGCGAGCGAAATTATAACAATGTCACTTTGTGTTAATGCAAGATTGATTTGCGATTACACTTTTTATGGCAGAGTGCTATCACTAATAGCAGAGTTTAATGGTATTTGTGATAAGACAGAGTTTTTAGAGGATGTTGTTGTTGACTTTAAAATATCTAAAGATATATTCAATGAATTTGAAAAACAGCTTGTAGACCTTAGCTGTGGAAAATACAAAAGCATAGTTTTGTCAGAAGAATATGCACAAATAAAATAAGTGGATTAACAAATTGTAATGGCAGTTCCTGCACCGTTTACAATTATATTTATTTTTAAATTATCAAACTCTGCTGTAGTGTTACCATTTCTTTTGTATGTGTTTTCTTCATTTAATTTGAGTTCGTTGAATATCTTTTCAGAAATTTCTCTGTCTGTTTGAGAATAGGCAAAAATCATTGAGCAAAACAGTTCTTTTACAGAATTTATATCAAGATTTATTGATGATAAAACACACAGTGTGCAAGATGTGATAATATTTGAATCGTTTTTCTCATAAATTGTCATCATATATTTGCCACCGTTTTCTGCATCAAAAAAACAGTTATATTTAGTTGACTTTTCAAAATTTTCGGAAATTACATTTGAGTTTACAAGCTGAATTTCTTTGTTTGCTTTGTTAAATCGCTCTTCAAACATTGCATAATCCGTTTCTCCGACAAACGAGCAAGCTTGAAGTGTTAAAATAATCAAAGCAACGCAAATAAAAGTTTTGACCCTACGCATTCAAAGACTCCTTTGTAAGTTAAATTAAGAAAAAATGTACAATATATGTATTCATTGTTATAGTATAGTCAATATATATGTAGAAAATGTATTTTAAAGTATTCTTTGACTTGAATTTTGCAAAAAAATTCCATATTATGTATACATACTATATTATAGGGAGAGAGTTAAGTATGAAAAAAGTGGCTATCATTATGGGGAGCGACAGTGACTTTCCAACAGTTAGTGCGGCTGTAAAACAGCTCAAGGAGTTTGATATACCGTGCGAGGTTCGTGTTATGTCTGCACACAGAACTCCAGACGCTGCAGCAAAATTTTCAATAAATGCGATGGAAAATGGCTTTGGAGTAATTATTGCAGCGGCAGGAATGGCAGCACATCTTGCAGGCGTACTTGCAGCTCATACAACAATCCCTGTAATCGGGATTCCTATAAAATCATCGCTCGATGGTCTTGATGCATTGCTTGCAACAGTTCAAATGCCAAGCGGTATTCCGGTGGCTACAGTTGCAATTAATGGTGCGAAAAATGCAGCAATTCTTGCAGCGCAGATTTTAGCACTGTCCGATGAAACTCTTTCAAACAAACTTTTAGATATGAAAAAGCAAATGAATGAAACAGTTCTTAATAAAGATGAAGAGCTACAAGCAAAAGTATTAGAAATATAACGGGGTATGTTGATTATGCAAAGCAAAATTCACGAAGAATGCGGAATTTTTGGCGTGTATAGCAACACAGGCGACTGCGCGAGACTTGTAAGTGAGGCGTATCTTGGTCTTTTTGCAATTCAGCACAGGGGTCAGGTTAGTTGCGGGATTGCAGTTAGTAACAATGGAGAGGTGAATTATCACCGTGGGTCAGGTCTTGTTTTTGAAGTGTTTACTCCTGATGTTATAAAAGAGCTTGAGGGTGACGGCAAGGCTAATATGGCGCTAGGTCACGTAAGGTATTCGATTGATAGCGAATACGGGGCATACAGCTCGCAACCTCTTGTAATGAGGTATGCAATAGGCTCAATGTCCATAGCTAATAATGGAAGTCTTACAAATTCTGCACAGATAAAGGACAGGCTTGAGAGTCAGGGTGCAGTTTTTCAGACAAATACTGATGCTGAAACAATAGCTTTTTTAATTGCAAGAGAAAGGCTAAACACAGATAGTGTAGAGCAGGCAATCAACAACACTATGAAAAAGCTCGAGGGGTCATACTCTTTTGTTTTAATGTCACCAAACAAGCTTATAGCCGTAAGGGACCCGCAAGGATTTCGTCCACTGTGTATCGGCAAGCTTGATGATGAATATATTTTTTGCTCTGAGAGTTGTGCGCTTGATAGCATCGGTGCAACTTTTGTAAGAGATGTAAAGCCTGGCGAAATTGTAATAGCAGATGAAAATGGGCTTAGAAGCATCATGGATAATTGCAGTCAAAAAACATCATTTTGCGTTTTTGAATATATTTATTTTGCTCGGCCTGATTCTGTAATTAACGGTGCTAGTATTCATCTTGTAAGGCAAAAAGCAGGTGCAATACTTGCACAAAAATATCCAGTAGATGCAGATATTGTTATTGGCGTTCCAGACTCGGGAAATGATGCAGCTATTGGGTATGCAAATGAGTCCGGCATACCTTATGGTATGGGGTTTATTAAGAATAAGTATATAGGTAGGAGTTTTATACAGGATTCTCAAATCAAGCGTGAGCGTTCAATTCATATCAAGCTCAATCACATTGCTTGTGCTGTTAAGGGCAAAAAAATAGTACTAGTAGATGATTCAATAGTTCGGGGTACTACGATTGAAAAAATAGTAAGCCTTATGAAAGATGGTGGAGCAAAAGAGGTTCATGTTCGTATTTCTTCACCGCCCTTTAAAAATGTTTGCTATTATGGAACAAGTATTAACTCAAGAGATGATTTGATCGCTTGCCGTATGTCGCAAGAAGAGATAAGGATGTCAATAGGAGCTGACACTCTTGGTTATTTGGATATAGATGATTTGAAAACAATCACACAAGGGACAAATTGCGGATTTTGTGATGCTTGTTTTACGGGCAATTATCCAACTGTAGTTAAACAACAGAATACAGAGGATAGGTTTGCAAAAAAGCTTGAAAGATTATAATAATTATTGGGAGAAAAGAAATCTATGAAAAGTTTTAGTGAAAGCTATAAGAATGCTGGAGTAGATGTAACAGCAGGGTATGAAGCTGTGGAGCTTATGAAAAAACATGTCCAAAGAACCACGACAGCAGGCGTAGTTTCTGGTATTGGTGGTTTTGGTGGCTTGTTTAAACCAGATATGTCAGGCATAAATGAGCCTATTCTAGTTTCGGGTACGGATGGAGTTGGAACAAAGCTCAAAATCGCATTTTTAATGGATAAGCACGACACTGTAGGAATAGACTGTGTTGCAATGTGTGCAAACGATGTTGCTTGTTCGGGTGCAAAGCCTCTCTTCTTTTTGGATTACATTGCAGTTGGCAAGAATGTTCCATCAAAGATTGAGCAAATAGTTTCTGGCGTGGCAGAGGGTTGCGTTCAAGCTGGCTGCGCTTTAATCGGCGGAGAAACAGCTGAAATGCCAGGTTTTTATCCTGTTGATGAATATGATATGGCAGGATTTTGCGTTGGAATGGCAGACAAAAAAGACATCGTGGATTCTCAAAAATTAAATGTCGGTGACGCAATTATTGCTGTCGCCTCTTCTGGCGTTCACTCCAACGGTTTTTCACTTGTTCGTAAGGTGTTTAATATTACAGAAAAAAGACTAGAGGTTTATTCTCAAGAGCTTGGAAAAACCCTTGGTGAAGAGCTTATAACACCAACAAAAATTTATGTTAAACCACTCTTAGAGCTTATGTCAAAGGTTGATGTTCACGCAATTTCACACATTACCGGCGGTGGGTTTTATGAAAATATTCCTCGTATGTTAAAAGAGAATACAAAGGCTGTTATTGACAAGTCAAAGCTTGAAATAAAACCAATATTTAACATAATTCAAGGCACAGGAATTAGTGAAAGAGATATGTTTAACACTTTTAATATGGGCGCAGGTTTGTGTATAGCAGTAGCACCTGATAAGGCTGATGAAGCTGTTCGAATCCTTAATTCTTGTGGAGAAAAAGCAAGTATTATTGGTGAAATTCAAGAAGGCGAGCAAGAGGTAGAAATATGCTAAATATCGTTGTTTTGGTTTCAGGTGGTGGCACAAATTTGCAAGCACTTATTGATGCTCAAAACAGTGGTAAAATAAAAAATGGGAAGATAACTAAAGTTGTTTCCGATAAAAAAGATGCATATGCGTTGGTTCGTGCCAAAAATGCAGATATAAAAACTAGTGTCATCGCAAGAAAAGATTATGAAAATGTCGCTTTGCATAATAAAGCTATATTAAAAGAGCTAAAAAGTAGCAATGCAGATTTGATTGTGCTTGCAGGATATCTTTCAATACTTGATAAAGAGGTAACAGATGCTTTTGAAAATAAGATTATAAATGTTCATCCATCACTAATTCCTGCTTTTTGTGGCAATGGATTTTATGGACTAAAAGTTCATAAATCAGCTCTTGAAAAAGGAGTTAAAATAACAGGTGCAACAGTGCATTTTGTAAATGAAATAACTGATGGTGGAGCAATAATATTGCAAAAAGCAGTAGAAGTACAAGAAGATGATACGCCAGAAATTTTGCAAAAAAGAGTTATGGAACAGGCAGAGTGGGATATTTTGCCTAGGGCTGTTTCTTTGTTTTGTGAGGGGAAAATAAAAGTTGCTCAAAATGTTACACGCATAGAATAAAAAGGGGACTTTAAATATGGAAATCGTTAAAATTGACAAAAATTTGCAATCTAATGCCTATCCTGGCAGAGGAATAATTATTGGTAAAAGCAGTGACGGTGAAAGTGCAGTTATCGCCTATTTTATAATGGGTAGAAGTGAGAATAGTCGCAATAGAATTTTTGTGAATGATGGTCAGGGTATTAAAACTCAAGCGTTTGACCCTGCAAAACTTGTTGACCCATCACTTATAATTTACTCACCAGTTAGAGTGCTTGGAAACAGCACAATAGTTACAAATGGTGACCAAACGGATACGGTTTATGATTTTATGAAAAAGGGCGAAAGCTTTGAGAGCGCTCTTCGTACTCGCACTTTTGAGCCAGATGAGCCAAACTTTACACCAAGAATATCGGGGCTTGTAAATGCACAAAACGATTTTTCCTATAAGCTGTCCATATTAAAAAGTGCCAATGGCAATTCAGATAGCGCACAAAGATTTTTCTTTGAATACGAGTCTCCGATAAGTGGACAAGGGCATTTTATTCATACATATAAGTGTGATGGAAATCCAATCCCATCATATGAAGGTGAGCCTACATTAGTAGAAATTAATGGCGACATTGACGAGTTTACAAATAATATTTGGAATAGTCTAAATGATGATAATAAAGTTTCACTTTTTACCCGCTTTATAAATCTTAAAACAGGAAAACAGGATACAAGAATAATAAATAAGAATAACTAAAAACAACTAAAAGGAGCAAAATGATGAACGAGCTTTCACTTAAATATGGTTGCAACCCAAATCAAATTCCATCCAGAATTTATATGGAGAATGGCGAAGATTTGCCTATTGAAGTTTTAAATGGCCGTCCAGGATATATAAATTTTATGGATGCCTTTAATAGCTATCAGCTTGTTAAAGAGCTTAAACTAGCAACAGGAGAAGTTGCGGCAGCATCATTTAAGCATGTAAGCCCTGCAGGTGCGGCAATCGGAACTCCGCTTAGTGACACTCTTAAAAAGATTTATTTTGTTGATGATATAGAGCTCACTCCGCTCGCTTGTGCTTATGCAAAGGCTAGGGGGGCTGACAGAATGTCGTCATATGGTGATTTTATCGCCCTTTCTGATATTTGTGATACAGCAACAGCAAACCTTATTAAATGTGAGGTTTCAGACGGCGTAATAGCTCCAGGTTATGAGCCACAGGCACTTGAAATTCTAAAATCAAAAAGAAATGGAACATATAATATCATAAAAATTGATGAGAATTATGTGCCAGAAAAGGTTGAGCACAAGCAAATTTATGGAATAACCTTTGAGCAAGGCAGAAATGATATTGAAATCAGTGAAAAAATGCTAAAAGAGTTTGCAACAGAGAATAAAAATTTGCCAAAAAATGCAGTTCAAGATTTGCTAATTTCACTTATAACACTTAAATATACACAGTCGAATTCTGTTTGCTATGTAAAGGACGGTCAAGCAATTGGAGTTGGTGCAGGTCAGCAATCCAGAGTGCATTGCACAAGGCTTGCAGGAAACAAGGCAGATGTGTGGTATTTAAGGCAACACGAAAAGGTAATGAACTTGCCTTTTAAAGATGATATTCGTCGCCCTGATAGAGATAACACGATAGATGTTTATGTGTCTGATGACTATGAAGATGTTTTAGCAGATGGTGTTTGGCAAAATTTCTTTACAACAAAGCCACAACCATTGACAAAAGAAGAGAAAAAAGAATGGCTAAAAACTCTCAGTGGTGTGTCGCTAGGGTCTGATGCGTTTTTCCCATTTGGCGATAACATTGAAAGAGCAAAAAGAACAGGCGTTGAGTATATAGCGCAGCCAGGCGGTTCAATTCGTGATGATAATGTTATTGAAACTTGCAATAAATATAACATTACTATGGTATTTACAGGTACCAGACTTTTTCACCATTAATTCTGAAAGGTTGTTTAAATTATTATGAAAATACTTATGGTCGGCTCGGGTGGCCGTGAGCATACACTAATCAGAAAGCTTAAAGAAAGTCCAAAGGTAGAGCGTGTTTTTTGCGCACCTGGTAACGGTGGTATAGAGTGTGATGCGAAGTGTGTTTCGATTGATGTAATGGATATTGACGGTATGATAAAGGCTGCCAAAGAGCTTGAAGTCGACCTTGTTTTTGTAGCACCAGATGACCCACTAGCGGCAGGAATGGTTGATAAAATGCAACAAGCCGGAATTAGAGCGTTTGGGCCGAGCGCAAAGGCGGCGGAGATTGAGAGTAGCAAGGTTTTTTCAAAAAATCTTATGAAAAAATATAATATCCCAACGGCAGATTATGAGGTTTTTGATGATTATCAAAAGGCGCTTGATTACATTGTGAATCAAAACAAATTCCCAACAGTTATAAAAGCCGACGGATTAGCTCTTGGCAAAGGTGTTATAATTGCTCAGAATCTGCAAGAGGCAAAAGAAGCTTTGAACTCAATAATGAATGATAAGGTTTTTGGTGTGTCGGGCAATAAAATTGTAATTGAGGAATTTATCACAGGTCCTGAGGTTTCTGTTCTTGCTTTTACGGACGGAAAAACAATTTACCCAATGGTTTCCTCAATGGATCATAAAAGAGCGCTTGATGGCGACGAAGGGCTTAACACAGGTGGAATGGGAACAATAAGTCCAAACCCTTATTACTCCGATGAAATTGAAAAATATTGTATGGATAATATTTTTATTCCCACAGTAAACGCAATGAATAAAGAGGGTAGGGCATTTAAAGGTTGCTTGTATTTTGGGCTTATGATAACTCCAAACGGTGTTAAGGTTATTGAATACAATGCAAGGTTTGGCGATCCTGAGGCACAAGTTGTTTTGCCAAGGTTAAAAACACCTCTTATTGACATAGTAAACGCAATTGTTGATGAAAATCTTTCAAATGTCAAAATTGAGTGGAGCGAAGATGCTTGTGCTTGTGTAGTTTTGGCATCAGGTGGATATCCGCAGGAATACAAAAAAGGCATTGAAATCAAAGGCTTAAACTCTGATGGACAGCTTGATGAAATGACAGTTTATCACGCTGGAACAAAGCTTGAAGATGGTGTATTTAAAACAAACGGCGGTAGAGTTTTAGGTGTTACATCACTTGGTTCAACTCTTGATATTGCACTTGAAAATGCGTATAAGGGAGTACAAAAAATTAGTTTTGATGGTATGCATTACAGAACTGATATAGGTAAAAAATAAGGTCGTTTTAGTAACGATAAAGTCAAAGTTTTATAAAATTAAGCATATAATGGCGGTAGTTTTAAGCCTTGCAATTTCAGTATTATGCCGTTGAAATCAAGGGTGGTAGTGGGTAATGTTGCGTTAAAAAGACTGTAACTATTGTGATTGAAGTGAGAAAATTTTAAAAGACTTAGTATTTTAAAATTCTTATTAACACCTGTATTTTCGATGATTTTTAAAACGGGTAAATCACACAGCTATTGATGCTTTGATTTTTTTGTTAAACAATTATTATTTATAAATATATAAAAACGGCTATCTGCAAAGGTTGTAGATAGCCGTTTTTTTGCAAATCAAATTTTAATAGTAAAAACAAAAAAGTAGTAGGCTGTTTGACAACCTACTACTTTTAATTAGTTCTTTACTTAGATTCCAAAGCTCTCTCAAGCCAGATAGAACCGATGTCCATTGCAGCATAAAGACCATTTTTTTCGCTTCTTTTAACAATACTATCACGAGGGTCAGCGTTTGGGTCTGTGTTCAAAAGTTGGATGCTTACTTTGTCGGCAATTTCCATATCGTTGACCTTTTTTGTGCTAATTATCTGAAACATTATAACAAATGGGTCAGACATATTACCATAATACAAAGTGTTGCCATTACGAACAAGTGGTTTATTTTTATAAGTTAAAAAATCACTTTTCTTTTTAGCAGACATATAAGGGTTTCACTCCATTCAAAAGTTAATCTTATTCATTTTTTAAATATTCTGTGACAAGTGTTTGCAAAAGCTCGTCACGGTCAATTCTGCGAATAAGACTGCGTGCATTATTGTGGGTGGTAATGTAGGTTGGGTCTTCAGAAAGGATGTATCCAACTATTTGACTAATAGGGTTATAACCCTTCTCCTTCAACGATTCATAAACGCTAGAAAGCACGGTGCGCATTTCTTGGTCTTTGTCCTCTTTAAGCGAAAATTGAATTGTTTTGTCAGTCATATTTCCACCTCCAATTAAATTTATGATGACAAATATACATTTATATTATATACCAATTATGGAAATAAAACAACATTAAATTATTAAAAAAGTCAAAAGTTATTAGTCACGCAGGGCAATGCCTAATTCTCCGAGTGCTTTTATAGCGTTGTTCATTGCTTTGTCGCACTCTTCGTCTGTTAATGTGCGTAGCGAGGAACGAAGTCTTAGGTTAAAAGCAACGCTCTTTTTCCCTTGAGGAATTTGAGAGCCTTGATAAACATCAAATAATAAAATATTTTCCAAAATTTCGCCAACAGCTTTTGAAATTGCCTTTTGCAATGTTAAAACAGGGATGTTATCATCACAAACAAAAGCAAGGTCACGGGTTGTTGCAGGAAATTTTGGCAAAGGTTTGTAACTACGAGTTTCTACACGAAGTGCAAATAATTGGTCAAAGTCAATTTCGGCAACATATGCACGAGTTCCAATTTCATAATTATCAAGAACTATCGGGTGAATTTCTCCAAGCAAGGCGATTTGATTACCGTCCTTAGAGATTTTTGCAGTGCGTCCTGGATGAAAAATATTGTTATCTGTTACAGCTTCAATATCAAAATCATCAATACCCACAACATACAAAAGCTCTTCAACAGCACCTTTAAGGGAAAAGAAATCAGAATCATTGCCATACTGTCCCATTATCACCATTGGCTTTTCAATAGGCAATGTGTTCTCACCTTGAGATGTGTATTGAGTTGCAAGCTCATAAAATGCAACATCCATATTACGATTGTGGTAGTTGCGTGCAAGCACATCAAGCATAGATGGAATAGCAGTAGTTCTCATAACGCTTGTATCTTCACCCAGCGGGTTAGTTATAGTAACACAAATTCTTTTTTCGTCGTCTGTATCAAGGCAAATTTTGTCGTACGCCTTAGGACTTATAAATGAGTATGTGGAAATCTCCGAATACCCACAAGCAAGCAATGTGTTTTCTACCTTGCGTTTTAGAATTTGGCTTGGGGATAGGGTTGCCTTTGCAACGCCAGAAAGTTTGCGGTTTGGGATATTTTCATAGCCATAAAAACGAGCAATCTCTTCAGAAATATCAGCTTGATGCTCGATATCGTTTCTAAAGCTTGGAATAGTTATAACATCATTATCAACGCTAAACTCGATTCTTTCTAAAATCTCCTTATGCTCGCTTGGAGCTAAATCAATGCCTATAAAATCGTTAACCCATTGCGGATCAAAAGGTAGGGTCTTTGGCTCTTTATCAGAGTGGTTACAGTCAACAACACCGCTTACAATGTCACCAGCGTCAAGAATTTTTACAAGCTCAAGCGCACGGTACAAGCAAGTGTCACAATCAAACGGGTTAAGCTGTTTTTCAAATCTTCCAGAGGACTCAGTACGCATACCAAGCTGTTTTGCAGTTTTGCGAACACTAGGCCCGTTAAAGCAAGCGGATTCAAAAACAATGGTTGTTGTATCGTCCATAATTCCACTGTATTCACCACCCATAACACCGGCAACGGCAACAGGCTTTTTACTGTCTGCAATAACTAGCATATCACTATTTAGGATACGCTTTGTATCATCTAGAGTTGTTATTTCTTCTCCGTCTTTTGCATTGCGAACAATGACCTGATTTCCATCAAGATACCTCAAGTCAAAAGCGTGCATAGGTTGACCATACTCTAGCATTACATAGTTTGTAATGTCTACAATGTTGTTAATTGGTCTAACGCCACAAGCACGAAGACGCTCTCTGAGCCAGCGTGGTGATGGTGCGATGCGAACATTTTTAACAACAGCACCAACATAGCGATAGCACTTATCTGGAGCTAAAATATCTACTTTTAAATAGTCGTTTACATCTTCGATACCGTCGACTAGTTCTGGTTTTTTAGGGCTGAAAGGTAGCTTGAATGTTGCGGCTGTTTCACGGGCAAGGCCTATCACAGACAAGCAGTCAGGACGGTTAGATGTTATTTCAAATTCTGTTATAACATCGTTAAAACCTATTGCTTCACAAATATCTAGTCCGAGTGTTTTTTGGCAGTCATCACCTAAAATAAATATTCCGTCCTCATCTGCATAAGGAAAATCATTTATCGAAAGCCCAAGCTCACAGAGTGAGCATAGCATACCAAAGCTAGGAGCACCACGAAGATTGCCGGCTTTTATTTTTTTTCCACCGTGAACGACGGAATTATCTAAAGCTACAGGAACAAAATCGCCCTGACTTAGATTTTGTGCGCCAGTAACAATTTGGACAGGCTCATTGTCACCGACATCAACACTACATATCCACAAATGGTCTGAATTTTCGTGCTTTGTAAGTGTTAAAATTTTTCCAACAACAATGTTTGAAAGCTCACTGCCCTCAGTTTCAAAACCCTCAACCTTTGAGCCTGAAAGAGTCAAAGCGTCGCAAAACTCTTTATCAGAAACCTCAAGGTCTACATAATCCAAAAGCCATTTTTTTGATAATTTCATAAACGCTCTCCTCCTTAAAATTGACTCAAAAATCTAATATCATTTTCAT
Source organism: Clostridiales bacterium (assembly GCA_012519975.1). GTDB lineage: Bacteria > Bacillota > Clostridia > Oscillospirales > Acutalibacteraceae > RZYX01. Next base: position 14,268 of record JAAYPE010000056.1, read on the forward strand.
ACAACAAACGCATATCATCAATATTAAATCTAAACATAGTAATACGCTCAAGTCCTACACCAAAAGCAAAACCACTGTATATATCAGGGTCTATGCCACCATTTTTAAGCACATTGGGATGAACCATACCGCCACCCAAAATCTCAATCCAACCTTCGCCTTTGCACATTGGACAACCTTTTCCACCACAACGAAAACAAGAAACATCAATTTCACAAGATGGCTCAGTAAAGGGAAAGTGGTGTGGTCGCAGTCTGATTTTAGTATCACTACCGTACAGACTTTTTGCAAATTCTTCTAAAGTACCCTTCAAGTTTCCCATTGTTATACCCTTGTCAACAACTAGCCCCTCAATTTGATGAAAAAGGGGAGAGTGAGTTGCATCAACTGCGTCAGAACGGTAAACTCTGCCTGGTGCAATAATTCTAATTGGGGGCGCTTGATTTTCCATAACCCTTATTTGCACGGGTGATGTTTGAGTCCTGAGCAGCATTTTTTCGGTAATATAAAAGGTGTCTTGCGTATCTCTGGCAGGATGGTCGGGGGGGAGGTTTAAAGCCTCAAAGTTGTAATAATCCCACTCAACCTCAGGTCCTGTTGCAACATCAAATCCCATTCCAAAAAAGATTTCCTGAACCTCGTCTAGAACTATAGACAATGGGTGCTTGTGACCGCAACTGTGCCTTTTTGCAGGCATAGTTATGTCTAGCTTTTCGGCTTCTAACTTTTTTTCTATCTCCGCTTTGCGAATGTTACTCTCGCTTTTTACAACAAACTCTTCGATAGAACTTCTAACTTCGTTTGCAATTTGACCGATTATAGGACGCTCCTCAGCAGAAAGCTTGCCCATTTGCTTTAAAACGGCTGTGAGCTCACCCTTTTTGCCAAGATATTTTATACGCAAAGTTTCAAGGTCCTGCCTTACTTCAACGGACTTAAATTCTTGCAATGCCGTTTGGCGTATATTTTCAAGTTGCTCTCTCAAAATAATCACCCTTCACAAATAATATTAAAAAGATTTTAAAAATAAAAAAATCCCCGCCCCAAAAGGGACGAAGAAGAATTCTCCGTGGTACCACCCTGATTTTTGTTTTAAGAATAAAACAAACTCTCAATACCATTAACGGTGGCAAACCGTTCAAGCCTACAACAAAAAAGCTTCAGCAAGACCGCTCAAGAGTGAACTTCAGAGTTTGCAAATCGCAAATGTGCTTACAGCCAGCGGCACATTCTCTCTTACCGTTACAAAAACCTACTCTCTCCGTCAAGGCGTTTGGCTCTGTAAAAAACAGATATCAAATAATGTAGGGGAATTATAACATATAAAATATAATATTTCAACATCAAAATTTAGTAGCAGTGCAAATTGAAAAAAAGTTTATAATATGATATAATTCTTAAAAGTTTTTGTGTATTAAGGATATTTATATTAATAGTATGTTTAATAATGCGTTTTAGGGAGTGTAAAAAATGCTAGTTACGACCGGAGTTGACTTGGTCGAAATTTCAAGGATAAAAAAGTCAATGGCTAAAAAAGGCTTTATAGAAAGAGTTTTTGGACCTTCAGAGAGGGTCTATTTGGGTAGAAAAGGAATGCCGGTTCAAAGTGTTGCAGCAGCGTTTTGTGCCAAAGAGGCATTTGGAAAAGCACTTGGTTGTGGAATAAGTGGGTTTGGTATGCGTGAGGTTGAGGTAATGCACGACGAGCAAGGCAGACCGTATTTTAAGCTAAGTGGCAGGGCAAAACAACTTGCAGACATAAGGAATTTAAGCTTTGAGGTTAGCCTGACACATACAAAGTCGTATGCAATGGCAGTTGTAGTGGCGTATAAAAGTTAGGAGGAATACTGTATGAAAGTTTTAAGCGCACAGCAGATAAGAGCTGTTGAAGAAAATGCAAATGATATGGGTATGGGTTTTTTATATCTTATGGAAAATGCGGGAACAGCCTGCGCAAGATTTATACTAAAAAATGAAGGCGAAAAATTAAATAAAAACAGTAAAATAGCCATTGTCTGCGGAAAAGGAAAAAACGGAGGCGATGGTTTTGTAATTGCACGAAAACTGTCGGAAAGTGGGCTTGATGTTTGTATTATTCTTGCTTGTGGTATGCCAAAAGCCGATGATGCAGTTGCAAATTTTGAAAGAATAAAAACGCTTGATATTCCCGTTTTTAACTTTGATGATGACGATGCAATTGCTAGTGAAAAAATAGAAAATGCCAATGTTTTAGTAGATTGCATTTTTGGTATAGGCTTTTATGGTGAGCCATCAAAAGATGTTGCCGATATTTTTTCTGAAATTACAAATTCAAAAGCCACAGTTTATTCAATTGATGTCCCAAGTGGTGTAAATACAGACACGGGTGAGGTGTGCAACAGCTGTGTTAAAGCAGATTATACTATTGCAATAACCACTCTAAAACCTGCCCATGTTTTAAAGCCTGCAAGCGAAAATTGCAATAAGACTATTATTGTTCAAATTGGTATTCCAGAAAAATGTTTTGATACGGTTGAAGACATCTGTTTTACTGCCGATATAAAAGAAATTAAAAAAATATTTAACCCAAGAAA
>JAAYPE010000057.1 GCA_012519975.1 Clostridiales bacterium
AGCTAAAGCTTTTGTATAAAAACTCTTTTGACAAAGCAAATATACGGCCTACTAAAAGTGTTAAACAAATTAAGAGAGACATTTAAAACGAATGATATAGGTAACTATTTTATACAAGATATAATTACAATATCATATCGTATTTGTGCTAAGCGTTACAATGATATATGGAGATTTGAAAGTTAAACTAAAAGCTTAGGCGATTATGTAAATAGAGTATTATGGCTATTATAATGTGCGTATAGAGTTTTGAAATATATTAAAAAGAAAAAATAGTTCGACAATACTTAAAAGGTATTTAATTTTTAAAAATACGTCAACAGAGAATTCTGGGTTGATGGTATCATTTTAACATTGAAAGGAATGTAAAGAAAACTCAAGATTGTATCTAAAACCAATTTTAGGAAGTTTAAATATATCATAAAATGATGATTTTTCACAAGTTGGTAAGTACCGTGTTTTTAGACACTATTAGCAAATTATGATTTTATCACATATGAAATACTTCTCAACTAATTTGAGAGATATTCATTTTGTATTGTTTATTTATTACAAAAAGAAAGATATTAAATTGTTAGTATTTTATCTTGACTGTTTCAATTTAAAACAATATAATTTACATTAGAAACTAAATTAATTATGTTAAAAATTATGAAAAATGTTTTTTAAAAATAATTTATAAAAATTTTGTGGTAAAGTTTGTAAAATATTTACCCTAAGTAGAAGTGTTGAAATTTCAAGAGGATTTTTATTGGGAAATAAAACTTTAACAATTATATTAAAACTTTATTTTAAGGTGCTTATTTGAAGAAAATCAAAACTTATGTTTTTACATAAAAGCGTGCATCGGGTGCGTGGTGCAATGAGTTAAAAATAATAAAAACTTTATTATTGCAGATGGGTATGTGCCATATATATGCTACAAAATTGCGACTTAAAAAACACAGTTTAGAAAATATAATAAAAAAGTTTTGGTTTTATATATTATTACAGATAAAGCGGTTATGATATATTTTAATCATATGACGAACAGCTTCTCAAGTTTTTTGCTGTAAAGAAAGCTAAGTTTTAAAGTTGCAGATTAAAAATATCGTGTGAAATATGCTCTCGGGTATTAAATAAAAATAATATTGTTTTGGCTTTAGATAATATTTAACATAAAAAAATGGAGGTTTTAGTATGTTTGAAGAAAAATTAGTATCCAGCTTTGATGGCACAAAATTGAATTTTAGGAAAGACATTGCAGACAATGCAAAAGCTACAATCGTTATAGTTCACGGATTGTGCGAGCATTTAGGTCGCTACGATTATGTTACTAAAAAGTTTGTAGAGGCAGGTTTTAATGTTTATCGCTTTGACCATAGAGGTCACGGAAAAAGCGAAGGAGCAAAAGCTTTTTATTCAAACTACGAAGAAATAGCAAAAGATGTAAAAAACTTTGTTGACATTGCATTGGCAGAAAATAAGGGAAAACCAGTATTTTTGCTTGGACATAGTATGGGTGGTCACGCTGTTACACTTTATGCAACTAAAAATCCAAACACAGTAAAGGGCGTAATTACATCAGGCGCACTTACTAGGTATAATCACGAGCTTGCAGGTCCTTTGCCTTTGCCACTTCCGGCAGACCATTATTTGCCAAATGAGTTGGGCGATGGAGTTTGTAGCGACCCTGCAGTAATTAAGGCTTATAATGAAGACCCGCTAGTTTTAAGAGAATTTTCGGCTGGCCTTTTGAACTGCATAAATGATGGTGTTAATTGGTTAAAAGCGAATGCAGAAAAATTTGTAGAGCCAGTGTTAATATTGCACGGTGCGAATGATGGGCTTGTGTCATATTTGGATTCTTGCGACCTTTATAAAGAAATATCATCAGATGATAAAACTTTACATATTTATTCAAAACTAGGGCACGAAATATTTAACGAGCCTTGTAAAGATGAGCTTTTAGAAGAAACAATTTTGTGGATTAACAAGCGTATTTAGTCTAAGTAGGCTGAAATGATTTCTGAAGTTTTAACGAGCAACGGTAATCATTTCAGCTGTTTTTATTTTTGAGATTTACATATTTGCATAGAAAAAACATCTATGATATACTAATAAAATTAGCATAAGAATAGGTGATATTGTTGGAACTTAAATGGATGGAAAAACACCGCTCGTTGGTTGAAAAAATAATAAAATATGGCAATGCATATGCCTTTTGCTATAACAAACAAAAATCCTATGGAACAAACGAGACTTTTTCCGCCTCTCAAATACAGACGCTTGAATATATTTTAGAGGCAGAAGACAGTGACCAAACGATGTCACAAATGGCTGTTCGTCTTGGTGTTAGCAAATCAACTTTTTCAAAAAATGTAAAAAGTCTTGTAGAAAAAGGGTTGCTAGAGAAATTTTATTGCAATGATAACAGAAAAAATATTTATGTAAAGCCCACGCAAAAGGGCAGAGAAACATACAATCAATATACGCAGTATGTTTATGAACTGGCATTTAAAGATATGTTTGATATAGCAGATGAAATACCAGCCGATAGTATAGAGAAATTTGAGCAAATGCTAGACTTGTTTTCTGAAAGATTGATATGGTTTACAAAAAAGCTTGATGACGATGGTCAAGAGAATAAAAAAGTGTTTACAAAGATTGAATAATGAAAATAACACACAAAAAAACGCCAGTAGTAAAAACTATTGGCGTCTTTATATTTGTTTTAAATTAGAATGCTGTCCATCCACTGTCTGCAACTATGCAATGACCGTTTACAAAGCTTGAATCGTTGCTTGCAAGGAATAAAGCAATGGTTGCAATTTCCTCACTAGTACCAGAACGAGGGTTGTTGCCAGTGTGTGCAAGAATTCTTTCCATTCCAATAGGATTTATTTCTTTCATATAATCGCCTGTACCAATTTCGGTATCAACTCCGCCGGGACAGATAGCATTACATCTGATGTTTTTATTAGCGTATAAATAACCAGTATTTTTAGTAAGGCCAATAACAGCATGCTTTGACGCAGTATAGGCAGCGCCAGCACGAGAGCCGTAAAGCCCACCAATTGAAGCAACATTGATAATATTACCACTGCCTTGCTTTAGGAAAAACTCAATCGCTTTTCTGCAACTATAAAATACAGAGCTTGTATTAACAGCCAACACCTTGTCCCACATATCGTCAGAAACATCTCCAACAGGGCTAAAGTCATCCATAATTCCAGCATTATTTACTAAAATATCGAGCCTGCCAGAATCCTCATATGCAAAAGCTATCATAGCTTGCGCCTCATCTTTATTGCCCACATCAGCTGCATAAGCTATAATTTTTCCTGGCAAATCCTTTGCTCTTTGTGTAAGCTCTTCTAAGCGTTCTTTACGCCTTGCAACAGCATAAACCGTTGCTCCCTCTTTAGCGTATAGATATGCAATTTCTCTTCCAATACCAGCACTTGCGCCCGTTACAACAGCTGTAAGTCCTTCAAGTTTCATAGCAATTACCATCCTTTTTTAATATATTTATCGTTTGTTAATTGACAAACAATATTATTGTAAAATAAAAGTCAAAATTAAACAATGATAAACAAACAATAATTTAAAACAAGCTTATTTTTAATTGATTATTATTAGTATATATTAATTTAAATAATAAAGCAACTAAAAAAGTAAAAATATTACATTTATTTATTGATTTTCTAATTAATAAATTCGATAAGGGAATATAAGAGTTGTACTAAAAGCATAAACAACAGTATAAATATATAGTAATAATGAACAACATATAAAGCTTATTATAGTTAATTAGTAGAAAATGGGAAATATCCCTTAGTTTGCTGGACAAGCACTGTGTTTTTGTTATATTATTTTCTTAAATAAATTAGAAAGGAGAATTATTACTTATTATTTAACGAGACTTAGGGGGAACGATAATGAAAAGAGTTTTATCTTTGTTACTATCTTTGGTTATGCTAGTTAGCTTTATTAGTATACCAACTTTTGCTACAAGTGATGCAAAAAAATTAACGGTATTATTTACACACGATTTGCACTCTCATATTGAGCCGAGCAAGAACGTGGTTGGTGGCAAAAAAGTTGAAACAGGTGGATTTGCAAAAATTAAAACAATGATTGACAATGTAAAAGCACAAGAGGACAATGTTCTTTTGGTTGATGGTGGAGATTTTTCGATGGGCACATTGTTTCAAACAGTTTTTGCTGATGAAGCAATAGAGCTTAGAATGCTTGGTGCATTAGGATATGACGCTACAACTTTGGGCAACCACGAGTTTGACTATGACAGCGGAAACTTAGCAAAGATGCTTACAAATGCTAAGGATAAATCAAGCGATTTGCCAATGCTTTTATCATCAAATATTAACTGGGAAAAGTCAAAAAGTAAAGACAAACAAGCACTCAAAACAGCTTTTGAATATTATGGTGCAGTAGAGGAGTACACCGTAGTTCAAAAAGGAAATGTAAAAATTGCAATGTTTGGTCTTATGGGGTGGAACTCTGCAGAGGTATCGCCAAATAGTGGGCTTACCTTTGATGATATTTCTACAAGCGCCAAAAAGACAGTGGCAAAAATAAAGGCAAATGAAGATGTAGATATGATTGTTTGTTTATCACATAGCGGAACATCTTCTCAAAAAATGTTATCAGAGGATGAAACACTGGCAAAAAATGTTCCAGAAATTGATGTTATTATCAGTGGACACACCCATTCAATAACCCAAAAACCAATAAAATCAGGAAATACAATCATAGTTTCTTGTGGAGAGTATGGTGCTAATTTAGGTCGCATTGATATGACTAAAAATGCGAAAGGCAGATGGGATGTTAACAATTTTGTATTAATGCCTGTTGACCAAACAGTACCATCAGACCCTGCAACGCAAAAACAAATCAATGAGCTTAAAAAGCATATAAAATCATATCTAGAAGTATACGGATACAAAGATTATTCCCAAATTATTGGATACACACCTTATAATTTTGCCGATGTCTATACTATTAATAGTAGTTTAAACGACCAAGATTTAACAAGGCTTATAACAGATTCATATGTGTATGCTGTGCAACAGGCGGAAGGGGACAAATACAAACCAATAGATGTAGCCCTTGTTCCAGCTGGAGCAATTCGTTCAACATTTATAAATGGACCGATAACGGTTGCTGATGTTTTTGAGGTTTGTTCGCTTGGAATCGGAAGTGATGGTCTTGCGGGATATCCACTTATTAGCATATACTTAACAGGCGAAGAAATTAAACTTATTGCAGAAATTGATGTGTCTGTTGGAGATATGGTAGAGGGTGTTCAATTCTTCACAACGGACCTTAAATATACATATAATCCCAATAGGGCAAGGCTGAATAGAATAACAAAAATAAGCCTTCAAAAGCCTGACGGGCAAGAGGAAGAAATCGTAAATGATAAGCTGTACAGAGTTGTAATGGAAACATTTACAGTACAAATGCTTAAAGAAACAGTGCAGGACAAGTCTTTTGGTGTGCTTGCAATCGATCCAAAAGATGAACAAGGAAATCAGATAACAGATTTGAGCAATGCAATAATTTATGATAAGCAAAAGGCAACAGTGAGCAAGTGGTATGCGTTTGCTATGCGTTTTGGACTGGTAAAAGGTAAAGAAGAGCAAAAAATAGAGCTAAAACAATGGTATGCTCTTGCAAAATATATCGAATCCTTTGACAAGTCGGGTGGAGTTCCAACAATTCCGCAAATATATGAAGATGCAACACCGAATAAAACCATTCACAACAGCTATTGGCCAAGTGATTTGTTTGGTAGCTTTAGCGATGTTTTTAGAACGATAGGTCTTTATTCGTCGCTGGTTATAGCAGCGGTAAAGCATTATGCTCAGGTATATTTGCCGTTTTAAAAACTTATAAAAAAAAAGGGGTTGTCATAAGACGACCTCTTTTATTGATATAAAAAGTTATATTATAATTTTGCCGATTTTTTGTTTTTTATTATATGATTTGCAAACAATATATGTAATTGCCTTGACTAGAATTTGTCAATGGTGTACGATTATTTATAGTCTAATCGAATTGGAGGGGTAATATGGACATAAACAAAATATTGCAACACGTAGACCATACATTACTGTCACCATCTGCAACATGGGATGACATAAAAGAGCTGTGCGATGACGCAATAGAATTTAACACTGCGTCTGTGTGTATACCACCATATTATGTTAAAAAAGCAAAAGAATATGTAGGGGATAGGATGACCGTTTGCACGGTTGTTGGATTTCCGAATGGATATAATACTATGGAAACAAAAATGTTTGAGGCAACGGATGCAATTCAAAATGGCGCCGATGAGCTAGATATGGTAATAAATATTGGGCAAGTTATGGAGCGAAATTATGGAGCAGTTTTGGCAGAAATAATTGCACTCAAAAAGATTTGTGGAGAAAAAATACTAAAAGTAATTATAGAAACATCGCTACTAACTGAGGAAGAAAAAATTAGTATGTGCAGTTTTATTACTTGTGCTCACGCAGATTTTATAAAAACCTCAACGGGTTTTTCTACTGGTGGAGCAACCAGAGAGGATATAGAGCTGTTTACGCATCATATAGGAAAAGGGGTTAGGATGAAGGCATCTGGTGGTATTTCAAGCCTTGAGGATGCACAGGACTATATAGGACTTGGTTGTGACAGAATTGGAACAAGTGCAATAGTAAAAATTATCAAAGATATGCAATGATATATCTAAAAAGCAGTCTATCTTTAGTGATTTTTTAGCAAAAAAAGACAGTTGCGAACACATTTCACCGAATATTCAAAGTGAATTTTCAGTAAACATCTTTAATAATTCTATTTTATATGTTAAAATAGAATTGTAGGAAGCTTTATATTTAGATGATTTGCTGTAACCTTTGGAGGTGGTTTTGTGGGTATTTTTGATAAATGGAAAAAGACAAAAACAATTGAGATTCAGGCCGTAGATGAAGAAGATGTAAAAGAAAGAATAAAAACGGTGGACCTTAACAAAGTAGTTTCGATTTATATTAACGCAAATGATAAATTTTGCTCTTCAAGGTTTTTTATGGGTAGAAAAAATCGTGGTGTAAACTATGAAATAACTATCGGTATAAAAGAGCCAGATTTGATAAAAGAAAAAGATAGTGTAAAGCTTACCTTTAACTTGATAAATTCAGATCGATATATTCAACACGGTATTGTTGAGCGCAAAGAGAAACATCTCATCACTATTTCTTTGGATGAAGATATTGAAAAGCTTGAAGACCGAAGAGAAAGTGTAAAAATGTGTTGTGAACTTAATGGCTCGATTTTGGTATTAGGTAAGGATATTTATGTTGAGTACGCAAACATTTCTGTGGGTGGAATATTTATAAAAACAGAATATGAGTTGCCAATAAACCATACTATTAGATTGTATGTTAAAAAGATAGATTTAAACGCCAGAGCAACTGTTCTAAGAAAACAGTTAAATTCTTATGGCGTTATTGAGGGGTATGGGTGCAAGTTTATTGAGCTTGACCCGTCACAGGAAGAAACAATTATGCAATATGTAAACTATTGCTTGAGTAAAGAAAGAGAAACCCTAGTTTCAAGGGATGTTTATAATTATATTTATGACGATTTTAAATAAACAAAATTTTAAATATAAAGCTTTTTAAAAAATAGCTTTGTGTTTATTATTGTATTTTGTAATTTTTAAATTACACGGAGGGCAGAAATGCAAAGCCATTTTGATAAGTTAAGAGAAGAGTATAATTCATTTATATATAATGGATATAAGCTGTCGAAAAAAGACGGCTTTATATTTATTGAATATAATTTTGAAATGGGCGAGATTAAGTTTGCGCCAACAACAAAGATTAGAATAGAAAATTTAAATATAATAAATGATTATGACAGCGATATGGCAAGGCAAATTGTTTTTAGCCTTGGAATGGTAGAGCTTGTAAGCTATTGGAAAAGTGCTTGCCCACCACAAATTATTGTAAAGTGTGGAGCGCTCTCAAAAGAGGATTGTATTTGGTGGAAAAAACTTTATTACAATGGTCTTGGTGAGTTTTTTTATATCAATGATATAGATGTAGGCTTTGATGATTTTGTAGACATAAAATCAACGCAAGAGATGATTTTTGCACCACAAAGCTTTAATAAAAGCGATTTGAACATTATACCTGTTGGCGGTGGAAAAGACTCTATTGTTACAATGGAGATTTTAAAAAAAATGAGGCGAAAAAATTTTTGCTTTACAGTTAATGACCAACCAGCAAGGGCAGAATCAGCAAATATAGCAGGGTATGACGATAACAAAATTATAAAAACATATAGAACTATTGACAAAGAACTTTTGAATTTAAACTCAAGAGGCTTTTTAAATGGGCATACACCTTTTTCTGCGATTGTGGCTTTTTTAGGTCTTTATTGTGCGTATTTAATCGGTGCAGAAAATATTGTTTTGTCTAATGAATCCAGTGCAAATGAAAGCAATATAGAGGGTACTAGTATAAATCATCAGTATTCAAAATCGTTTGAATTTGAAACGGATTTTAATAATTATGTAGAACAAAACATTACAAAAGATATAAAATATTTTAGTGTTTTGCGTGCGTTTAATGAAATGCAAATAGCAAAGCAATTTTCAGCTTTTGACAGTTATCATAAAGCTTTTAAAAGTTGTAATGTAGGTAGTAAAAAAAATATTTGGTGTGCAAATTGTGCCAAGTGTTTGTTTGTTTATATCATTTTATCCCCGTTTTTAACAACTAAGGAGCTTGTAGAAATCTTTGGAGAAAACTTGTTAGACAAAAAGTCGCTAAAAGAGATTTTTGACGGGCTTGTAGGTTTTTCCGATGTTAAGCCGTTTGAGTGTATAGGAACAAAAGAGGAAATCAACTCAGCTATTATAAAAACATATGATAATATGAAAAGAGGACAGGAGCAGTTGCCTTACTTGATTAAATATTATGTTGAAAGACAAGAAAAAACAAGTTGTGATAATTTTGATGTTTTAATTAAAGAGTTTAATAGCAAAAATAACATTCCACAAAAATTTATGCCATATGTCAAGGAGATGTATAATTATGTCACAAGCGTATAAGTTTTTTGAAAACAAAAAGGTGCTTATTCTAGGTTTTGGAAGAGAAGGTCGCTCAACATACAATTACATTAGAAAGCATTTGCCACAACTGCCACTTGCAATCGCAGACCAAAATCATATTCACATAGATGATAAAAACACGGTTTGCATTTGTGGAGAGGGTTATTTAGATGTTTTAAATGACTATGATGTTGTGATGAAAAGTCCCGGAATATCAATTAAAAATGTGCATATAAAAGAGGGCGTAGATGTAACCTGTCAAATGGATTTGTTTTTGAGGTTTGCTCCGTGCCAAAAGATAGGAATAACAGGAACAAAGGGAAAAACTACAACATCCACGCTTACATACCTTATGCTAAAGTCGGCGGAGATTGAAACCTGTCTTATAGGAAATGTTGGTGTTCCAGTTTTTGAAATGATTGATTCATCAAAAGGACTAGTCGCCGTTATTGAGATGTCGTCGCATCAATTAGAATTTGTAAAAACTTCGCCAGAGGTTGCAATAATTACAAATATTTATCCTGAACATCTTGACCATTATAACGGGTTTGATGGCTATGTAAACGCAAAGCTTAACATTATCAAAAATCAAACACCAAAAGATATTTTTATTGGCAATGCAGACCAAGATATTTTAGAATTTACAGACCTTGAGATTGAGTCAAAACGCATTAATGTATCTGTAAATGATGATGAAGATAACGAGTTTTTAAGCAAGCTTGCAAAGCTTAATTCATACCTAAAGGGTAGGCACAATGCTCAGGATATATTTTTTGCAGCAGCGGCAGCCAGTGTTTTTGGAGCAGATAATAAAGCAATAGAAAAAGGTGTTGCACAGTTTTATGGCATTCCACACAGGATGGAGCTTGTTGGCAAGTTTAAAGGGATAAAGTTTTATAATGATTGCATTGCCACAATTCCAACAGCTGTTATGTTAGCGGTTGAGGCGCTTGAGGATGTTGACACTTTAATAATTGGTGGAATGGATAGAGGGCTTGATTATGGCGAGTTTATCAAAAATCTTTTGAGCAGTAACATTTCAAACATTATTTGCTTGCCTCAAACAGGACATACAATAGGAAAAGAGCTTGCAAAAACTTGCAAAAACAATGTCTTTTATGCACAAGATATGGAAGAGGCGGTAAAGTTGGCTTTTGAAAAAACAAGCAAGGGAAAAAGCTGTCTTTTATCTCCGGCGGCATCGAGTTACAATGTTTATAAAAACTTTGAGGAAAAGGGTAATCACTTCAAAGAGCTTGTAAAACAATACGGACTTGTTAGCGTTTGATTTTATAATAAAAAAGGCTACTGTAAATTTACAGTAGCCTTTGCGCATTTCAAAAAAGATTGATTTGCTTTATTGGTTTTTATAACATCTGTCACTATAAATTATAGTGTGAGTTTAATTTTCATAGTCAGAGCTGAGTGAATCTTAGACAGTTTTACTAAGCCTTGCCATCACATCCGAGAACAGTTTTAATTTTGCGTTCAACCATCTGTTCAATAGCCTCTCGAGCGGGCTTTAGGTATTGTCTTGGGTCAAAGTCACTTGGATTTTCTGCAAGATGTTTTCTTACAGCGGCTGTCATCGCAAGCCTTAAATCGGAGTCAATGTTGATTTTACAAACAGACATTTTTGCAGCTTCTCTAAGCATATCTTCTGGAATTCCTCTTGCGTGTGGCATATTTCCGCCAAAAGAATTAATCTCGTCAACAAATTCAGGAATAACAGAACTAGCACCGTGCAAAACGATTGGAAAATTTGGGAGCCTGTCTTCAATTTCTTTTAGGATATCAAATCGCAACTTTGGCTCCTGACCAGGCTTAAACTTGTACGCTCCGTGGCTTGTTCCAATGGCGATTGCAAGAGAATCTACACCTGTGCGATTTACAAAATCATAAACTTGGTCTGGGTTGGTGTAGTATGCGTCTTTGTCAGAAACATTTACATCATCCTCAATACCTGAAAGCCTACCAAGCTCGCCTTCAACAACTACTCCACGCTCGTGAGCATAGTCTGCCACCCTTTTTGTAAGTTCAATATTCTCCTCATAAGGAAGGTGGGAGCCGTCAATCATAACTGATGTAAAACCACCATCAATACAGCTCTTGCAGACTTCAAAGTCAGCCCCGTGGTCTAAGTGTAGCGCGATTGGTAAATCCGTTTCAATCAGAGCCGCTTCAACGAGTTTCATAAGGTATGCGTGCGAGGCATACTTACGAGCGCCGGGCGATACTTGCAAAATCAAGGGTGCGTTACATTTTTTTGCAGCTTGCGTGATGCCCTGAACGATCTCCATATTGTTGACATTAAATGCACCGATAGCATAACCACCATCGTACGCTTTTTTGAACATCTCTTCGGTAGTAACCAATGGCATAGAAACACCTCTTTATTTATTAATAGTCATTTTATTATACCCCAATATATTGACATTGTCAAAGAATAAAAAATATGCTAAAATACTCCTATTGACTAAAAAGGTAGTGATAATATGGACTATATATTCTCAAAAAGAATATCTGGGCTTGCCCCCTCTGCTATAAGAGAAATTTTAAAATTCACATCAGACCCTGAGGTTATTTCGTTTGCAGCAGGCAATCCTGCACCTGAGGCTTTTCCTATAAAAGAGGCACAACAGCTTTCAAAAAAAATTTTTGAGCTTTATCCAATTGACGCACTTCAATATGGGGTGACTGAAGGTTTTGCACCCCTTCGTAATAAACTTTTGGAAGATATGAAGCAAAAGCATAATATTGGCAAAGATTTTGATGGAATAATAATTACAAGTGGAGCACAACAAGTAATGGATTTGACAACAAAAATCCTTTGCAATGAAGGGGATATAATAATATGCGAGGAACCCTCCTTTATAGGTTCCCTCAATTGTTTCAAATCATACGGAGCAAAACTTTGCGGAGTAAAAATTGATTCTGACGGAATAAACCTTGAGATTTTAGAGCAAAAACTAAAAGAGCATAAAAATGCAAGGTTTATATATACTATTCCAAACTTTCAAAACCCGTCGGGAGTTACAATGTCTCTTGAAAAGAGAAAAGGGCTTTATGAGCTTGCAAGGAAGTATGATAAAATTATTTTAGAAGATAATCCATATGGTGATTTGCGAGTATCAGGCGACCCTGTTCCATCAATAAAAAGTATGGACGAGGATGGGAGAGTAATTTATGCAGGCTCTTTTTCAAAGCTTTTTTCACCCGGGCTTCGTGTGGGATATGCAATAGCGTCAAATGAACTTTTGTCAAAAATGACAGTCGGCAAGCAAACTAGTGATGTTCACACTCCTGTGTTTTCGCAAATGCTGGTCTATGAATGGTTGCAAAGCTTTGATGTGGACGAGCATATCGCAGGAATGAGAAATATTTATAAGAAAAAAATTGACTTGATGTGCAACGAAATTGATACACATCTTTCAGACTTTTTCACTTATATTCGTCCTCAGGGTGGTTTGTTTTTGTGGGCAAAATTGCCACAAAATGTTGATATGACAGAATTTTGCAAAACGGCAGTTGCAAACAAGGTTGCAGTGGTTCCGGGGTCTGCTTTTATGGCAAGCGAAGATGCTCCAACACAATATATAAGGCTTAATTTTTCAACCCCGTCGGATGATGATATTGTAAAAGGTATACAGATACTTGCACAGGTTGCAAAAGAATATAAATAAGATTTGAGAGATTGATAAATGGATACAACACAAAAAAGAAAAAAACTCTTTAGCGCTATTCAACCCAGTGGAATGCCAACCCTTGGCAACTATTTGGGTGCGCTCAAAAACTGGTCAAAAATGTGTAACGAATTTGATTCAGCATTTGCTGTTGCAGATTTGCACGCAATAACAGTAAGGCAAGAGCCTGCAAAGTTGCGCCGACAAACTCTGGAAATGTATGCGTTGCTACTTGCAGTAGGGCTAGACCCAAAGGAGAATATAATATTTGTTCAAAGCCAAGTTCCGCAACATTCTCAGCTGTCGTGGATACTTAATTGCTACACCCAGTTTGGTGAAATGTCAAGAATGACGCAGTTTAAAGACAAGTCAGCAACTCACGCAGACAATATAAATGTAGGGCTTTTTGCGTATCCTGCATTAATGGCTGCGGACATTTTGCTGTATCAAGCTGATTTTGTACCTGTTGGTGTAGACCAAAAACAGCACCTCGAACTTACAAGAGATGTGGCAACAAGATTTAACGGTCTTTATGGCAACACTTTTACAGTGCCGGAGCCGTATATCGGCAAGCAAGGTGCAAAAATAATGTCGCTCCAAGAGCCTGAAAGAAAAATGAGCAAATCAGATGCAAATGTAAAATCGTATGTATCTATTCTTGACACTCCTGATGTTATTATGAAAAAGTTCAAAAGTGCAGTAACAGATTCACAAGCGTGTGTAAGCTATGGTGAGGGCAAAGACGGAGTAAACAACTTGATGGGTATTTATTCTTGCTGTACGGGCCTTGACTATGAAACCATTCAAAGGGATTTTGAAGGCAAGGGCTATGGCGATTTTAAAGTTGCTGTAGCAGAGTCCGTTATTGCAGAGCTTGCTCCTGTTCAAGAAAAATATGCACAGTTAATGGCGGACAAGGCATATTTAAACCAGTGTGCAAATGATGGCGCCAAACAAGCGAGTGCCATTGCCCAAAGAACGCTTACAAAGGCTATGAAAAAAGTTGGATTTTATCAAGGTAAATAGAATTAAAGCTCCTAGTTTTTACAACTAAGAGCTTTTTATTATTATTTTTTGTTTCTAAACGCATAGGTGATAAAGAAAAA
>JAAYPE010000058.1 GCA_012519975.1 Clostridiales bacterium
ATTCGTGGCGAGCTTAAAAATTTTATAGATTTTGTAAGTTTGCATAAAAAATCAGGTGTTATGGCTCTTTGCTTTGATGGCGAAGAAAATAATATGCCTGTGCCGAGCCTTTGTTTTGGGCAAAAATCAAACGCACAAGAGCAAGCTCATAATTTATTTAACGCTCTTCGTGAAATTGATTCGCTAGGAGCTAGCACTGTTTATGTTCGCTCTCCAAAAAGTGACGGCATTGGACTTGCCGTTTTTAACAGACTTCTGCGTGCAGCAGAATTTGAGGTGATTGATGTATGATAAAAGCAATTATTGTAGGTCTTACAGGGCAAACGGGTGCAGGCAAATCTACGGTTGGTCAAATGCTATCAAACATTGGTTTTTTTAGCATTGATTGTGACAAACTATCAAGGCTTGTAACCTCAAAAGGCTCTCCCGTTTTAAGCGAGCTTGCTTTAGAATTTGGTGAAGACATTATAAAAAATGATGGTGAGCTTAACAGAAAGCTTCTTGCAAAACGAGCCTTTGCAACCAAAGAAGAAACCGAGCGTTTGAACAATGTTACACACCCCGCTATTAAAAAAATGGTGGACAAAAAAATAAGTGGTGCATTTTTTGACGGCTACGATGTTGTGGTTGTTGATGCGCCTATTCTGTTTGAAAGTGGAATGGCAAAAAGCTGTGATATAATAGTATCTGTTATCGCGCAGGAGGACATTCGCCTGCAACGCATAATGAAAAGGGATAACATTGACGAAGAATCTGCAAGGCTTAGAATGTGTGCCCAGCACAGCGAGGAATATTATAAGGAGCATTCTGACATAATAATTGAAAACAACGAAGATTTAGATTTGCTAAAAGAGCAACTAACAAAACTTTTGGACTTAATTGAGGTTAAACAAAATGAAGAAGGCAAGTAGTAAAAAAGCAAGCTTTAAATTTGCAATGCTAATAATTACATTTGTGCTTATTATTTTTTTAGTTATTTTTTGGGGATACAAAAGTGTGATTAAAACTCTGTATCCTAAAAAGCAAGCAACTTTAGTAGAAAAATATGCAACTGAATACGAGCTTGATGAGGCTTTGGTTTATGCTGTTATTAAAACGGAGAGCAGTTTTGATGAAAATGCAAAATCAAATGTTGGAGCTTTAGGCCTTACACAAATAATGCCCGAAACTTTTCAGTGGTTGCAGACAAAAACAGGTGAACAACTGGAGGATAAAGAGCTTTATAACGCTGATACCTCTATAAAATATGGGTGTTTGCTTTTAGGTATGCTAATGGGCGAGTTTGAAGACACGCAAACGGCACTTGCCGCCTATCACGCAGGGAGGGGCAGTGTTAACAACTGGCTCAAAAATCCCGATTATTCTAAAGATGGAAAAGTGCTAGACAAAATTCCAACGCAGGACACCGCATTTTATGTTCACAAAGTGACAAAAGCAATTAGTATATACAAAAATTTATATGATATATAAGGAGGACTCAAAAATGAGTAAAGAAAAATCAACAGTTGAAAAGCTACAAGAAAAGCTTCTTTATAAGCCTACCCATTCCGCTTTGGTTATGAGCGAGGAACAAATTGAGCAAGCTGACAAGTTCTGTGATGGATATATAAGCTTTCTAAATTCTGCAAAAACAGAGCGTGAGGTTGCCGCTTTTATGAAAGATGTTGCAATAAGCAAGGGCTTTGTAGAGTTTGACAACACTAAAAAATA
>JAAYPE010000005.1 GCA_012519975.1 Clostridiales bacterium
AGCAAAAAATTTAGGGTTAAACACAGTTATAGTTCAGGTTCGACCATTTTCAGACTCTTTTTATGACTCAAATATTTTTCCCTATAGTAAATACATAACAGGAATTCAAGGTAAAAGCCCCGGTTATGACCCGTTAGAAATTATGTGTAATTATGCGAAAAAATACAATTTGCAAATTCACGCTTGGATAAATCCATATAGAGTGCTATACGAAAATGACTTTGAACAACTTGACGAAAAAAATCCAGCAAAAATTTGGAAAGAGGACGGATTAATTGAAAATGATAGTTGGATAATAGAAACTAGCAGTGGGATTTTTTACAACCCATCTGTTCCCCAGGTTCAAAAAATGCTCATAGATGGTGTGAGAGAAATTATAGAAAAATATCCAATTAATGCAATACATATGGATGATTATTTTTACCCATCTACAGACGAAAACATTGACAAAATAGAATATACTGCGTATTTAAGTAACGGTGGAACTAGAAGTCTTGCCGATTGGAGAAGAGATAATGTAAACACCTTTGTAAGTGGATTGTATTCTGCAATTAAATCAACAAATCGTGATATAAAGCTTTGCATAAGTCCAACAGGAGACATTGCAGAAAATTATGACACTCATTATGCAGATGTAAAAGAATGGGTTAGCAACACTGGATATATTGATTATATAATACCGCAACTGTACTATGGATTTGAAAACCAAAGCAAACCGTTTAAAGAAATTGCAACGCAATGGTCTAATCTTATGGAAGGAAGTAATGCAAAAATTTTTTATGGATTAGCACTTTATAAATGCGGTGATATAGACGAATATGCAGGAAACGGAAAATGTGAGTGGCAAAATTACAATGATGTAATTAGCAGACAAATAGCGTATTTAAAAGAGCTACCACATTATAATGGGATAGCTCTGTACTCATATCAACATATTTTATCAAAAGATATTGAAGTGCAGTCTTTAAAAAAACTTTTGTAAAATACTATACATTAGCCAATTCTTTTTCATCGTTTTTATTTTGCACGACTTCATTTTTATCCTTTTTTATCGCTATATTGACATCTAAAATTCCTCTATGCATATATGGAAACTTAAACAAAAATATGGATGTAAAAACTGCGCCTATGGTGTTGCAAATCATATCAATCATTGTATCCATAAGCGGGAATCTCTCAGGAGTGTATGAAAATAAAGAATATGTATCTTGTGCATTTGCAAAATTCCAATGTTGTGAATCTGAACCAGTAATTTGGTCGAATAAGAATTCAAAAATTTCCCAAAGTGTGCCTGCAAAAAATGAAAATCCGAAAGCTGCAAATATTAAAATTCCAACAGGGATAATAGATTTATAGTGCTTTTGCAATGCCGTCACAATCTCATACCCTAGAATAACACACATTCCTCCACCAATAATATGAATAACAGAATCCCACCACCAAACAGTGTAATAAAAATCTTTAAATGCTCCTAAAAAAGAAGCAAGAAAAACTTGCACTACAGTAAAGTTTTGAAAAGTTGGTGATATCTCAGAAATTTTTAATTTAATTGGAGAGAACTGAATAATTTCCCACGCAAATGTTGCAATAAAATTTGAAATTATTTGAAGTTTTATGTTTTCGTGAGGAGATTGCCAAGAAAATATTAACGGACTAATTACAATAATTCTAAAAATCCACCACCAAATTAACTGAGCTTTTGAAACTTTTGAAAATATTTTTTCGTTTAACATTTTAATTACCTCTAAATTAAATTTTTGCAAACAAAAAGTCGGCGTTTTATTGTCCGACTTTTTGTTTAGGGCTTTAATTATGCTCCATAATAATTCCTTTATTATATGCTTCAAGCAATTTTTTTAGTTCATCTATATTTTTTTGTAAAAGAGCACCATTGTCGGTTTCGCTAATTTTAATTCTTGATTCAAGTCGCTCAAAAACAACTGATGTTGACAATATGTCTGTATTGTTCCTAATTGCGTTTTTAGCCCCGCCAAAAGGCTCGTGTGAGGACAAACGCATAACATAAGAGTTGTATATTAGCGTATACCCTGCAATGCCGGTTGTGGACTGGTAAGCCCTGCAAAACCCACCATCAATGACAATTAGTTTTCCGCCACCTTTAATAGGGTTTTCACCATCCTTAGACCTTACAGGGATATGCCCATTTATTATATGAGAACGGCTGCTACCAAGCCCAAATTCTTTTAATATTTTTTCGCAATACTCTTCCTTTTTTGTAAGGTCATAGTAAGCATTTTTAGGTTCAACCCATGTTGATTTATCTTTTACAAGCCGTCTTTCAAGAGTAGTTATTCTTTCTCGTCCAAAAAGAGGGGAGTTTTTTCCACACCACAAGAACCACAAAAAATCCTCACCAAATCTTTTTTCTTTACTGTTTGGTTTACCGTAAAAACCAGTATAGGCAATTTTTTCAGCGTGGTCTAAAAAAGCCTTGCCCTTTAATTTTTTACCACCAATATCAAATTCCATAAAGCTTCCATCTTCGTTCATAGGAACACAGCCGTGAATTAGCAAGTTGCCATTAAAGCACTTGTATAAATTTCCTTTAGAAAACAAAAATTTGACATGAGATTGAAGTTTTTCACTTCCAATAAAGGATAGGCGCAGTTCTTCAATTAAATCAGTTTCCTCGCTATTGAGCTTATAAGGGTCATTAATATCAATTGTTGGGAAATCGCAATCGCAAAGATGATAAATTTCTCCGCCCAAATTAATTGTTCCTTTATCATAGTCAATTTTATCAAGCAAAAGTCTTTCGTCCATCTTAAAATCAGGGTTTCTCATAATTGCTTGACCTTCAAGTTTAAACATTATTACAATAATTGCTTTATACATTCTAGCACCTAAGGCAATGTCCTTGGGCTTGTATGCTGTTGCATCGTTGGGAGTTCTTGTTTCAAAGCACTCTGTATCCGTTTGTGCATATACATCATTTGCAAACATTGCTAGTGGACGCAAGCTAATGCCATATCCAGCTTCAATAACCTCAAGGTTATTATACAAAACCGAGTTTGCTAAAACTGTTGCAATACACACTCTACTACCGGCCGCAGCTCCCATCCATAAAATATCGTGGTTGCCCCACTGAATATCAACAGCATGGTGCTTTTGCAAAGAGTCCATTACAATATCTGCCCTAGGTCCTCTATCAAAAATGTCACCAACTATATGAAGTCTGTCAACGATAAGGCGTTTAATTAGCTCACACATAGCTATTATAAAATCCTCAGCCTTACCAATGGAAATAATAGTAGAAATAATATTATCGTAATATTCCTTTTTGTTATGTAATGTAAAGTCAGTGTTTAGAAGCTCATCAATAATATAGCTGTATTCGGCTGGCAAAGATTTTCTTACCTTAGAGCGTGTGTATTTTGATGCAACAAGGTGACAAATCTCAATTAAATGATTTAAAGTTTGTTTATACCATTCATTAATATCTACGACCGTTGGCCCAATCTCTGCTAGTTTTTCTTCAGGATAGTAAATTAAGGTTGCAAGAACAGCTCTTTCATTTTCAGATAGGGTAGAGGAGAATAACATATCAACTTTTTCTCTAATGGCGCCAGAGGCGTTACTTAAAATATGTATAAAAGCCTCATACTCGCCATGAAGGTCAGACATAAAGTGTTCTGTTCCTTTTGGCAAATTAAGAATTGCTTGCAAGTTTATAATTTCACTTGCTGCAGATTGTGCGGTTGGATACTGCCTAGAAAGTAGTTTTAGATATTCTAGTTCTGATGTAGCGTCACAATGCTTAATTTCTTCATTCATCTTAAGTTAACACTCCCAATTAGTTTTAATTATCTATTTTAATACTATATGCATTTGTAAAAGGATATTCATCATAATTCAAATACTTATGTATAATCAAAAACAAAAGACTGAAAACATAAATAGAATTCAGTCTAACAATTTTAAATTAATCATAAAAGCTTTTTATAATATCAATAGCGTCATCAATATATTTTGACATTGGCTTCTCAACAAGGCCTGCAACACTTGTGTGGCATTTTGATATAGGTATAAGAACTTTTCTCGCATTACTTGTGGTAACGGCGTGGGTCATTTTTTGTGTAATTTCACCCAGCATAGAATCAGTTAATACAATGCCAATTGGACCTGCAATAATATCAGCAGTTTTGCAAGCAACAACAACAGAATTCTCACCCGTTGCGGCATAGGTCGCACCTGCTTTTAGCATACAAGAGGTAGCCACAGAATTTGTTCCAATGGCAATAACTTCAGCATTACTAATTTTAAGCTTGATTTGTTCAATCAAACTTTTGCCTATACCACCACCTTGGCCATCAATAACAACAATTTTCACGGTTATTCTTCTCCCAATAAATGATATATGCCAATTATACACTAATCACTTTTTTATTGCAAATATTTTACATTAAATTTTATACTATATAGGCGGTATAAAGCAAAAGTTGATTAATAAAGTTTAATAGGCTTGATTTTGAGTGGATTTTATGTTATTATGTTGAAAAATAATAAGAATAAATGGGGGCGTGGCGCAGCTGGGAGCGCGTCTGAATGGCATTCAGAAGGTCAGGGGTTCGATCCCCCTCGTCTCCACCATAAAAGCTACAGACCTTGTAAATATATTGGTTTGTAGCTCTTGTTTTTACTGTATATGATTTTAATTTATTTAAAATGCATTTAAAAGGGAGAAAAAATGAGTAAAAAATTAACAAACATAATATAAGTAAAAAATACATAAAGGTGCTTACCATAATTTCAGTTCTTGCGGTTACAGCAATAACAATTATGCTTGTTTCTTATAATCGTTCAATTAAAAATTATAAAGAATTAAAGGGTTTGTGGGATTACGACACAATAACTATGTACGAGTTTGATGGAAAAGGTAGCGGTGCTTTAGTGTTGCCCGCAAAAAAAAATAAATTTACCTACACAATAAACGAAGACAATATTTCTATAGCCTTTGAAGATAATAAAGCTCAAGACTTTACTTGTAAATATGCTATTGAAGATAACAAGTTAATACTTGAAAAGAAAGAAAATAAGAAAAATAAAGTTTATAAATTTAGTAAAGTTACAGATGCCGAATAAGTTTTTATGTTTTTTAAATTTTATGTTGACATTTGTAACAAAGATAATATATAATATGTAACTGATAATGAATAATTTAACAAGAAGTTAATTATTAAAACTAAGAAGTTTTGTTATCTGTTTTTAAGTTTTGTTACAGAATTATTTTTGAAATAATAGTAAAGATACTATTTGAATTTGCTATGGAAGCTTATTTTTTGTAAGCTTCCATTTTTTTATTTTAGGAGGGTAATTTTTGGTACAAAATAATGTTAATGATGTTGAAAAAATAAGGTCTAGCTGGAAAGCTAAAGAGGTCGATGAAAAAGCGAGCGTTGATTTTTGGAATTTGTTTGCAGAAACACAAAAAGAATTTAAAGTTCCAACTTTTGAAGATAACGCATTTTTAAAACTACTAAAAGATAATAATATGCTATACCCACAAGGAAAAGCTCTAGATGTAGGGTGTGGAACAGGCAAATACTCTTTTGCATTATCAAAAAGTTTTAAATATCTTTTGGGTGTTGATTTCTCTGATGACATGCTAAATTTAGCAAGAGAAAAGTCTGCTCAACTTGATATAGATAATGTTGATTTTCAGTGTTGTAAGTGGCAGGACTTTGATATTGAAAAAGCAGGTTTTTATAAAGAGTTTGATCTGGTTTTTGCACATATGACCCCCGCAATAAACAACGCTTGTACACTTGAAAAAATGATTAAAGCAAGCAAAGGTCATTGCGCTTTGTCAAAACCTACAAAAAGAGTGGATTCAGTAACTGATAAAATTATGGAGTACATAGGTGCAAAAGAATACAGCACAAATTCAGATTCACAAGTAAATAACGCAATAATGCTTTTAAAAGGCTTGGGCTATGAGCCACAAATTGCGTCAGAAGAACAAATTTGGGAATCAAAAAAAGAAACAAAACTAGCAACAAAAATGCACTTAAATAGGGCGAAACAATTTGTAAATATATCTAAAGAAGATGAATCAGATTTAATTAAGTTTATAAAAACTTTTGAAAACGACGGATATATTTACGAAAAAACAAATACAACAATATCAACAATATACTGGGAAGTATAAGCTTGTTTTAAAAATGGAGGAATTCAAATGAATCAAAAATTATGGGATGAATGTGTAAAATTTCACGGGCACGAATGTCCTGGACTTGCTATTGGATTTAGGGCAAGCGAAGCTGCAATTGAAAAAATGGGAATAAACCCAAGCGATGATGAAGATGTTGTATGCATTACTGAAAATGATGCTTGTGGTGTCGACGCTGTACAATGGATTCTTAGCTGTACTTTTGGAAAAGGCAATTTAATCTTTAGGCCTACAGGAAAAATGGCTTTTTCTTTTTTTAACCGTACTGATGGTTCAAAACTTAGAGTTTATTTAAAGGCATCTGATGTTGAAATGAGTAGGGAAGATAGACAAAAGTTTATTCTAACTGCCCCTATTGATGAGGTTTTTGCTTTTAGTGAGCCTAAGTATGATTTACCTGAAAAAGCTAGGATTTTTAATACACTAGTTTGTGAAAATTGTGGCGAAGGCGCTCCAGAACATAAAATTCGTATTCAAAATGGAGCTAAAGTTTGCTTAGATTGCTTTAAAGATTATTCTAGAGGATTTTAATTAAAGGAGAAAATAATAATGAAAAAGATTTTATCAATTTTAATGGTAATGGCAATGATTTTTACATTGCTAATATCAACAGGATGTAATAAAAAAGGCGATACAAAAACAGATAAAACAAGTGCTAATATAACAATAACAGACCTTGCAGGGCGCTCAGTCGAAATCCCTAAACAAGTTGAGAGTGCCGTTGCACTAGGTGCTGGAAGTCTTAGAATGATTTGTTATGCCGGTGCACAAGATTTGATTGTAGGAGTAGAAGAAGGGGAGCGTGATAAAACGCTCGCTAAAGGTTACAATTATATTTATCATGACAATTTTAAAAATTTGCCAATTGTAGGCCAAGGTGGTTCGGGCGGTTATACTTCTTATGAAGAAGAAATCGTAAAACTAAACCCTGATGTTATAATTGCTGCATATCCAAAAGATTTGTCTGAAAAATTGCAAGAAAAAACGGGAATACCGGTTATTACTGTGGCATATCAAGGGATATTTGACCCAGACTTTAATAAATCTATGAAGCTTATTGGAACAATTCTTGGAAAAGAAAAGCAATGTAATGAGCTAGTTGATTATCTAAACGGGTTACAAAAAGACTTAGACGATAGAACTAAAAACATACCTGAAAGTGAAAAACCAGCAGTTTATACCGGAGCTTGCTCGTTTAGTGGCGGACATGGAATTGAAGGCACTTACACTCAATTCCCACCATTTAATGCAATTAATGCAAAATCGGTGTCCGATGAACTTTCAGACAAATCTGGTGGAGTTGTAGTAGACCTTGAGAAAATTATTGCTTGGGACCCTGATATTATTTTTCTAGACCCTAACAATATCGGAATTGTTAATGAAAATTATGCAAAAAATAAGAACTTTTATAATTCACTAAGAGCTGTAAAAAATGGCAAGGTTTATTCTCAAGTAGCTTATAATTGGTATACAACAAATGTTGAAACCGCAATAATAAATGCTTATTATGCCGGCACAATTATTTTTCCAGAGCAATTTAAAGATGTTGATATTGAAAAAATAGCAAATGAAATATATGTAAAAATGCTTGGAGAAAAAGCATCAAATTATTATAACGATATGGTAAATGGCGGCCTTAGCTGGAGACAAATTACGATTGGAGAATAATCACGAATGTTTAAAAGGAAGCAATTAAAGTTTAAAACCTATGAAGGCTATATTAGATATAAATACCTTGTAATAATTTTCTTAATAGCTTTGTGCGTATTTTTTTCTTTGCTTTCAATAAGCTGGGGTTCTTCAAACTTGTCTATTTCAGAAGTTGCAAAAACACTGGTTGGTCAAGGAGATAAACGCTCGGAGTCTATCGTGTTTAAAATAAGATTACCGCGAGTTGTAACAGCAATTGTAGCTGGAGGCATTTTGGCAATGTCGGGTTGCGTTATGCAAAGTGTTTTACGCAATCCGCTTGCTTCTGATTCAACACTAGGAATATCTCACGGTGCATCATTTGGTGCTGCTGTTGCGATAATTGCGTTTGGTGCAGGTGTGCAGGGAACTGTTACTTCTGCAAATGCTATAAGTGTAAAAAATCCATCGCTAGTTGTTTTATGTGCCTTTATGGGTGGTATTTTTTCAACACTAATTATACTTGGTCTTTCAAGATTTAAACGATTAGGTCCAGAATCAGTCATTCTTGCAGGTGTTGCACTCAGCTCGATGTTTATTGGAGGAACAACTCTTATTCAATATTTTGCCGATGATGTTCAAGTGGCTGCAGTTGTGTTTTGGACTTTTGGAGACTTAGGTAGAACAAATTGGACTGAAATCAAAATTATGTCAACAGTTGGTGCCATTGCTTTTATCTATTTTATGTATAACAGATGGAATTATAATGTTATGGAAAGCGGAGTTAGTACCGCTAAAAGTCTCGGAGTTAATACAACTAGAGTTATGATAACTAGTATGACTGTTGCGTCTTTGGCTACATCGGTGGTTGTTTCGTTTGTTGGAATAATTAGTTTTGTAGGTCTTATAGCGCCCCATATGCTTAGAAAATTTGTGGGAAATGACTATAGATTTTTATTGCCAGCTTCAGCGCTCAGCGGGACTATAATATTGCTTTTAAGCGACCTATTTGCCCGTTATATTGTAGCCCCTGTAATTTTACCTATTGGGGCAATTACATCTTTCCTTGGCGCCCCTATGTTTTTATATATTTTATTTAAGGGGGTTGCAAAAAGATGATTAATGTAAGGGATATATCGTTCTCTTATGATGATAAACTAATTTTGGATAACATTTCGTTTGATATAGAACAAAACCATTGCATTGCCGTGCTAGGGAATAATGGTGCAGGTAAAAGCACTCTTATAAAATGTTTGAACCGAATTAATAAACCACAAAATGGATATGTTCTTATGGGTGAAGATAATTTATTTGATTTGCATCGTAATGAACTCGCAAAACGTGTTGGTTATGTTGCGCAAAAAAACGAGTTGTCCCGTATGACTGTATTTGATTCTATTTTGCTAGGGCGAAAACCATATATAAAATGGGAAGCTCAAGAGAGTGATTTTGAAATTGTGGAGTCCGTTATCAAAACTCTTAATTTAACAGATTTCAAAATGAGGTTTATTGATGAACTTAGTGGTGGAGAGTTTCAAAAAGTTATGCTCGCTAGAGCTTTGGCACAGCAACCTAAGCTTTTGCTTTTAGATGAACCTACAAGTAATCTCGACCCTAAAAACCAGTATGAAGCCTTAAAATTGGTAAAGACAATTTCTAAAGAACAAAATATTGCAGTCGCAATCGTCATTCACGATTTAAATTTGGCTTTAAGATACTGTGATAGATTTTTATTTTTAAAAGACTCTAAGATATATTCATATGGTGACATTGAATCAATGACAACTGAATGCATTAAAAATGTTTATGGAATGCCTTCAAAAATAGTTGAATTTGATGGCGTAAAAATGGTTATACCTTTTCCTGATGATAAATAATTTTTTTATATTAAAATATAAATTTGCCCCACTAATTGCCCCTTTCGTTAGCTCATTAACAAAGGGGCTTTTTTATATAAAAATGAGCCCTGTAATATACAGAACTCATAAATAAAAACTAAATATTAATTTACAAAACTATTTAAACATATCTTTTATTGCTTGAACGGCAAGCTCGGAGTCAGATTTTCCAACAAGAAAAGAAACATCTACCTCAGATGTTGTTATCATAATAATATCAACATCAATCTGCGATAGTGCACTAAAGATTTTTGAAACAACCCCAGGTTTTCCCCGCATACCATCACCTGTGACAGAAACTTTGCAGTTTCCGCTACTAATATTAATTTTGATGTTAGCATCTATTTCTCTTATTTCTTTTGCAATTACAAGGACTTTGGAAAAGTCATTAGAATTAACAGTAAAAGAAAGATTTGTCGTAACGCCAGTTGGCGGAGTTTGTGAAATCATATCAACATCAATATCAGCGTTAGAAATCATACCAAAAACATTCGATATAGTTTTAATATCGGCAGGGGAATCTTGAAGAGAAATAAGTGTCACATCTTCTGTTAGTGTAATGTTTTCGATTATTTTCATATCTAAAACTCCTTTTATTTTTATTCTGAATCAATCAAATCATTCATCGAATAAAGACCTGCTGGCTTACCACAAATAAACAATGCCGCATTTATAGAGCCTGTTGCAAAAATTTCTTTAGACATTGCGGTATGACTAATTTTTATAATTTCATCGTGTCCTGCAAAAATTATTTCGTGTTCGCCTACAATTGTCCCACCACGAACTGCGTGGATTCCTATTTCGTTTTTTTCTCTTTTTACTCTTTTGGAGTGTCTATCAAACTCATATGTTGGTGGGTCAATAAACTGCTCTGAAATAGCGTCCGCAAGCATTAAAGCCGTGCCACTTGGTGCGTCAATTTTTTTGTTATGATGCGCTTCAACTATTTCAATATCAAAACTTGTGCCCAAAACCTTTGTAGCTTTTTGTGCAAGCTCTTTTACAAGATTGATACCTAGCGACATATTAGCAGAAAAAAATATAGGCACTACTTTTGATGCATCTTTTATACTTTGAATTTGTTTATCTGACAAACCAGTTGTTGCAATTACAGCCGGAGTTTTTGTTTTAATAGCAAAATCAAGTAGCTTTTCTAATGAAGATGGGTGAGAAAAATCAATAATTACATCTACTTCACCCTTAAAATCGTCTACAGATTTATAAACATCGAAAGAGCCATTTTTTGTATTTGAAATATCTAGTCCCGCAACAATTTTGCAATCATCTCGTTGATCAACACAGCTTGCAATAGACTTACCCATTTGACCATTGCAACCACTAAGTAAAATGCTGTTCATCTTTTCACATCCTTGCCCGTTTTTATATTAAATTAATCCGTATTCTTTAAGTGTATTCTCAAGAATAGTCCTTGCACAGTCAGATAGGGGAGCTAGAGGCATACGGCACTCACCAACATCAAACCCCATCATTACAAGCGCCTCTTTAACAGGAATTGGATTAACATCCATAAACAAACTACTGCAAAGATTCATATATTTTAACTGAAGCTGGGCACTTGCCTTTACATCGCCATCAAGATATTTATAAACCATATCGTGTGTATCTTTAGGAATAACATTAGATATAACTGAAATAACGCCCTTTGCACCGAGTGACATAAATGCAGTAATTTGGTCATCATTTCCAGAGTAAACATCAAGGTTGTCACCACAAAGTGAAATTGTTTTTGCAAGAGCCGCTATGTTACCGTTAGCTTCTTTAGTTGCAACAATTCTTTCGTGTTTTGAGAGTTCAAGGTAAGTTTCAGGCTTGATGTCCACACCTGTACGGCTTGGAACATTGTATAGTATTATTGGTGCAGAAACTCTGTCTGCAATATAGTTATAGTGCTTAATTAGCCCATTTTGAGATGTTTTGTTGTAGTATGGTGTAACCATCAATAAAGCGTCAGCACCTGCTTTTTCAGCCTCGTTAGAGAGTCTAAGACCATAAGCTGTGTCATTACTGCCTGTTCCTGCAACTACAGGAACACGGCCACCAACATAGCTTACAACAAAATCAATAGCTGCGGCGTGCTCGTCGTGGTCAAGTACTGGACTTTCTCCAGTAGTTCCACAAACTATAATAGCGTCTGTATTATTTTCAATTTGTCTGTCTATTAGCTTGCCAAACAAATCATAATTTATTTTTCCGTCTTTTCCAAATGGTGTTACAATAGCTACTCCAGCACCTGTAAAAACACTTTTTTTCATTTAATTAACCCTCCAAATCAGTCAATATATCCCTGCGCACAAAGAAGCTCTGCCAAAAGAACAGCTCCACCAGCGGCACCTCTTAGTGTGTTGTGGGAAAGACATACAAACTTGTAATCGTACTGAGTATCTTCTCTTAGTCTGCCAATTGAAATAGCCATTCCATTTTCAAGATTTCGTTGAAGATTTGTTTGTGGCAAATCATCCTCAACAAAATAATTTAGGAACTGTTTTGGAGCACTTGGAAGGTTTAGCTCTTGAGCACTGCCTTTAAAGTTCTTCCATACATCTAAAATTTCTTGTTTGCTTGGTTTATTATCAAATCTTACAAAAACTGCACCAAGGTGACCATTTGAAACAGGCACACGAATGCATTGAGCTGTAAAACTAGGGGACTGTGCTGGAACAATCTCATCGTTTTGAATTTCACCCCAAATTTTTAGCGGTTCTTTTTCAGACTTCTCCTCTTCGCCACCAATATAAGGAATAACATTATCAACCATTTCAGGCCATGTTTCAAATGTTTTTCCAGCACCCGATATTGCTTGATATGTGCAAACCAAAACATCTTTTACACCATATTTTGAAAGCGGATATAATGCAGGAACATAGCTTTGCAAAGAGCAATTAGATTTTACTGCAATAAATCCTCGTTTTGTTCCAAGTCTTTTTCTTTGTGATGAAATTATTTTTGAATGTTCGGCGTTAATCTCAGGAATAATCATAGGAACATCAGGTGTATGTCTGTGTGCACTGTTGTTTGAAACTACGGGGCAATCTGCCTTTGCATAAGCGTATTCAAGCTCTTTTGTAGCTTCTTTATCAAGGTCTATTGCACAAAAAACAAAATCAACTTTTTTAGAGATTTCTTCAATATCTTTTGTTGCATCTAAAACAACTATATCTTCCATTGATTTTGGCATAGGAGTTTCAATAGTCCAGCGACTACCAACGGCTTCCTTATATGTTTTTCCAGCAGAGCGTTTGCTCGCTGCAACAACCTTAACATCAAACCAAGGGTGATTTTCAAGCATAGCTGCAAATCTTTGCCCAACCATACCTGTTCCGCCAATTATACCTACATTGTACTTTCTCATAGTGCTTTTCCTCCATCTTTTCGATACAAACTGATAATATATAAAAAACCGGTTGTAAACCGGTCATCATTGCAATATAATATGAGAAGTGTTATTCTAGGACAGTCCTAAAATTGATAGCACTCCACCAATACAATGATGACAGTTGCATAGCTTTTAACTATACAACCAGCACTACAACTACCGAATTGTTGCAATACTTCGGCGACATTTCCTTTTGCATTAAATCATTAGTATTCGGATACTTTAAAAATGCTACTAATAAATGACGCACCTCTATCTGTTAATATGCTATTAAATTACAGATATCATACCATTATAATTATTTTTAGTCAAATATTTTTTAAAAATGTTTTTAACAGGAGATAAGTATGAAAAAAAGTGATTTTTATTATGATTTACCTACAGAATTGATTGCCCAAAATCCACTTGAAAAAAGGGATAATTCTAGGTTGTTACATATAGATAAAAACAGTGGCAAATTAGAACATAAGCACTTTTCGGATGTTCTTGATTTTTTGAGTGAGGGTGACTGCTTGATTCTAAATAATACAAGAGTTTTGCCAGCAAGACTTTATGGAATAAAAGAGGAAACAGGAGCAAAAGTCGAGTTTTTGTTGTTAAATCAAAAAGGTGACGATGTTTGGGAAACAATCACGGGCCCTGGCAGGCGGGCAAAAAAAGGTGCAAAATTCATTTTTGGCGATGGTCTTTTAAAGTCTGAGATAATTGAAGTTTTACCAAATGGAAACAGGATCGCAAAATTCTATTATGAAGGCAACTTTTTTAATGTTCTTGATAAAATTGGACAAATGCCGTTGCCACACTATATAACAGAAACACTTTTAGACAATGAGAGGTATCAAACTGTTTATTCAAAAGAGTTAGGTTCTGCTGCAGCACCAACTGCGGGACTGCACTTTACTGATGAATTGCTTGAAAAAATCAAAGCTAAGGGTGTCGGTATTGGTTATGTTACTTTGCATGTAGGACTTGGCACTTTTAGACCTGTAAAAACTGATAATATTGAAGAACACAAAATGCATTCTGAACATTATTGGTTGCCAAAAGAAACTGCACAGCTAATTAATAACACAAAGAATAAAAACAAAAAAGTTTTTGCAGTTGGAACAACTTGCTGTAGAACTCTTGAATCTGTAGCTTGCAAACTCGGCAAAATTGAAGAATGTGAGGACTGGACGGATATTTTTATTTATCCAGGTTATAAGTTTAAATGTATTGATGCTCTTATAACAAACTTTCACTTGCCTGAGAGCACACTCATAATGCTTGTTAGTGCTTTTTGTGGCTATGATAATACTATGAATGCATATAAAACTGCAGTTGATGAAAAATATAGATTCTTTAGTTTTGGAGATTCAATGATTATATCTTAGGAGGAAAAATGTTTAAAGTAATTAAAAAAGAAGGAAGCGCAAGACTTTGCGATTTTGAAACAGTACATTCAAAAATTAAAACACCAGCTTTTATGAATGTTGCAACATCTGGAGCTATTAAGGGTGCTGTTTCGGCCTATGATTTGGAAGACATTCATTGTCAAGTTCAGCTTTGCAATACATATCATCTTCATGTAAGGCCAGGCGACCAATTAATAAGAGAAATGGGCGGACTTCACAAGTTTACCGGCTGGGATAAAACAATTTTAACCGATAGTGGTGGGTTTCAAGTTTTTTCACTTGCAAGTCTTCGCAAAATAGAGGAAAAAGGTGTGCTTTTTTCTTCTCATGTTGATGGCAAACGAATATTTATGGGACCTGAAGAAAGTATGCGCATACAATCAAATCTAGGCTCAACAATAGCAATGGCATTTGATGAGTGCGTTGCAAACCCTGCAACACTTGAATATGCGACAAAATCGTGCGACAGGACTACTCGCTGGCTGTATCGTTGCAAAGATGAAATGGAGCGTCTTAATGCACTGCACGACACAATAAACAACAAACAAATGCTCTTTGGAATAAACCAAGGTTGTGTATTCGATGATTTGAGAATAAAGCATATGCAAACTATAAAAAAACTCGATTTAGATGGATACGCTATAGGTGGGCTTGCCGTTGGAGAACCCAAAGAAGATATGTACCGTGTTATATCCGCAGTAGAACCATATATGCCAGAAAACAAACCTCGCTATCTTATGGGAGTTGGAACTCCAGGCAATATCTTAGAAGCTGTGAGCAGAGGGGTAGACCTATTTGATTGTGTAATGCCTAGTAGAAATGCAAGGCACGGTCATTTATTTACATGGTCTGGAATTATAAATATCAACAATGAAAAATACGCAAGAGATGATAATCCGCTTGACCCTACTTGTAATTGCCCCACTTGCCAAAGGCATTCTCGCTCATATATTCGCCACCTATTCAAGAGTAAAGAAATGCTTGGAATGAGGCTTTGTGTTATTCATAATCTTTATTTTTATAATACTCTAATGGAAAAAATTCGTGAAAATCTTGAAAATGGAACCTTTACAGAGTTTAAAGAAAAATATGTGGATATACTCGATACTCGTATATAAAATTTTCACTTGCACAGATACTTAATAAAGGATATAATATAAACATTAACTCAACGGAGGTAAAAAAATGGAATTTTCAAATTATCTTATAATGATGCAAAGTGCGCAGGGTGCTGAGGCAAATCAAGGCTCACAATTCTTATCAATTATTATGCTAGTTGCAATGTTTTTTGCCCTTTATTTTTTAATGATAAGACCACAAAAAAATCAAGAAAAATCAGACGCTGCAATGCGCGAAACACTTCAAATCGGTGATGAAATTGTAACTGCTGGTGGAATTATGGGAAGGGTTGTTACTCTTAGAGATGATTCTATTGTTATTGAAACAGGAGCAGATAGAATAAAAATTCGTGTTACTCGCACATCCATTATTACAAACATCACAGCTAGTGAAAAAATGATTGCAAATAAACAAGCGGCACTTGATGCTGCAAAAGCAAAAAAAATTGCAGATAAAGAAAATAAGAACAACAAAAAATAGTTGCATAAATTATAATCCCTTTTCATATCATTTATTAATGATGTGGGGGGATTTTTTTATGACTTCAAGCACTGCAAAAAGAAAAACAAAAGCTTCTATTAATGAAAACAGTGAAGCAAAGCAGTATGCAATTGCAATTTTAAAAGGCTTTGCCTTTGGCACTGCGTCATTGTTTATCTTATTTTCGATATGCTCTTTTAAAATGGTAAGACTCGATTATACAGAAAAAAGTGTTCCTATTATGGCTCTAGTTTCTGCAATGCTTGCAGCTTTTTTAGGTGGATATGGAGCTGCTAGATGCATAAGAAAAAAAGGTCTGATGATTGGAGTATTTACAAGTATTCCTCTTGTAATTGTTATTACCTCATTTGTAGCAATTGCAAATGGTGGAACTATAAGTTCACTTACAGTAACTGCAATTTTACTTATGATAATAATGTCTGGATTTGGGGGCGTTGTATCAGTTAACAAGAAAATAAAAAAGTAAAATAAAAAAAGACAAACAAATTAATGTTTGTCTTTTACAATATTAAATTAAAAACGGAGGAAATCATATGCATAAAGGGACAAGTATAAATTTGCATAACAGAAGAAGAAAACAATACAAGCACAAAACATATGATTTTACAAGAATTAAAATGATTTTAAGAGAAGAATGGAAGATGTTCACTTTAGTCTCTTTATTCTTTTCAGGAATGATTATTGGCGCAATCTCAGTAAAACATACAGATAATATGTTAAATGCAAGGCTTGTAATAATGTTTTCTGATTACACAATGCTTAGAACAACACAATCTTTTTTCCAAACTTTTATCAACTCATTTAGCGTTTGTCTACTTTTTCTTTTAGTGGTGTTTACATCGGGATTGTGTGCTGTTGGTGCTCCAATAATTGCTATCGTACCACTGTTTAGAGGCATTGGAATTGGTGTGGTTTCAGGTTATCTTTATAGCACTTATTCAATGAGTGGCGCGGGATATTGTATGACAGTAATTTTCCCTAGCGCTATAATTTCTACCGCCGCTTTATTATTTGGTTGTAATGAAAGTTTTATAATGTCATATGAAATCTATAATATTATATCTGGAAAAACACAAAATAAACACGGAAATTTATTTAAAAAATACTCAATTAGATTTTCTATTTTATTAATTATAATGTTACTTTCTGCAATAATTGATACAATTACTACAATGATATTTGCTTCAAAATTTAATTTTTAATCTATTTTTTCTTCACTCAAAGGATTGGATTGAGCAGCTTTTTTTAACTGCTCATCAACAATATGTGTATAGATTTGAGTTGTTCCCAAATTCTCGTGCCCTAAAATCTCTTTTAAAACAAGCAAATCAACATCACCGTGCTGATACATAAGGGTTGCGGCTGTGTGTCTAAGTTTATGAACCGAAAAACCTTGATTTGCAAGTCCGCTTTTTTCAAGTGCTGTGTAAACAATATGTTGAACTGTTTTAGGGCTTATTCTTTGGAGTCTGTTGCTTAAAAATAAAGCATTTTTATCTTTTACACCTTCTACAGGTCTAACTTCCATATAATTTTTTATAGCATAAATACACGCATTATTAAGATAAATTGTGCGTTCTTTATTTCCTTTTCCTACTACACGCATTGTGCCATCATCACGAATATCTGTATAGTTCAGGCTAACAAGCTCTGATAAACGAAGACCACAATTCAAAAATAATGTAACTATACAATAATCTCGCTCTTTAAATTTTCCTGTTGCACTATGCTTTAAAAGCTCTTGGCTTTGCTCCAGAGTCAAGTACTTTGGCAATGTTTTTGGCAGTTTGGGAGTATCAAGCTCTTGCATCGGATTTTCATCCAAAATTTTTGCTTGAATCGTGCAGTATTTAAAAAAATTACGCAAAGTTGAAACTTTTCTAGCTCTAGTTTTTGCATTATTGTCCCTATCATCTTTACAATATGACAAAAATGCATAGGCATCACTTAGTGTAATTGTTTTTATAAAATCTGTGTCAATATCAGAAATATCGATGTTCTCAAATTCTTCGGTAGGGAGGACAAGCCCTCGTGAAACTTTTAGGAATCTAAAAAATGTTCTTAAATCACTAGCGTATTCAGAAACAGTTAAATTAGATTGGTTTTTTATAGCAGCTAAATAATTTAAAAAATCAACCACAATAGGTGGAAAAGTGTGATAATCAGCACGAGTTATCATTTTAAAACCTCCAAATAAATATAAAACTATTGTAATTATAACATTTAATAAAGTTTTGTATATAAAATTAACATTGAAATCAGAGCAATAAAGTAATAAAAAATAATAATTTATTAGGAAAATTAATATTCTAAGAGTTTACAATTTACTTTGCAGTTTTGAATTCAATTAAAAATAATAAATAAAACAGATAACAATATTAGCAATCAAACAAAAACTAATACATAAGCAAACTTTTACAACTTTTTCACTCCCCTTAATTATACAAAACATTTATTTTGTATAATTATATCAATTAAAAAAAATATAGTCAAGATCTATTTTTCTTTGTATCTACTGGTCTTTGTCCTCTATCATTCCAATCAATGAGTAAATATTGTCTTTTATTTGTTTCAAATAGTCAGCTTTTATTTGCAATGCCATATCGTCAAGATAATCAATTTC
>JAAYPE010000059.1 GCA_012519975.1 Clostridiales bacterium
ATGATTCGGTGTAATTCCGAAGCCGACAGTAAAGTCTGGATGGAAGAAGATTTTTGATAATGCAAAAAACTATTGATGTTTTTAAAGTGTATTCAATGCCTTGAATTTATATTCAGGGCATTTTTTTATTGTAAGGAGTGGTTTGTATGCAAGATATAGAGTATATGAAAAAGGCGTTATCCCTTGCAAAAAAAGGGCAAGGATTTGTAAACCCTAATCCGCTTGTGGGAGCAGTTATTGTAAAAGACGGCAAAATAATAGGGCAAGGATATCACCAAAAATATGGTGACCTCCACGCAGAGCGAAAAGCGCTAGAGAGCTGTATGCAAAGCCCGCAAAATGCAACGATGTATGTAACGCTAGAGCCCTGTTGTCATTTTGGAAAAACACCACCCTGTTGCGACGCAATAATAAATAGTGGCATAAAAAAAGTAGTTGTTGCAACGCTTGACCCAAATCCGCTTACGAGTGGAAAAGGGATAAAGGCTTTAAAAACTGCGGGAATTGAAGTTATGGTAGGGACATTAGAGCGTGATAGCCAAGCGATGAACGAGGTGTTTTTTCATTATATAAAAACAAAAACTCCGTTTGTAGTGATGAAATACGCAATGACGGCAGACGGCAAAATTGCAACGGCAACGGGCAAATCAAAGTGGATAACAGGAGAAAAGGCAAGAGAGAATGTTCACAAGGATAGGAGTCGTTACAGCGCGATAATGGTTGGGGTGCAAACAGTAATTGCAGATAATCCAATGCTCACAAGCAGAATAGAAAATGCAAAAAATCCCGTGCGTATAATTTGTGACACAAGTCTTAGAACTCCCATAAACTCACAAATAATAAAAACATCAAATAATATAAAAACAATTATTGCAACATCTAGTACAAATAATGAATTAAAAGAAAAATTTAAAAATCAAGGTTGTAAAATCATAGAGATTCCACAAAAAAACTCGCACATAGATTTGCAAGTTTTAATGCAAAAACTTGGGCAAATGCAAATTGACAGCATCTTGCTCGAAGGTGGTTCAACGCTTAATTTTTCGGCACTAAATAGTGAGATTGTAAACAAGGTGCAAGCGTATGTATCGCCAAAAATATTTGGTGGAGAATGTGCAAAAACACCAGTCGGTGGAGTGGGATTTTTATCTCCTGATAAATGTATAAAGCTCGTTGATAAAACGGTAGAAATTTTTGATGACGATATTTTAATACAAGGGCAGGTGTCTTATGAATGTTTACAGGAATAGTGGAGGAAAAAGGAAAAATAAAAGCAATAAAAAAAGGTGCTAGGTCTTGCACGCTAGAAATACAAGCAAAACAAGTTTTAACAGATTTAAAAGTTGGCGACAGTGTCTTAACAAACGGCGTTTGCCTTACTGCAACATCGATAGAAAATGATGTTTTTACAGCAGATGTAATGAGCGAAACACTAAACAGAACATCTTTTTTAGAGCTTAGAGTTGGTAGCTTTGTAAATTTGGAACGCGCAATGGCAATAAATTCAAGGTTTGGCGGACATATAGTCACAGGGCATATTGATGGTGTAGGCAAAATTTTAAAAATACAAAGGGATGACATTGCCGTTTGGTATACCGTTAAAGCATCGCCTGAAATTTTGAAATACATAATAGAAAAAGGCTCGGTTGCAATAGATGGTATTAGCCTTACAGTTGCAAAGGTGTTTGAGGATAGTTTTAAGGTGTCAATAATTCCTCATACATTAAAAAACACAATTTTAAACGAAAAAAAGCAAGGTAGCATAGTCAATATCGAGAATGATGTAATCGGAAAATATGTAGAAAAATTTGTTTTGCCACAAAGTAAAATAACAAAAGAATTTTTATTTAAAAATGGATTTTAGGAGGATTATTATGTTTAGTTATAGCACAATTCCACAAGCTTTAGACGCCTTAAAAAATGGAGAGATAATTTTAGTAACAGATGATGAAAATAGAGAAAACGAGGGCGATTTTATTTGTAGCGCCCAGTTTGCAACAACGCAAAATATAAATTTTATGGCAAAGTATGGTAAGGGTTTAATCTGTATGCCAATGAGTTTAGAGATTTGTAACAGGCTAAATCTTTCGCAAATGGTAGAAAATAACACAGACAATCACGAAACAGCCTTTACAGTTTCAATCGACCATATAGACACAACAACGGGAATTTCTGCAAAAGAGCGAAGTATAACGGCACTAAATGTTGTGGACAAAAATTCAAAGCCTAGCGATTTTCGCAGACCGGGGCATATGTTTCCACTGCTTTCTAAAAAAAACGGGGTGCTTGAACGCTCGGGTCACACAGAGGCAACAGTTGACCTAATGCGTCTTGCGGGGCTTGAGGAATGTGGTCTTTGCTGTGAAATAATGGACGACGACGGTCAAATGATGAAAACACCAAAGCTTATAGAGCTTGCAAAAAAGTGGGATATGAAATTTGTAACAATAGAGCAACTACAAAACTATCGCAAAAGATTTGACAAGCTTGTAAAGTGTGAAGCTACAACAGATTTGCCAACAAGCTTTGGAATTTTTAAAGCAAAGGGATATAAAAATATAATAAACGGCGAGCATCACATAGCACTTGTAAAAGGCGATATTGGCAACGGTGAGGATGTGCTTTGTAGGGTGCATTCTGAGTGTTTAACGGGTGATGTTTTCCACTCTAGCCGTTGTGATTGTGGAAAACAGTTGCAAACATCAATGCAAATGATAGAAAAAGAAGGCAGAGGAATTTTGTTATATATGCGTCAAGAGGGCAGAGGTATAGGACTGCTAAACAAGCTAAAAGCATATGAATTGCAAAGCAGTGGAATGGATACCGTGCAGGCAAATTTGGCGCTAGGCTTTGACGAAGATCTAAGAGAATATTATATTGGCGCACAGATTTTAAGGGATTTAGGGGTAAAAACTCTACAGCTTATTACAAACAATCCAGACAAAATTTATCAGCTATCAGATTTTGGAATTCAAATCACAAAAAGGGTGCCAATAGAAATAGAGGCAAACGAGTTCGACAAAAAATATCTAAAAACAAAGCAAGACAAAATGGGTCACTATTTAAATATTAAATAAAGGAGAAATAAAGATGAAAACATATGAGGGAAAATTAGTATCAAAGGATATTAAAATTGGAATAGTGGTTGCAAGGTTTAACGAATTTATAACATCAAAGCTACTAGGTGGTGCAATAGACGCCTTAACAAGACATAATGTGAGCGATGAAAATATTGAAGTTGCGTGGGTTCCCGGTGCTTTTGAAATACCGCTTATTGCATTAAAAATGGCAAACAGCAAAAAGTATGACGCAGTAATTTGCCTAGGTGCTGTTATTCGTGGCAGTACAACGCACTACGATTATGTTTGTAGCGAGGTGTCAAAAGGGGTTGCAAGTGTGTCGCTTAGCAGTGATATTCCAGTAATTTTTGGAGTAGTTACAACCGAAAACATAGAGCAAGCAATTGAGAGAGCAGGCACAAAATCGGGCAACAAAGGCTTTGATAGCGCAGTAAGTGCAATAGAAATGGTAAATTTAATTAGGGAAATCGAA
Organism: Clostridiales bacterium; assembly: GCA_012519975.1. Classification (GTDB taxonomy): domain Bacteria; phylum Bacillota; class Clostridia; order Oscillospirales; family Acutalibacteraceae; genus RZYX01. The sequence continues at coordinate 3,553 of JAAYPE010000059.1, forward strand.
AAATAGTTTTTTAGCTTTTCTTTGATTTTTAGATACAAATTTAATATAATAGCCTTATAAAAATAAAACAGGTGAAAAAATGAATGTAAAAATTGGAATAGATATAGGGCTTAGTGCAACAAAAATGGCAATAACGGGTAATGACGAGGTTATCCGTTTTGCCTGCTTTGAAAATTGTAGCTCTAAAAATGAAATTGAGCAAAATTTGACATCGCTTTTAAAAACACAAAAAATTAAAATAAAAGATGTTTGTGAAATTGCAGTAACCGGTGTTGGATCAAGCTTTGCAGATGATATTTTAAACATAAAAACACAAAAGGTTGACGAGTTTTATGCAATGGCAAAGGGTGCTTGTTATTTTTCAAAGCTTAAAAAATTCACGGCTTTAAGTATGGGAACTGGTACGGCAATAGTTTTTGTAAATGGCGATGAAATAACGCATTTGGGCGGTAGCGGTGTTGGTGGTGGGACACTAATGGGACTGTCAAAGCTACTGCTAGATATCGACAGTTTTGACGAACTTATAAGCTTGTCAAAAACAGGAGATTTGTCAAAGATTGATATTTTTTTAGATAACAAAAACAAAAATAATAATTGCAAATTGCCACAGGATTTAATAGCGTCAAACTTTGGAAAAGTGGCAAAATCACAAGATTTAAAAGAGCGGGATATCGCAATTGGCATTGTAAATATGGTTTTTCAAACAATAGGCAGAGTGAGCGCTCTTGCTACAAAATCAGTTGACACAAGCGAAATTGTAGCGATAGGAAACTTGTCAAAAACCCCACAGGCACAGCAAATTTTAAAGCAAATTGGCAACACCTATGGGGTAAATTTTAATTTTTATAAAAACACACAATACGCAGTAGCTTTAGGGTCGATTATCTAATTTCTCCGTGTTTTTCAAAATTTTTAATGTCGGCAACACGGTTTTTCTCATCTACAAAAACAACGGTGGGTTTTATGC
>JAAYPE010000060.1 GCA_012519975.1 Clostridiales bacterium
AGCTTTTGGAGGTAATCTTAATGTATAAAGATTTATCTTTTGATGAACTTACACAATTAGAAAACGAAATTAAAAAACAATATGAGGATTTTAAATCCCAAAACTTAAAATTAGATATGTCCAGAGGCAAGCCTTGCCTAGAGCAGCTAGAGCTTTCAAAAGGTATGCTTGACACAATCAATTCAAAAAGCTCTCTTATTTCAAAAGATGGCATTGACTGCTTGAACTATGGCGGTGTTGATGGACTAAAAGAAACCAAAGAGTTTTTCTCGCAATTGCTAGATGTTCCTTTCGCAAATGTCATTGTTGGCGGTAACTCAAGCCTTACAATGATGTTTGACTACATAAGCCAGTGCTATTTAAGAGGCTCTGGTGGCAAGCCGTGGGGCAAGATGGATAAAGTAAAGTTCCTTTGTCCAGTACCTGGATATGATAGGCATTTTGCAATTTGTGAGTATTTTGGAATAGAAATGGTGAATGTTCCAATGCTTAGCACAGGACCCGATATGGACATAGTTGAAGAGCTTGTAAAAGACGATGCGGTTAAGGGTATGGTTTGTGTGCCAAAATATTCAAACCCAACAGGTGTAACATACTCTGATGATACGGTAAAAAGATTGTCAGCTATGGAAACTGCAAGCGACTTTAGAATAATTTGGGACAATGCTTATTGTATTCATCATCTAAGCTCAAACCACGACTCGCTTCTTGATTTGCTAGGTGAGTGCAAAAATGCCGGAAATCCAGACCGTGCAATAATGGTAGCGTCATTATCAAAGGTAACTTTTCCTGGCTCTGGTGTTGCAGTGCTTGCAGCGTCTGAGAATAATATAAAAATGATAAAAGAGCGTCTGTCTGTTCAAACAATTGGTCCTGATAAGATTAACCAAATCAGGCACACAGAGTTTTTTGATGGAATAGATAATGTTCATAAGCATATGGAAAAACATGCGCAGATAATTGCACCAAGATTTGATGTAGTTTTAAAAGCGTTTAACAAGGAGCTAAGGCCACACGGTATTGCAAGCTGGGAAGAACCAAACGGCGGATATTTTATAAGCCTTGATGTTCTTGATGGGTGTGCAAAAAGAGTGTATGAACTATGCAAAGATGCGGGAGTTACACTTACAGAATGCGGGGCTACATACCCATATGGTAAAGACCCGTTTGATAGAAACATCAGAATTGCACCAACTTTTCCAAGTGTTGAAGAGCTTGAAAAAGCAACACAATTACTTTGCGTTTGTGTAAAGCTTGCAAGCATTGAAAAATTGAAGATGATTTAAAAGTTTAATACACAAGGTGCCACATAGTTTTTTAAAAAAGTTATGTGGTATCTTGCATTATATTATTAGGTTATAATGTTGTAAAATATTTTTAAAATTAAACAGTTAAAATAAAAAATTAATTTGACAATAGGGTAGAATTGAATTAAAATATAAAAGAAAAGCGAGCAGATTGGGCAGTCGCGGGTGGACTTGTTCCACGCGAGGAAAGTCCGAGCTTCACAGAGCAGGGTAACGGCTAACGGCCGCCGAGGGTGACCTTAGGGAAAGTGCAACAGAGAGATACCGCCAACATTGTTGGTAAGGGTGGAAAGGTGAGGTAAGAGCTCACCGGCATACAGGAGACTGTATGGCCATGCAAACCCTATCCGAAGCAACACCGACCGAAGATGCTAGCTCGGCAAATTCTTCAACGGGTGGCTAAAGTTTTGTGGCAACACAAAGCGTAGAAAGATGATTGCCTTAAATGACAGAACTCGGCTTACAGATCTGGTCGCTATTTTTAATAAAAATAAAACCAATATTATGCTCACTTCATACTATAATAATGAGGTGAGCATAAATGTTAGAAAGTATAATTTACGCAGTATTGCTAATTTTTCTTTTAGCCGGCATTATTTCAATAGTTAACTACTTACTTTTGCGTATTTTAATACCCAAAAAAGGAGGAGAGTATATACTCCTCATTCCACCTGATGCAAGTGGTAGTGATGTAGCAGGCCTTGTGTACTTACTATCACTGGGATTTGGTATGTTTGGCAGTTTTCGCAATGTAAAAGTTACGGTTGTAGACTGTGGAATGTGCGAATCAGCAGCGGAGATGTGCAGAATTTTATGTGATGATAGTGATAATGTTGAAATGTGTAGCTGTGACGAAATATGCGAGGTTATAAAGCGTTCTGAATTGCTAAAATAAGAATGTTGAAGTATAATGAATTTATAAAATGTTCAGTGTTGGGGGTGTTTATAATTGAGCGAACAGGAAATGGAATCACTGTGTGGTATGGCGGAAAATATAGTTTTTCGCAAAGCAGAAACAGGGTTTACCGTACTTGATTTAAGCACACCCGATGGAGAGCTTGTAACGGTCGTAGGCATTTTGCCTGAGATATCACCAGGGGAAGAGCTAAGCCTGCTAGGTAAATGGGGCAATCACGCATCTTTTGGAAGACAATTTAAGGCAGAGCTTTGCGAGAGAAATATGCCCACGACTGTTGCACAAATTTTAAAGTATCTATCAAGCGGAACAATAAAAGGAATCGGACCTGCAACGGCTGTTAAGATTGTTGAGAAATTTGACGAGGACACATTTGATGTGCTTGAAAACCATCCAGAGAAGCTTGCCACTATTAAGGGTATATCAAGGCGAAAGGCTGATAAAATGAGCGAGGATTTTAAAAGCCAGTTTGCAATACGGGAAACTGTGATTTGCCTTGAGGGATACGGAATGACGCCAACCGAATGTATAGATGCGTTTAAGGTTTTTGGTCCAATGGCGGTTGATCGAATAAGGGAAAATCCGTATATATTGTGTTCTGATGCGGTTGGAATGAGTTTTGAGAGGGCTGACAGCATAGCAAGGCTTTTGCCGTCACCGCCACTAAATGATTTTAGGGTTATGGCTGGCATTGTTCATGTTGTAAAACATAACCTTTTAAACGGGCATACCTGTGTGCCAAGGGATAAGCTGTTAGAACCATCAAACAGTTTGTTGCAAGAAGATAATGACACTATAGATATTGCAATAGATACGCTAGAACATCAAAAGCAGTTAGTTGTTGAAAAAATCAATGGTAGGGAATTTGTGTTTTTACCTTATATTTATTTTGCAGAAAAGCAAGCAGCGCAAAGGATAAGAGTAATGCAACAATTTCCGCCGGCAGGCAAGTCGACCCTTAATGAAGAGATTAATAAAATTGAGGAAAATAATAATATAAAGTATGAGAAAAAGCAAAGACTAGCAATAGCCACAGCGATAGAAAAAGGTTTGCTAATACTCACAGGTGGGCCAGGAACGGGAAAAACAACAACTATCAACGGCATTTTAGAGTTGTTTGAAAAAGATAATCTAAATGTTGCTCTTACAGCGCCAACGGGAAAAGCGGCACAAAGAATGTCTGAAATAACAGGTAAAGAGGCAAAAACAATTCATAGACTTTTAGAGGCGGAGCGAACAACGGGAGAGAGAATGAGCTTTGCAAGAAATGCTAGAAACCCAATAGAAGCAGATGCCGTTATAGTTGATGAATTATCAATGGTTGATGTTGTTTTATTTGCAAGCTTGCTTGATGCGTTACCGCTTGGTTGCAGACTTGTAATGGTGGGGGATAGTGACCAGTTGCCACCGGTTGGTGCGGGGAATGTTTTGCACGATTTAATAAGGTCGGATGTTTTACCAGTGGTAAAGCTTGATGAAGTTTTTCGTCAAGCAATGGAGAGCCTAATTGTTTCTAATGCACATAGAATAGTAAAAGGTGAAATGCCTATAATGGACAAAGTTGATTCAGACTTTTTTTATATGCCAAGAAAAGATGCAACAAGCACATCGAATACAGTCGTAGAGTTGTGCAAATCAAGGTTACCAAAGGCGTATGGGTTTTCACCACTTACAGATATTCAAGTTCTATGTCCTTCTAAAAAAGGGCAGGTTGGAACTATAAATTTAAACAGAGTTTTGCAAAAAGAGCTAAACCCGCCAGACAAATCAAAAAAAGAAATTGCATTGCTTACCCGTGTTTTTAGAGAGGGCGATAAAGTAATGCAAATAAAAAACAACTATAATATTAATTGGACAAAAAACGGCGAAGAGGGTAACGGTGTTTTTAACGGCGATGTTGGAATTATTGAAATGATTGAGCCGTCAACACACTCGCTAGTTATAAATTTTGATGGAAGACACGCTACATATTTATCTGAAAATTTAATCGAAATAGAGCTTGCATATGCAATTACTGTGCATAAAAGTCAGGGCAGTGAGTTTGAGGCTACTATAATTCCTGCGATTGATATAGCCCATCAGCTGTGTTATCGAAATTTGCTTTACACCGCTGTAACGAGAGCAAGGTCAAAGCTTATAGTTGTTGGAAATCAAAATCAGGTTTTTAGAATGGTGGAAAATGATAAAAAAGTAAGACGATTTTCAGCTTTGAACTATTTTCTTTTAGGAGAAGAATAAATGGAGTTTCTTAAAAGATTTTTAATGCTAATTTATCCCAATCGTTGTTCTTATTGTGGTGAATTACTTGCTATTGATGAAAAAATCTGCAACGACTGCTTTGAGAGCTTACCAAGAATTGTTGAGCCGTTTTGTGATAGTTGTGGAGTATCAAAAGATAATTGTTGCTGTAAAGGCAAGAAAAAAGCATATACAAAAGTAATATCACCATTTTATTATGAGGGTAACGCAAGGGACGCAATCAAGCGAATGAAGTTTTCGGACAAACCGTATATTTCAAAAGCACTTTCAGAAGAAATGTCAAAAAGCGTTAATCAAAGGTGCGATGATATTTTGTTTGATATTATAACCTGTGTGCCAATGTCTAAAAAGGAGTTTAAGGCAAGAGGATTTAATCAAAGTGAATTGTTAGCAAAAGGATTAAAAATAAATAGTAGTCCAATAATAGATGTAGATTTGTTAGTAAAACTTTATGATATAGCTCCCCAACACTCTTTGAGTTCTAATCAAAGGCAGGGCAATGTTTTTGGCGTTTTTGATATTGCAAAAAATAAAGATATTAAAGGAAAAACCATTTTGCTTTGTGATGATGTAAAAACTACAGGGTCTACAGCAAACGAGTGTGCCAATGTTCTGTTGCTTGCAGGAGCTAGAGAAGTGCATCTCGTATGCGCAGCGGTTGTAAAGAGCAAAAAGACTAAACATTGACATATACATAATATTAAACTATTATATTAAGTTGGTATATTGTATAGAATTTAAATTACAGAAGGTGTAATATGTTAGGGCTAAATATAGGTATAGATTTGGGCACGACATCTGTAATAATATATGTTGAGGGCGAAGGTATTATTATGTCTGAGCCTTCTGTTGTTGCGTTTAGAACGGATACGGGCAAGGTTTTAACTGTTGGTTCAGCAGCTTATGATATGATTGGAAGATGCCCAAGTTCTGTAACGGTTGTAAGACCGATGAAAGATGGAGTTGTATCCAATTTTACAGTAACGGAGCAAATGATTCGTTATTATATTCAAAAAATATGTGGTAATAATATTTTTAAACCAAATATAGTTGTTTGTATGCCAAGCACAGTAACAAACCTTGAACACCGCACAATTCTAGATGTTATAACAGCATCGGGGGCGGGAAAAGCTTGTCTTATTGAAGAACCACTAGCAGCTGCAATTGGAGCGGGGGTAGATATTTCTCAGCCTCGTGGAATTATGGTGATAGACATTGGTGGCGGAACGACAGATGCTGCAATTATAACAATGGGCAGCATAGCTATTGGAAAATCCACAAACTCTGCCGGTAACGCACTAACAGAGGCGATAATGCGATATGTAAGAAGAGAGCGGGATATATTAATTGGTGAAATCACCGCAGAGCATATAAAAAGAACAATTGGTTGTGCTTATATTCGTCAGGAAGAAATAGCGATGGTAGCAAAGGGAAAGCACTATATTACGGGTATGCCAATTAGCTTTGAAATTACTTCTACGGAAGCTTTTTTAGCAATGAGAGAGCATATAAATCATATTGTAGACACAATAAAGGCCGTGCTTGAGCAGACTCCGCCAGAGCTTGTAGGCGATGTGTTGCAAGAGGGGATTGTCCTAACGGGTGGTGGCTCAAAGCTTTATGGACTTGATGCGGTGATTGAAAAAGAAACGGGATTAAAAACAATAGTCGCACAAGACCCTACCAACTGCGTTGCAAATGGAACAGGAAAGGTTCTAAAAAATCTTGAGTTTCTTGCAGAAAACGGTTATCTATTTAAAACCCGTCAGGATATAATTGGAGTAGAGGCAGAGGACGACCATTATTAAGGGGGAAAATATGGACTTTAAAGATTATCCACAACTTGATGATTATAACGAGTTTGACGCTTTTAATGCGGGTGTAGAGCCGGGAGGACTTCGCAATCGTAATGAAATAAAAATACTTATTTGTTATATGCTTAAAACACTTGAGCAAAAAATAACAAAGCAACAAATTAACGAGGTTATGCAAACACAAGGCATTGCAAATTATTTTGAGGTAAATCAAGCGATAAGTGAGTTGCTATCGCAAGGAAATATAGACTGCGATTGTGTAGATAATGATGAGTTTTTATCAATTACAGATATTGGCAGGCAGGTTGCAACTACGCTTGAGCGTGATATACCAAAAACAGTGCGTGAAAAAGCGATAAAATCTGCGATTAAAATTTTAACAATTGCAAAAAATGAACAGGAAAATAAAATAGAAATAACTCCACTAGAAAAAGGTTGTCATATAACTTTTACAATGGAAGATGGGCAAGATATAATGATGGAACTTAAAATTTATGTAGCAGACAGAGCGCAGGCAGAACTTCTTAAAAAGAATTTTTTGGAAGACCCTACAAAAGTTTATTCAAATATATTGTCATCACTAATGGTGGAATAGAAAAAAGCGAGAGGACATCCTTTCGCTTTTTATTTTTATACATTATTAAGTTTTTTTATTTAACAACTTCATAGATTAGAGTTTTTTTGATAGGTAGGGTGTCTGAAAACTCATAAGAACTTAAAAATATAGATTTTGAATTATCTATTTTGCTTTGAGAAGAAGTATAAAAAGTCGCTAAAACATCGCCCTTTTTTACAAAGCTACCTATTTTATAGTTTAAAACAATGCCCGCACTATAATCAATAGGATTGTCCTTTTTTTCTCTGCCAGCACCTAAAATTACACTTGCAATTCCGATTTTTTCAGAGTCCATAGAGCTAATGTACCCATCTTTTTCGCTTATGATTTCATAACTGATTTTGCTTTTTATAAAAAGCTCGGGATTTTCTATAACCTCTGTGTTACCGCCTTGACTTTTTATCATTTGTTTAAATTTTTCAAAAGCAAGACCATTTTTCAAGACCTCTTTAACCTCAAGCTTGCACTCTTCAACTTGTTTTGATGTGCAAGAAGAGTACATATAAGAGGCAAGCATTACACAAATTTCATACAGGTCGTCGCAATCTCCCTCGTTTTTTAAAACTTTTATTGCCTCAATAATTTCTAAAGAATTTCCAATACTGTTCCCAAGTGGCACATCCATATTAGTGATAAGTGCGGTAGTTTTTTTGCCGGATGAATTGCCAATGTCAACCATTGTTCTAGCAAGTTTTTTTGCATCTTGCGGTGTTTTCATAAAAGCACCACTACCACATTTTACATCTAGCACAATGTTTTGACTACCGCTTGCCAACTTTTTACTCATAATACTTGATGCAATAAGTGCTGTGTTATCTACAGTTGCAGTAACATCACGAAGAGCATATAATTTTTTATCGGCAGGGGCAAGGTCACCTGATTGCCCAACAATGCAAAGCCCAATATCATTAACTTGTTTTATAAAATCATCAAAAGGTAGCTCAACTTTAAAGCCATCAATAGACTCGAGCTTGTCGATTGTTCCGCCAGTGTGACCCAGTCCACGCCCAGACATTTTTGCAACCTTGCAACCAAGCGATGCAAGAACAGGGGCAACAATCAAGGTTGTTTTGTCTCCAACACCGCCAGTGCTATGCTTGTCAACTGTTACGCCATTGATGGATGAAAGGTCGATAGTGTCTCCTGAATTTGTCATAGCTGATGTTAAAAAAACTGTTTCTTCATCACTTAATCCTTTAAGATAAATTGCCATTAGCATAGCAGACGCTTGATAGTCTGGTATATCTCCATTTGTGTATCCGTTTATAAAAAAGTTAATTTCATCACTTGTAAGCGTGCTTCCGTCACGCTTTTTTTTAATAATATCATATATTCTCATAAATTATCACCTTTACAAATTAAATCCAAACGGTAAAAAACAATTTAGCTTTTTCTCGATTATGTTATTATTTTCATCTATTAAAATTATTAAAAAATCACTATCACAAAACTCGTTCATCACTTGCAAACAAACACCGCAAGGATAACAAAAATTTTGAAATTTTCCATTATGTCCGCCGACTATTGCAATTTTTTCAAACTTTGTATATCCTTCGCTAATTGCTTTAAAAAAGGCGGTTCGCTCTGCACAGTTAGAGGGGGAATAAGCCCCGTTTTCAATGTTACAGCCGGTAAAAACTATATCGTCTTCGCAAAGTAAAGCAGCGCCAACTCTAAAGCCGGAATATGGACAGTAGGATTTTTTCATTGCATTTTTAGCGATGTTTAAAAGATTTGTGTTTGTCATAATGTGCCTCCAATTTCTTTGGCGAAACTTACTCCATCAATATTAGCATTTATATTTAAAATATCTGCAATACTTTTTCCAATATCTGCAAAACTGTTTCTGGTGCCGAGATTTATGGGCGCTTTTTTAGGCTGATATATAAGCAAAGGAATGCTCTCTCTTGAATGGTCGGTGCTTGGTGTAGCGGGGTCGCAACCGTGGTCGGCAGTGATTATGAGCATATCATCATCACTCAATTTTTGTAAAAAGCTACCTAGCCATAAGTCAAAGTCTGAAATTGCTTTCGCATAACCGTCAATGTCGTTTCTGTGGCCATAAATCATATCAAAATCAACTAGATTTGCAAAACAAAGTCCTTTGAAATCCATATCCACTGCAGTATCAAGGGCATTCATTCCGTCGGTGTTATTTTTTGTAGCAATGTGATTTGTAATTCCTTGACCTACAAAAATATCTTTGATTTTTCCTATTGCAAAGACATCTAAATTAGAACTTTTAATGAAATCGAGCAGTGATTTTTTAGGTGGTAGCAGTGAAAAATCGTGCCTATTGCTTGTTCTAACAAAGTTTGGAAAATCACCAACAAAAGGTCTTGCAATGACTCTGCCAACACTATGATTTCCTACCAAAATTTTTCTGGCAATTTTGCAGTATTCGTATAGCTCATTTGGTGGAACAATATCTTCGTGGGCAGCTATTTGAAACACGCTGTCAGCAGATGTATAAACAATGAGACTGCCAGTTTTTATATGTTCTTGCCCAAAGTCTTCAATAACTTTTGTACCAGAGTATGGCAAGTTGCAAAGAACATTTCGACCTGTTTGTTTTTCAAACGCTTTAATCACCTCGGGCGGAAAACCGTTTGGGTATGTTGGCATTGGCGTTTTTGAAATTACTCCACAGATTTCCCAGTGTCCTGTTGTGGTATCTTTGCCTTTTGAGCTTTCAAAGCAACGGCCAAAAGAGGCGATTGGCGTTTTTTCTTTTTCACAACAATCAACACCGTCAATATTAAAAAGACCAAGTTTTTTCATCGTGTCAGCTTTAAAAAAAGATGATCTTGAAATACTGGCTAAAGTGTTGCTACCCTCGTCGCCGTATTCGTTTGCATCTGGCGCATTTCCAATTCCAAAGCTATCTAAAATTATTAAAAAGATTCTTTTTGTCATAACAACACCTATTTCTCAAGTAATACAGAAGTTTTTAGTGCGATTTCCATCATTTGAGTAAACGAGGTTTCTCGCTCTTGCGAAGAGCACGACTCACCTGTAAATGGGCAGTCGGATATTGTGCAAATTGCAAGTGCATTTTTCCCTGCCCTTGAAGCGTTCATATATAGGGACGCAGCCTCCATTTCAACGGCAAGCACTCCCATTTTTTGCCAATCTATAAGACTGCTTGAATCATCATAAAAAGTGTCGGATGATAATAAGCTACCAACCTTGATATCAACGCCAAGGTCGCTTGCAACACTTGTGGCACAACTTAGTAGCTCATAATTTGCAGTTGGGGCAAAAGTTCCGGGTAAATTGTATTGACTCGCGTAATTTGAGTTTGTGCAAGCGGACATACCAGCAACCACATCACGAACTTTAAGACTGCTAGAAATAGCTCCTGCAGAACCGATTCTTATGATGTTTTGAACATTATAAAAATTAAAAAGCTCGTATGAATAAATCCCCATAGAAGGCATTCCCATACCACTCGCCATAACAGAAATTCGCACACCGTCAAATGTGCCAGTGTATCCGCCAATGCCTCTAACATCATTTATCAAAACGGCATTGGTTAAAAAATTCTCGGCAATAAATTTTGCGCGAAGTGGGTCGCCCGGCATTAAAACAGTATTTGCAAAATCTCCGGTTTTTGAGGAAATATGTGGAGTTGGAATAGACATAATTTATTCTCCTTTTAAAAAATAATTTTTGAATTTATATCAATATTATACAACATTTTAAGGCAAAAAGTAAACTTATTTGTAGAACAGTCAAAAGCTTTTGATAAAAATAAAAAAACTATAAAAATGCAGATTTTTATAGAAATATGGGACAAAATAAGGATACAAAATATAAGGAGGGAACAATATGCCTGATTTAACATCAACAGAATTAAAA
>JAAYPE010000061.1 GCA_012519975.1 Clostridiales bacterium
AATAAGCCCTGCAATAAAGATTGCAATTAAAATGCTAATAGACCTAATTGCAGACTTTTTCTTTTTAGAAAACTCTTTTGCACCTTTTTTTGACGAGAGCTTTATAAAAAGATTTTCAAGACTTTTTACCAAAGGGTTTAGCAAAAACGCAAACACAACGCCATATAAAATAGGGTCAAAAATATTAACAACTTTGGACAGCGCAGATTTTACAACATCTATTCTAAGTAAAGCAAAATAAAATGTTATGCAAGCTGCAATGACACAAAAAGTAAAAAAAGCCTTTGTGAATGTTGGATGTCTTTCCCAAAAGTTTTTACTATTAGGTGTTGCACAGGTCGCACCATTTTCCATATACATCAATCCATTCTTAAATATTTGATTTAGTATAGCATATTTTTAGTTGTTTCTCAATAATTATTAACACATTTTGACTTAAATATTTATACAATGCATATAAAAATGGTACTGCAAAAAAAATACAGTACCAAAAAAATTATTTTATAGGCAATTTTTTAACATCATCGTTTCGACCTATAACAATCAATGTTTCACCGCTTGAAAAGATGTGGTCAGGTTTTGGTGATGGATTTATTGCACCGTTTTCACTCTCTTTAGTGGCTAAGATGTTTACATGATATTGAGAGCGAATATTTTTCTCAAGTATTGTTTTTCCAACCCACGCAGATGGTACACGGATTTCAAATATTGAGTAGTCGGGATTTAGCTCAATGTAATCAAAAATATTTGGAGAACCGTATTTTATCGCAAGCTTTTCTGCTGATTCTCTTTCGATATAAACAACCCTGTCTGCACCGTTGCGCAACAAAAACTTTCGCTGAACATCACTTGTTGCACGGGCTAGAACAAATTTTGCGTGGCTCTCTTTTAAAAGTGCCGCAGTTTCAAGCGAGCTTTGAAAGTTTTGACCAATGGCTACTATACACAGGTCAAAATTATTTACACCCAAGGATTCAATAAATTGAACATTAGTAGCGTTGCCTATTTGGGCATTATCAACATAGGGCAAAATATCATTAACTCTTTGCTCGTTAATGTCAATGGCTAAGACTTCGTTGCCTAGCTCTGCCATTTTCATAGCCATATGTTTTCCAAATCGCCCAAGCCCAATAACTAAAACAGATTTCATCTCATTATTACTCCTTTAAAATATCAAATGCTTATAAAGCTTTTAACCTATTGTGATATTTTCAAGAGGCATTTGAGAAACAGTGTTTGGATACGGTTTTGCAAATGCCACAAGAATTGTAAGGCCACCAACTCTGCCGACATACATAAGCAAAATTAGAATTGAGTGAGATATAGCACTTAGCTGTGAGGTAATTCCAAGCGTAGAGCCAACAGTTCCAATCGCCGATGATGTTTCAAATATAGATTTACTAACGGACACGCCGTCGATTGCAGAAATTAGAATTGCACCAGAAAGGAAGAAAAATAAATACATAGTAAGAACGCTATAAGCGTGGCGAACGGTTTGCTCGTCTATTCTGCGGTTAAAACATTCGATATGTTTTTTGTTCC
>JAAYPE010000062.1 GCA_012519975.1 Clostridiales bacterium
CAGGTACGCATCATTCAGTTTGTATTGCACAAGAATACATCCTAAATTTGCAAATATATATTTTTATTGTAATATTATTATTGCAAAATTGCAATATGCAATATAAACAGATAAACTTTATATAATTTGTTGATTTAGCACATTAAATCAGCATAACTAAATTTATAAAAAGATACCTATTCTAGATGCAAAACTACATCATCATTGCTCAATCCATTTAACATTATTTTTATTTGTCTATTTTCATACACAATTATCTTATCAATAATATTTCTATAAAAAACATCGTTCCATATTTCACCATTCAGAAGACATTCAACGGTGTCTTCAATTTCGTCAAACAGCAGCTTTTCATTATTGCTATCAATATTTTCTTTAACCTTACAATACTCTCTTTTTAGGTTTGATATTTCTGCATCATACTTTTCAAGTAAGACTTGCATATCAATTTTTGAAATATCTTTGTTTAAATATAATTCTATAACCTGTTGCCTTTTTTGACTCATATAAAAAAATTTGTTTTCTAGCTGTTTTAAAGTGTTATCATTATTATTATCTATGATTGATCTTTTTATTAAACTGCACAAATCATCAATTACGTTTTCTTTATCTACTACTATATTTTTAATTGTAAATTTAAGTGCATTTTTTATATCGTTTTCGTTTACTGACTTGTTATCGCAACCTACTATATTGCCTTGTTTGTCTATGCGTTTTCTTCCATTTTTAGTGTTTTCAAAACATCTCCAGTATTTATAAACTATCTCCCCATCCTTTTTCTTCGTTCTTGCAACATAAGAACTTTGGCAGTTTGCACATTTTATTTTTCCCGAAAGGCAATATCTATTCGAGTATTTTGATTTGTCAATGTCCGAAGGTGAACGCTTATTTAGTTCTTGTTGAGTTTTCTCAAACATTTCTCTGCTTATAATAGGCTCGTGGTGATTGCGAATAATTATAAAATCTTCCTCACCATTATTATACTTTTTCTCGTGATTTAAATAGCTCGGTGTATAAGTCTTTTTTTGTACCAAATCACCACAATATTTTTCATTTCTCAAAACACGCAAAATAACTGTGCTAGACCACTGCTTCATATATGTTGAGGTTTTTACCCCCTCTTCTCTAAGCTCTTTTGCAATTGTATGTGTGCCTTTTCCCTCATTTGTGTATTTATGAAAAATCAATCTAACGGTTTTTGCACCATCTTCATTTATAATAAGGTTACCATCTTTTACATCATATCCTAGCATATCTCTGCCAAAAACTACACCTTGCTCCATACTACGCTTTTGTCCCCATTTTACACGCTGAGAAATTTTTCGGCTTTCTTCTTGCGCTATAGACGACATAATTGTAAGCCTAAGCTCTGCATCGCAATCAAGAGTATTGATATTATCATTTACAAAAACAACGCCAATACCTAAATCCTTCAACATTCTAGTATAAAAAATACTATCAAGCGTGTTTCTCGCAAAACGACTTATTTCCTTTGTTATTATCATATCAAATTTATTATTTCTAGCATCATCTATCATTCTATTAAAGTCTTTTCTTTTTTTGGTAGATGTCCCCGTTATCCCCTCATCAACATAAATCTCTACAAGTTTCCAATCATTATTTGCCCTTATATAGTCTGAAAAATATCTTTTTTGATTCTCAAGAGAATTGCTTTGATTTTCATTATCTGTTGAAACCCTGCAATATGCAACTACCCGTTTCAACTTTATCGTGCCTCCTTACTATCTTTAGAGAATGCGCAATTTATAGTGTTCATACAAAAATCAAACTGTTCTTTTGTTATTTTTTCACTATCTAAAAGTGAAAGCAAAACTGCATTTTTAACCACTTTTTCAAAATCATTATGCTCACTTATTTTTATTTTATTTAAGTCAATATTCATAATCACACCCCTATATTAAATCTTATAAATTTTTTAGTATAATTATGATTTAAACACTTTATATTTTAACCTTCCTGATTTTTTAAAAAATAAATCCCGTAACCAATATTGATTACGGGATTTGAGTTTCTTTTTATTTAAAAAGCTTATCTTTTCTTTTTTTAATAAATGGCAATATATTTTCTACCACAAAAGTTTCTTTAGTTAAAACTAACACTATACCATAGGATAAAAAGAATATTGTGGCCGTCAATAACAACTCAATAAAAATACCTTTTGAGAATGTGACTGCGTATCTAAAGGGAGAAATAACTGCTAAGCTAATAATATTTGCAAAAGCTATTTTTATAAAACTAATTTGCCCAAGAACCTGATGCAAATATTTTCGAAGATATATGCACTGTACTAATAATACAACTAGTTCAGCAATCAAAGTTGAAGCAGCAGCACCAGATGCGCCCCAAAGATTTATAAAGTACAAGTTTAATACAAAATCAATTGCAGCTCCAAAAATTATCGAAATCAGTAATTCTTTTTCCTTGTTTAGTGGCACAAGCACCTGTATTCCTGTAATATTTGATAATCCAATTAATAAAACTGTTGGCATAAGAAACTGCATAGGAATTATCGAACCCATATATGCAGGCCCCGATAATAAGAGAACACTTTGCTTTGCATATACAACAAAATATAAAACTATTGGTGTTGATACAACAAGCACAAAATTTATAGCCTTGACTATCATTTTTTTAAATTCTTGTATTTTATTGTTTTCAATATAATACGATAATCTAGGTAACAAAACTGTTCCCAAAGATGTTACAAGGCTTATAAAAACAGTCTTTACTTTTATTCCAACATTATAATAACCAACCTCAATATCACTTTTAATAAAACCAAGCATTGCTACATCCAAATTTGTATATACACTTATTGCTGCAGATGTTCCAAAAAATATTAAAATTGGTTTTATATGCTGACTAAAATCATATTTTTCTGTTTTTTTAAAAGAAACAAATTTTCTTAAATTTATAAAGTTTAAAATGTTAGAGCCAGCAGATGCAAAAACTAAAATAGCTCCATATATCACATAATCATTTGTATTTTTTACAAACAAAAACATCAAAAGAATAGATATAATCTTAAAAATCAACGAGCGAATAGTAATATATTTATATTGTTCCAGCGCACTATATAACCAATTTACGCCCAGTGCATTTAGAATTAATGTTATTCCATTTATCAAAAACAGTTCTTTTTGCAGGTTGAATTTTGGAACCAAATAAATCGATAATACAAATGCTATACTAACTATAAAAGTCGTTATTATATTAATTATAAAAAGTTCTTGCACAACTGTGGATAGCTTGCTTTTATCATCCCTTACCTTAGCGCACGCTCGGATTCCATAAGTAGGTATACCAAGGGATGCAAACATAGAAAAGTAGGTGGTGATTGAAGCTGAAAAAGCCACAATCCCGTTCCCCTCAACTAATAAAACTCTTGAAACATAAGGAAACGTTATAAGAGGAAACAGTATTGAAGATACTGTTAGAATAAAATTCATAAAAAAATTGTATTTTATAGATTTATTCTCCACTGTTTCACTCCTCTTTTTTGGGACATTATTTGTTTTTGATTTTTAATAGTCTTTATACCAACGTACATTTATAATAAAATATTATTTTATACTTATATTAAAATCATTAACTACTCTATTCTTCTGGCTCTTGTGTTGGTTTCACAGGTTTTGTAGACTCGGTTACTTTAGTTGTTGATGAATCTTGTGTTTGGCCTGTGGATTCCGTGCTTTCGCCGGTTGTTGTAGGCGTAGTACTTTCAACTGTTGTTGGTACTGTTGTGGTTGTAGACCACACACTTGTATTATGGGTTACGCTTGTTGAATCTCTTGTTGTGGTGGGTTTTTGCGTGATTCTTGATGTTTCTGTAGCTTTAGTTGAAGCAACTGTTGTTGCTATTTCACCATAAATAAATCTATGAATCTTATTAGATGCAAGACCTAAATCATATCTCCACACCCAAGCTCCATTATACATTCCACCTATTGCTTTCGTCTTTTCTCCTGGTATTACAAGAGTTTCTATTGTGATTGGTTTTGAGAGCATAGGAGTGAATGACAATATTTCTGTTACGGATAATGATGTTTCGCAAAACTTCATTGCCTCTTTTATAAAATTATCATATTGCGTAAGTCCCATACTTTTTACATTGTCAACAAGGCAAACTATTACTTTTCTTTGCCTTTCAGCTCTTGCTATATCAGAATCCGAACCTCTTATTCTTGAATATGTTACTGCTTGCATTCCGTTTAAATGAACCTTGCCCGATGATTGCACCATTTTGTATTTTGCACCATCTTCTCGACCTACTCTATTCATTTCATTACGCTCTGCCTGAGTTATTTCTATATCTATTCCTCCGGTAAGATCAATGAGTCCTGCAAGCTTTGCGAAGTTAAAAGAAACATAATCTTCGATATTCATATTGTAGTTTTGGTTAAGAGTTTTTACCGCAAGCTTTGCCCCGCCCAATGAATATGCGTGAGTAATTTTTTGATTTGGGTACCCATCAATTGCAACATAAGAATCCCTAAGTATTGATGTTAATTTAATTTTTCCATTTTTTTTGTTAACACTTGCAATTATTATTGAATCTGAGCGTCCGCTAAAAGATTCACTAGACCTAGTATCAAGGCCAAAAACAGCAATATTTATATAATCACTATTTTTATATGCACTACTATCAGAAATGCCTAAGTCCTTTTTATTCAGTTTTTCGCCTTTAAATCCACTAAGAATTCCAAAAATTGCAGAGTAGGCTATCCCTAGAATTAAAAAAATAACCGCAACAACAATAATCGTTGTACGCTTCCATTTTTCTAATGAATTCCATTTTTTATAAAATCCCGATTGCTTAAACTTGCTAGGCTTTTTTCCCGCACGCATTGAAGAATCGCTAAAAACATCCTTCATTTCTGAATTGTTTTTAGCCCTAGACGACTTGCTTTCAGACGGGTTGTGCTCCTCGATATATTTACTATATTTTTCAAGCGCTATTGTATTTTCATTCGCTTTGTTAGCTTTTTGGCTAGTGTTTGCACTCGCTCTTTGCTTTGTACTTTTCGAGGTGTTTTTCGCCTGATTATTTATGTTTTTGTTACCAACATTTTTTCCAGCCGTTTTTTTAGAGGTTGGATTGCCCTTTGATTTTTTAGCTTTATTTTTGCTTGGCGATTGATTCGAGCCTTTGCTATTCTTTTTATTTTCCATAGTTTCCCCTTGCCCTCAGTACTATTTTTAACTATAGTCTTTATTTAATAATAGACATTTTACATCTATTATCTATTTATGTCAATTTTAAGCGGATATAGAAATGGCTACCTATATACCCTGCTCCTCCAGTAAGTAAAACTGACATATTATCTATTCCCATCTATATATTTTCATCAAACTAAATTGCTATTCAAAGCAAATAAATATCATACAGTTAAATATACACAAACTATCAAAACACCTATGATATTTTATCATTTTAAAATCATATTTTCAACTTAACTACATAAATTTATAAAATATTAACAAATTGTTTATTTAATGTTTGTTGTAATATCGAAAAATGTGGGTTATGATAATTTAATAGCATTTTTCTAATTTATCTTTAAAGGAGATATTTATAATGGAAATCACTGTTATAGGTTGTGGAAGATGGGGTTCTTTTATCGCTTGGTATCTTGATGAAATAGGAAACAATGTCACCCTTTATGGCCGTGAGAGTTCAAAAAAAATGCAACAATTCAAACAAACTCGTGAAAGCGACTTGATAATACTGCCTGAGTCAATTGTTTTGTCAAACCAGCTTGACTCTATTACAAACTCTGAGATAATTGTTATTTCAATTAATTCACAAAATCTCTCATCCCTTATGAAACAAATTTCACAATTAAACATTCGTAACAAAACCATTGTTTTATGTATGAAAGGAATAGAAATATCTAGCGGGAAAAGGCTGTCTGAAATTGCAAAAGAAAGTGTCGATAAGTCAAACAGTGTTTGCGTGTGGTTGGGACCTGGACATGTTCAAGAATTTTGTAACGGGATTCCAAACTGTATGGTGATTGATAGTGATGATACATACACCAAAGAAAAACTAGTAAACCAATTTTCTAGCGAGCTTATTCGATTTTATTACGGTAACGATATAATTGGTAGTGAAATTGGTGGTGCTGCAAAAAATGTTATTGGAATTGCGGCAGGAATGCTTGATGGACTAAATCTAACAACACTAAAGGGAGCTTTGATGTCCCGTGGTACGAAAGAGGTTTCAAAACTTGTTGTTGCAATGGGTGGCAACGAACTTTCTGCCTATGGTCTTTGTCATTTGGGCGACTATGAGGCTACTGTTTTTTCGCAGTTTAGCAATAATCGAAAGTTTGGGGAGTCATATGTAAAAGGAGAAAGCTTTGAAAAGCTTGCAGAGGGTTATTATACCGCACAAGCTCTAATGACTTTAAAAGAAAGATACAAAGTTGATATGCCTATATGCACTTCAGTTTATAACATACTGTATAATAACTGTGAACCACAAGACGAAATTCAAAATCTTTTTTATAGAAGTTTTAAAAACGAATTGTCATAATATAAAAAGCACCTGCATTATTTTTTAAAATGCAAGTGCTTTTTTATTTAACTTGATCTGTTCGCTTTTTGTGCAGCCTTGTTTTTATACATATCTTGGTCTGCCTCTTTTAAAATTTCTGAAATATTACTACCGCTACCCGCCGAATACCCGCAAGCCATTTGACAATCAATATAACTCGGTAAACTGTTGAGTCTTCTAAGAATTATCTTCCATCTCTCAATAAATTCTTTTGCAGAGTCCTCATCACCGTTCGGAATTACTACAGCAAATTCATCTCCACCGAGCCTAAACGCTGCTTCTTGGTCTTTTAAAGATGATTTTATGCTGTCTGCAGCTTTTTTTATAAGGGCATCCCCAGCATCGTGACCTAAAAGGTCGTTTACTTTTTTAAGATTATTAACATCAAAAAACACAATAGCAACTTGGTCAAGCTTTGAATAATATCGATCTGACATATCTATATATTTTGTCCTATTAAATAGTTCTGTCATGCGGTCGTGCTCACCTATATATCTTGCCTCTAGTTCTCTTTGATACTCAATTTTTCTATTTTCAATAGCTGAATTCATCATAAAGAAATAAATTGTAATTATAGCAAGTCGCGGAATGACATAAAATAAAATAAGATTTTTTGCAACTTCCCAGGACATTGGATTTATTACCCCTGTTAGCACACCATCATATTCACTTGCCTTGCTAACAGTAAGCAATACCATATTTGCATCGCAAAGTCCTATGTGATATCCTGCTAGCACAGTAATTGTCATACTAATAGGGCACAAAAAATATGTATAGAATAAAACTTTTTTATCTGAATATTGCGCTGAGAAAAATATGGGAATGAGTGAAGCTAATACTGCGTGATAAGTTAAAAACATAGACACTGCTGTAAAAGCTGAAACGACAAGAAAAATGTTAGCATATTTAACCCATTTTTTCTTTCTTCCAAATATCAAATCAATGAGGACTACAAGAAAAAGAAAAATCAAAGCAATTATTATCCCCGGCCTTACAAGCGTTTTATCAACAATAAAAATATTCAGCTCATTTGCTATCCAAATTAAAATCAAAGTTACTATTGAACTTTTAACGCCCTTTAACAAATATGCGTTAGATGCTACATCACTATACATTTCGTCATAATTCACTTTGTCAAGATTAGCTATACTAGGAAATTTCATTACCATACCCCTTACTATTTTGTTTCATAGCTTTTTAAAAAACACAATATTTATTTAATTATAACATATTTTTTTATTTGTTAAAATACAAAAAAGAATTTTTTAAAAAAAATTTAAGGAAATGCAAAAAACCACTAACACTTAACTGGTTAGTGGTTTTTTGATATAACATTTACATTAAGGTATATAATTATTTATTTGCCAAATGCGAATAGTTTTGTAAGACTTGTGATTTCTTTTAGATAATCAACGCCAAGCTCAACTGCACTATCAACATACTCAAAAGGAGCTGCTGGGTTTTGAACTGCATTGTCAGGATAAGATTCTGTTAAATCCTCGTATGATGCTCCTGTGTCTTTTACAAGTGTCTTAACATCTTGTGCATATTGCTTTGCTGCTACCTTGTAAGGTGATGTACCAAAAGTTAGCGCCATTGGAGCAATTGCTGTTGTTGTCACCATTGTAAATGCGAGTGTTGATGCGAGTACCAATTTCTTTAATCTGTTCATAACTATTTCTCCTTTAAA
>JAAYPE010000063.1 GCA_012519975.1 Clostridiales bacterium
ACGCATTTTGTGCATATGGTTGCATAGTTTGCGCGTTCTTTATAATGTATATCTTTTTTTCTGACTCGTTCGGTAGGACATAGGCATCCTCACGCATTGCTCTTATTATTTCAACGGATATTGTTTTCTTTTTATCCTCGGCTTGCACAATTTTTATATCCGGATGAGAGCCTGAAAAAGCCTTTTTACAGCTTGCACATTTTCTACAAGGCTTTTCATCATCGCTTGTGCACAGCACCATTCCTGCAAAATGCATTGCAAGTTCTTCTCGCTTTTGCACACTTCCACCGTCAATTATCATTGAGTGTGGTACCCGTCTACTCTCAATCAATGCCGACAGATTATTCAAAAGCTCAGCATTGTATCCGTCGGTCAAAAACATTAAACTTCCTCCATTATAATATTCATCAAATCTTGTGAAACTCTTCAACATCAAGCACAAAAACTGTAGCACCACCTACAACGATTCGTGCTTTTTGTGGCATAAAAATTTCACTTGTAAACTCTGGAGGTGCAACCTGCATATCCACCTCTCGCCTTTTGCTACTTTTTCTTATTATTTCAATTGCTTGCTCTAGCTTATCTTCCTGAACGCCTGAAATCATTGTTGTGTTTCCTGATTTTAAAAATCCACCTGTTGTTGAAAGCTTTGTTATAAAAAAACCAGCATTCATAAGCTTGTCCGCAACTTTATTTGCATCATCTTTATTCACTATTGCTATTAAAAGTTTCATTTTACTGTACTCCCTCAATTTTCTCTTCCGTTTGCTCTATTAACTCAACTTCGCTTTTATTCATCTGCTCTATTTCAAGCTTTGATGGAACAAGCTCTAATAACAAAGCCACTACAAAAACTGCAAAAAACAGGTCGCAAAAAGCCACAGGATAATGAGAGTAAAGCAAAGATGATTTGCCCATAATCATAACTATAATTGATGGCACTGTTATAGTCATTGCAATTAAAGACGCGCTAAGCCCCGATGCAAATAGTAGCCACATACTTTTTTCGCCATTTACTTGTGATGCTATTCTTGCAAAAGACAAAAAGAAAACAAGCATAAAAATAAGCATAAATAGCTGTAGCAAAAGCTCTGACACATTTTTAAATCGTATAGGCTCTATAAATCTTTGTATTGCTCTGCAAAGACCCCATATTATTGGAAACAAAGCCATCACACGCTCTGTTTTATAATATTCTTTACCTTTTAAATATGAAATTGCAAAAATAGAAAAATAAACAGCAGACAAGATTGCAAAAATTGCTTGAACAAGCGCCGTCATCCCCCCTGTTTTTACAAGGTAATATAATAGTTCAAAAAAATCTAGGTCATATTTGTTATGAAGTGCAATGAGCTTGTCAATTTGCATAATCGAATCTATTAAAAGAGTTATAGAAAGAAAAGCCGAAGAAACACCTATAAATACATTTTTGCCCCTTGGAAGATTTGGTGCTGGCATTGCACCGTCTATAAAAGAAAGCAAAAAGAAAAGCAAACAAGCCACAAAAATTAAAGCATAAAGAATCAGTATTGTTATATCATATCTTGCATAAAAGCCTGTTTGAGGCTCTATAATATTGACTAGTTGATAAGTCCTTAGTGGTACAGTAAAAAGTGCCGTAACAGCCATTATATTGATTAGTAAGCTTGGTGCAAGGTTCTTTACTTTCCCTTTTATTTTCATTCATATCACCATTTCTATAAAATATGATTTTAAAAATTAATTCTATTTGTAAATTAGTGCCACAAATATAATGTTTTTAATAATACCATTATATATAGTATTAAACATATTAATATAAAAGCACTTGTAAAAACCAAAAAATAATCTAGTTAATTAAAATTTTGTTCTTTTTCCAAATTCGCTGACATAGATTTATTAAAGGACTTGTCTAGAGCTTGTGAAACATAATTATTTACAACTTTAATATAAAAATGTTTCAATATATTTTATAACAACAACCCTCTAAAGTCAAGATAAACAGGACGGTGATTGTCATTGAGGTCATTTGGAATTTTATGCTTATTTCTTGCTCTTATTATGGTTGCAACCCCTTTAATCTCGCTTAATTCTGAAATAAGTTTTGACAACAGGTTTTCTAATATTTCTGAAAAAATTCAAGATTATGGCGGACAGGCAGATAAAAGCAAAAAAGAAAGTAAAAAGAAGAAGCAAAAAAACAAAGCAAACACCTTTAAAGTTTTGTTAGGCGACAATAAAACGGTGATTGAAATGAGCGAATTTGATTATATTTGCGGTGCTGTTGCGTGTGAAATGCCTGCAACATATCACGAAGAGGCACTAAAAGCACAGGCAATTGCGTGCTATACATATGCTGTTAAAGCCAGAAATCAGCAACTTAAAAGCCCTAGTCCAGAGCTAAAAGGAGCTTATATTTCAAGCGACAGCTCTGTTCATCAAGGATACAAAACCAAAGAAGAGCTAAAAGAAAAGTGGGGCGACAAGTACGACACCTATTATAGCAAAATTGAGTCCGCAGTAAAAGCCGTAAGCGGAAAGGTGATAACCTATGATGGCGAATTAATCACGCCGGCTTTTCACGCTATTTCATCGGGAAAGACTGAAGATGCCAGTGTTATTTGGGGTGGGCAAGTACCCTACCTTATTTCTGTTAATAGTGCAGGCGACAGGCTCTCCCCCGACTATTCATCTACACTTGTTCTAAACTGCGAGCAATTCTCAAGCCTTGTTGCAAACCTTGAGGGTGTAACACTTCCACAAGACCCTTCAGTCTGGGTCACACAAATTGAGGTATCAAACGCTGGAACTGTAACATCAATTACAATTGGTGATAAAACCTTTGATGGAACAACGGTTAGAAAAGCTTTTTCACTACGCTCAAACTGCTTTAGCGTTGAATATAAAAACAGCAGCTTTGTTTTCAATGTTACTGGATATGGCCACGGTGTGGGGCTTAGCCAATATGGTTCCGATTATATGTCCCGTCAAGGTAGCAAATACAATGAGATTTTATACCATTATTATAATGGCACAAAAATCAAAGATTTTAAATAAGGTATACACTTTTTGATTTATTGTTTGTTTTTATATAACCCTTACAAGTGTAACGAGTTACACTTGTAAGGGTTATATAAGCTAATAATCTTGTTGAAAGTTTAAAAAACCTATGCTTTTTCATTTTTAAAAGTGTCAGTTTTATTACAAAAAGTAACAGTACAGATACGGTGAAAAACAAGTAGAAAATAGCCGTGAGCATTTTTCACCTTGACTTTTTTTATTTTATATTATAATATAAAATAAAGATAAAAGAAATTTGTAACGGGTTACAGATATAAGAGTTAGTCCTAAACTTTTAGCGTTTTTGTTCTAAAAAAGTCAATGCTAACTTCTCTGACATTGACACTTTAAAGAAAATAGTGCTAATGGTATAGGACATTGCTTTTTAAAAGATAGTGAAATTTTTTCAATTTTTTATATTCCACGTCTATGTTTGTTATATATTTAGATTATTCAGAAAGGAGTATAACCTGTATTTAATATTTATTTGTTTTATAAACGAAAGGGGGATTCGTTTTGTTTTCAGAAAAATTACGTTCACTAAGGGAGATACACGGATTATCTCAACAACAGGTTGCAGATGCCCTGCAAGTTCATCGTTCAACATACTCATATTATGAGCTGGGTACAAGTCAACCATCTTTTTCAACACTTATAAAGCTTGCAAAAATCTATAAAGTAGAACCTAATTTTCTGCTTGGATTTGACGAAGAAGAGGGGCAAGTTTTGCGTTGCGAAGAGCCATACTACATTAGCAAAAAGGTAGACGCACCAAAGTATGCTTGTGATTTATCTTCTGATGAGCAAAGAATCGTTTTATCCTATCGACTTATTAAAGATAAGTCTAAAGCGGAGAAGGCACTCCAAGACATTCTTTTTTCTGAAGAAGACTAAAAATTAATTTTGTGAACACTAGGAATAATCGTTTTCGTGCGATTATTCCTTTCCTTATGTCCACTTATAAAAATGTATCTATTATGATAAAAATCTAACTGTTTTTTTATTAGTTTTGCGACTTGACACTTCACAATATATTCTATAAAATAGTAACTATATCTTTATAAAACACAATATGTTGTATTTTACATAAGCAAATTTTGGAGGATTAAATAATGATAAAAACTATCGTCAAAAGAGACGGCCGTGAGGTTAATTTCTCTATTGATAAAATCGCAAATGCCGTGTATATGGCAGCCCAAGCAACAGGCGGAAAAGACTATGCCGTTTCACTTGATATTGCAAACCAAGTTGTAGATTATATAGAAAGCCAAGGCATTGAAAAACCTAGCGTTGAAGAAATTCAAGACGCAGTTGAAAAAATCCTTATCGAAAATGGGCACGCTAGAACAGCCAAAGTTTATATTTTATATCGCTCTGAGCGTTCAAAAGTGCGTGATATGAACACAAGACTTATGAAGATTTATGAAGGTCTTACCTTTGTTGATGCTAAAGAAAATGACATCAAGCGTGAAAACGCAAACATTGACGGCGACACTTCTATGGGTACTATGCTAAAATATGGCTCTGAGGGTGCAAAACAATTCAACGAGCTGTATGTTTTAAAACCTGAGCATACAAAAGCACATCAAGATGGCGATATTCACATACACGACCTTGATTTTTTAACACTTACAACTACTTGCTGTCAAATAGATATTGTCAAACTATTTAAAGATGGTTTTTCAACGGGTCACGGGTTTCTTCGTGAGCCAAACGATATTGCAAGCTACTCTGCTTTGGCTTGTATTGCTATTCAATCAAACCAAAATGACCAGCACGGTGGTCAAAGTATTCCTAATTTTGATTTTGGAATGGCTGCCGGAGTTGCAAAAACATATAGAAAAATTTATGTTTCAAATCTTTCAAAAGCACTTGAACTTATCTGCAATTTTGATGACGCTTTAGAAGCTACTAAAAACCTTTGTTTAGAAGTTGAGGCAGTTCACGGTGTTTCACCCGTGTTATCAAATGACAATGGCTATCAAGAATTTGAAGCCGACTTGCTAATTAATAAATATAAATTCTCAAAAAATGATGCTCGCAAGGCTCAAGAATTTGCAGTTAAAAAAGCAATAAAAGAAACCGACAGAGCCACATATCAAGCTATGGAAGCTTTGGTGCACAACCTTAATACGATGCATTCACGTGCTGGCGCTCAAATACCTTTTAGCTCTATAAACTACGGTACAGACACTTCTCCAGAAGGTCGCCTTGTTACAAAAAATGTTCTACTTGCAACTGAAGCAGGGCTAGGAAACGGTGAAACTCCCGTCTTCCCTATTCATATTTTTAGGGTAAAAGAGGGAATAAATTATAATCCCGATGAGCCAAACTATGATTTATTTAAGCTTGCTTGCCGTGTTTCGTCAAAAAGATTGTTTCCAAATTTCTCTTTTATGGATTCACCTTTTAACAAGCAATATTTTAAAGAAGATGACTACAACACACAGGTAGCCTATATGGGTTGTCGCACAAGAGTTATCGGAAATGTTCACGACCCCGAGCGTGAGGTTGTTTGCGGACGCGGAAATTTAAGTTTTACATCTATTAATCTTCCACGATTGGCAATTAAAGCTCACGGAAATCTTGATATGTTTTTCGAAGATTTAGATAGAAAAATTGACCTTGTAATGGACCAAATGGTTGATAGACTTGAAATTCAAGCAAAGAAAAAAGTGAGAAATTACCCGTTTCTTATGGGTCAAGGACTTTGGATTGACTCCGAAAACTTAGGTCTTGATGATGAATTGGGCGACATTCTAAAGCACGGAACTCTGTCCATCGGTTTTATCGGGCTTGCTGAAACGCTTAAATCGCTTTTAGGCGCTCACCACGGTGAATCTCAAGAAGCACGCAATCTGGGAATTGAAATAATCGCTCATATGCGTAACAGAATGGATGATGAAAGTAAAAAAACGGGCCTAAATTTCACCTTGCTTGCTACTCCTGCCGAAGGGCTATCGGGGCGATTTGTAAAGCTTGACAGAGAAAAGTTTGGAAATATTGATGGTGTTACAGACAAGCAGTACTATACCAATTCTTTTCACATTCCTGTTTATTATCCGATATCTGCTTTTGAAAAAATCAAAATCGAGGCACCCTATCACGCACTTACAAATGCCGGCCATATTTCTTATATTGAAATGGACGGCGACCCGAGCCAAAACCTCGAAGCATTTGAGGCAGTTATTCGCTGTATGAAGGAAAATAATATGGGATACGGCTCAATAAATCACCCAATAGATAGGGACCCTGTTTGTGGATACACCGGAATAATCGGTGATGTTTGTCCTCGTTGTGGCAGGCGTGACGGTGAGGGAATAGACGAAAAAGTTTTGCGTAAAATCAAGGGACTAACTCTTGAAAAAGTGCAATGTTGTGATGACAATGTTTTGGAAGAAAACGATAAAGTTTTTCATCCAATTGATGAAATAAAATAAAAGGGAGTTGTTTTATATGGAAAATCTCGAAAATAAAATGGTCGGCGAAGGCGTAAAATTTGAGAGAATCAGAAGAATTACAGGTTATCTTGTAGGCACACTTGACAGATTTAATGATGCAAAATTTGCTGAAGTAAACGACAGAATAAAGCATTCCATCGGTAGCAACAATGAGGAGCTAGAGCAAATATAATGGAAACAAAGCTTAGGCTTGCGGGAGTTATTAGGGAATCTATTGTTGATGGCCCTGGATGGCGGCTTGTAGTTTTTGCTCAAGGCTGTCCACACAACTGCAATGGTTGCCAAAACCCACAAACTCATAATTTTATCGATGGTTACGACTCAACTGTTGAAAACATTTTAAATGCCGTTAAGGAAAATCCACTACTTTCTGGAATAACTTTAAGTGGTGGTGAGCCTTTTTCACAAGCAAAGCACCTTGCAGTTTTGGCAAGAGAAGTTCATTCGATAGGTCTTAATGTTATGGCTTATACTGGTTGGAGTTTTGAACAACTTTACGCCGGTGCAAATGAGCAAAATGGTTGGCTTGAACTTTTAAGCGAAGTTGACTGGCTTGTTGATGGCAAGTTTGAGATTGAGAATAAAACTTTATCCTTAAAGTTTCGTGGCTCTAGTAACCAAAGAATTATTGATGTGAAGAAATCTTTATCAAATGGATTAGCTGTTGAGATTGAGTTGTAATATAAGTGTTGTTGGGCTATAAATATTAGGTGTATGAGGTTATTGTTAGTTACATTACAGTTATAGTTTTAGACACTAGCATTAAATATATGTGGTTTGAGTATAATAGTTTTAAGTCTCTCATTTTTAATCCTATTCATTTCTTTGCTCGCCAAAGAAACGAATCAAAGAAAGGCGACACGGGGAAACCCTCTGCGACCCTTTCAGTCGGTTTTCCCCCGTGACCCCCATCCGCTACGATGGGATAAATTTGTTTG
>JAAYPE010000064.1 GCA_012519975.1 Clostridiales bacterium
CAAGCGAAAATTGCAATAAGACTATTATTGTTCAAATTGGTATTCCAGAAAAATGTTTTGATACGGTTGAAGACATCTGTTTTACTGCCGATATAAAAGAAATTAAAAAAATATTTAACCCAAGAAACCCTGTTTCAAATAAGGGTGACTACGGCAAAGTGATTAGCATTTGTGGCAGTTATAAAATGCCGGGTGCAGCAGTTTTAGCATCAAGTGCCTGTGTAAAGAGTGGGGCAGGGCTTGTGAGCGTTGCTTTTCCCGATAAAGCATATAATGCAATAACTCCACACATTACAGAGCCACTTCTTGTACCTGTTGATACAAACAAATTAGGAACTTTTTCAAAGTCTGCCCTTCCAATTCTTTTAGATGAAATAAAAAAAGCCAGTGTAGTAGTTTTAGGCTGTGGAATTGGGCTAAATGATGATGTTAAATATATCGTCGAGCAGATAATTAAAAATGCAAAATGTCCTATAATTTTAGATGCAGATGGAATAAATGCTGTTTGCGATAATATAGATATATTAAAGGCAGCAAAAGTACCGATTATATTAACGCCACATCCCGGTGAAATGGCAAGGCTTTGCAACACGACAGTAAAAGAGGTTCAAAAAGATAGAATAGGTGTTGCAAAAGCTTTTTCAAAAAAATACGGGATAACGGTGGTGCTAAAAGGCTCTGGAACAATTATTGTCTCACCAGAATTTAGTGGAGCATATATAAACCGCACAGGTAATGCAGGTATGGCCCGTGGTGGTAGCGGTGATGTGCTTAGCGGAATTATTGGTGCATTTGTTGCACAAGGCTTGGACATTGGCAGTGCAACAGTTGCGGCAGTGTTTATACACGGCCTTGCGGGTGATGAATCGGCAAGAAGATTATCAGTGCGGGGAATGACACCGACTGATATGATAAATGAGCTACCTTTGTTGCTTTCTAATTTTGAGTAGCGAGGTGTTTGTATGAAGCGTGCTTGGAGTGCTTTGTTAGCGCTCCTTTTTGTTTTTCTTTTGTGTGGATGTAGAAATGGATCGGGCAGGGGGCAAAACCCGCCAGCGATACCCCAAAGCTATGAAGCAGACGCAAATATTAGTTTTAACGGTGTTAACATTTCTAGCCATATTATTCAAAATAATTTTGAGAATATGACAGTAGAAATAACATCACCAAAAGAATTAAAAGGATTTGTGTTTATTAAATCATCGGATGAATATTGTATGAATTATAAAAGTATGAATTATAAAATAGAGTTATCAAAATTTCCTAAGGCATCTTTTTTAAGTATAATAACTAGGGTGTACGAGTCAATTGTAAACTCAGACGGTGTAAAGTTTACCAAAAAGGATAAATATTGGATTTATCAAGGAAATACAGAGTTTGGCAAATTTATTGTAACTCAAAACGACGAAACAGGTTTTGTAGAAAAAATAGAGGTCCCAAAAGCAGGGCTAGTAGCGGAATTTTCTAACATAAAAGCAATAGCACGATAAGAATAAAAACATATAATAAATAGTAGATTGGTTAGTGAAAATAGCGTAACTCCCAACGCTTAAAAAAATAAGCTCCCCAAAATTATAATAGAAATGTTTATTTTCAAATTTGAATGGCAAAAATATAAGTACCAATTCAAATTTACTTCGGAGAGTGATAATGATGACAGTAAAAAGGGGAGATATTTACTATGCGGATTTAAGCCCCGTAGTAGGTTCTGAGCAGGGCGGAGTAAGACCTGTGCTAATAGTTCAAAATGATGTGGGTAATAAATTTAGCCCTACAGTAATTGCAGCGGCAATTACGAGTCAAAAATACAAGACCAATCTGCCCACACACATTCAGGTTAACGCTGATGAATGTGGACTTGCCCGAGATTCTATTGTTTTGCTTGAACAAGTAAGAACACTTGACAAAAAAAGACTAAAGGAAAGAATGGGGACTCTAGCTGCTGATGATATGGATAGAATAAACCAAGCTTTGTCAGTGAGCTTCGGGCTAAAAATAACCTAAATGCACTGGATTTTTACTGCCTTATCAAATATCAACTTTTAACTAATGGCAGACTTTAAACATAATAAAAGTATAATCCGCCAAGTGGCAGGCTTGATTTATGTTAAAGTCTGCCTGCTTTTTTATTTTGACTTTTAATATTAAAAAATAATGTTATAATAAACATATTAGATGTATGAATGGAGGAATTAAAATGTCTAAAGAAATATTGATAGGTGTAGATGGTATGAGTTGTGCCGCTTGTTCGAGCGCAGTTGAGAGAGCGGTTGGAAGAATAGATGGCGTAGAGAGTATTTCTGTAAACCTTGCAACCAACAAGGCAAAGGTTTTATATGATGAGGAAAAGGTAGAGATTACAGATATAAAAACAGCAATACAAAAGGCAGGATTTACTCCAAGGGACGAGCAAAATAAAGACGAAAACACAAAAAAAAATAAGACTAAAGAAATATCAATAGGCATAGATGGTATGAGTTGCGCTGCCTGTTCAAGCGCAGTTGAAAGAACGGTAGGCAAAATAGATGGTGTAGAGAGCATCTCTGTGAACCTTACCACAAATCGTGCAAAAATCGTTTATAATGAAGAAAAAGCAAAAATATCGGATATGAAAATTGCTATTGCAAAAGCTGGGTTTACACCTCAAAATGAGCAACAGCAGGTTGATAGAGAGCAAGAGCATAAAAAGATGAAATCAAAAGAGCAAAAGGTAAAAACACGCTTTATTTCAGCTCTTTGCTTTTCGGTACCTCTTATGTATATAGCAATGGGGCATATGATAAATTTGCCGATACCAAGCTTTATAGACCCGCAAACAAATGCACTGAACTTTGCTATATCTCAGCTTTTATTTTCATTGCCAATAATGATTATTTCGTATGAGTTTTTTGTATCGGGAACAAAAGCTGCTTTTCACGGCGCTCCAAATATGGATACGCTAGTGTCAATGGGGTCTGCAACATCTTTTGTTTATAGCATATATGCAGTTGCTAAAATTGCACAGGGCGACCTTTCTTTTGTACACGAGTTGTATTTTGAATCAGCCGGGATGATACTTACATTTATCTTGTTAGGAAAAAGCCTTGAGGCTAGAAGTAAATCAAAAACAACCGATGCGATTTATCGCCTTATAGAGCTGTCACCCAAAACAGCTATTGTAGAAAAAAATGGCACAGAGCTTGAAATTTTGGCAAGCGAACTATCTATTGGGGATATAATTATTGTAAAACCTGGTATGACAATAGCGGCGGACGGAGATGTTGTCAGCGGTAGTGCAAGCGTTGATGAATCAATGCTTACAGGAGAGAGTATGCCTGTTGAAAAACAGGTTGGCGACAAAGTTTTTAGTGGAACTTCTAACAAAAATGGAGCTATCAAGATTCAAATATCAAAGCAACAAGATGATACGGTTCTTTCACAAATTATAGAGCTTATGGAAAATGCTCAGTCAACAAAGCCACCAATAGCAAGGCTTGCCGATAAAATATCGGGCTACTTTGTGCCGATTGTACTTGCAATTGCAATTGTAGCTTTTGCAGGCTGGATGATAGCAGGACAAGACTTCTCTTTTGCGTTGTCTATTTTTGTTTCGGTTCTTGTAATTGCTTGCCCTTGCGCACTAGGCCTTGCAACA
Organism: Clostridiales bacterium; assembly: GCA_012519975.1. Taxonomy (GTDB): domain Bacteria; phylum Bacillota; class Clostridia; order Oscillospirales; family Acutalibacteraceae; genus RZYX01. The sequence continues at coordinate 3,635 of JAAYPE010000064.1, forward strand.
CCAACAGCTATTATGGTTGGTACGGGAGCGGGAGCACAGCACGGAATTTTGATTAAAAGCGGAACGGCGCTTGAAACTGCACATAAGCTTGATGCTGTAGTTTTGGACAAAACAGGAACAATAACAAAGGGCAAGCCAGAAGTATCGCAAATAGTGTCAAAAGACGAGCAAAGGCTTTTGTTTCTTGCAGCTTCAGCAGAAAAAGGTAGCGAACATCCGCTCGGAGAAGCAATTGTAGCAAGGGCTTTGCAAAATGAAATAACCCTAGCACAAAGTGATGATTTTGTTGCAATATCGGGTAAGGGGATAAGCGTTACAATAGATTCTGCAAAGGTTTTGCTTGGCAATCAGTCGCTTATGAGTGACAATAAAATACAAGTCTCAAACTATTTGCAAGACTATGAAAGGCTCTCATCGCAAGGCAACACGGTTGTGTATGTGGCAGAAAACAGCAACCTTTTAGGGATTATTGCTGTTGCGGACGGTGTAAAAGAAAACAGTGAAAAAGCTATAAAACAACTCAAAAACATAGGCACCCAAGTTGTAATGCTAACAGGGGATAGTCAAAAAACTGCAAAGGCAATAGCCGATAAAGTGGGTATAGACAATGTTATATCCGATGTTTTACCAGCTGATAAAGCAGGTGCTATTGAGAAATTGCAAAATCAGGGTAAAACGGTTGCAATGGTTGGAGATGGTATAAATGACGCACCAGCACTTGCAATTGCAGATGTTGGAATAGCGATGAGTGATGGAACAGATGTTGCAATTGATTCTGCTGATATAGTGCTAATGGGTGGAGATTTAACCCTTGTTCCAAAGGCTATAGAGCTTAGTCAAAACACTTTAAAAACAATAAAACAAAACTTGTTTTGGGCTTTTTGTTACAACACAGTGGGAATACCAATTGCGGCGGGAGTTTTATATATTTTTGGTGGAACACTTTTAAACCCAATGATAGCGGCAGCAGCAATGTCACTAAGTTCAGTCAGCGTTGTTACAAACTCACTAAGGCTTAGAAGAAATGCTATAAAATAAAAGGAGGAATTTTAGTGGAAAAAGTAATCAGTGTAGAGGGTATGAGCTGTGGACACTGCAAAACAAGGGTAGAGAGCATTTTGAAATCTATTGATGGTGTAGAAAATGCGCAGGTAAATTTGGAAGAGAAAAATGTAGTAGTTATAGCAAACAAAAAGGTGTCGGACGCAGTTTTAAAAGAGGCGATTTTAGACGCAGGTTTTGATGTGGAGAATATCATAGAAAAATAAGAGTAAAGCACAAAAAAGAGCTGATGTATATACATCGGCTCTTTTCGACTTTTTATATTGTTTTGCAAGGCTTTAAAAACCCTAGACAGTTGTATAAAGTAATTGCGCTACCGTAGTTAAGCATTATTTGACATTGTTTTATAAAGCTTTAAAAACCCTCTTCATTTCTCCGGCTCTGCCACAAGTAAAATTGGCACTCTCAGGGCATACACCATTTACAAAACAGCTAGG
>JAAYPE010000065.1 GCA_012519975.1 Clostridiales bacterium
ATCTTTCCAAGCAACATTGCAAACAAGGCTTCATCAAGCATTGGTAGCTTTTATAATATGTCTATGAAGTATGATGGAACGCTAGAAACACTCTTTAAATGCGGAGACGAATGTGGGATTGACAAGTATGTTGTGCAGTCTGTCGCTACTACAAAAAATCAAGTTGACAGTATCAATGAATTTATTGCTAAAACTGTCGATGATAATAAAGACAAGCTAATCGGGTTTGCAACATTGCATCCTGATAGCAACAATATTCAAAGCCAAGTCGACAATGCTATAAAAATGGGACTTAAAGGAATTAAGCTACACCCTGATTTTCAACGATTTGATATTGATAGCAAAAATGCTTTTAAGATTTACGAGATGATTGAGGGCAAACTGCCACTCCTTATGCATACAGGTGACCACAGAACTCAATACTCAAAACCTGCAAAGCTTGCTACCGTTCTTGATGCATTTCCTAATCTGGATGTTATAGCGGCTCATTTTGGAGGATGGTCTGAATGGGAGGATGGTGCTCTTGAACTTGCTTTAAAGCGTGTTTATGTTGACACATCAAGTTCTATGTATGCTTTTAAACCCTATCAAATACGCCAGCTTATTGATATTTTTGGCTCTGATTATGTTTTATTCGGTTCTGACTATCCGATGTGGAATCCAAAGGATGAAATTGATGTCCTGTCTAGTATTGATTTGTCGCCACAAGATAAGGATAAAATCTTTTATAAAAATATTGAAAACCTACTTGCAAAATATGACTAGGTACAAATACAAAAAGTGGCGTGTTAAAAAACACACCACTTTATTTTTCTATGATAATTATGCGACTCTTCCGTTGCCCCAGTTGAGGATATATATATTTACATTTCTACTTCCCCACTGGCGACACTCATTCAAAGTATCCATATAAAGGTCGCACACGGCTGTTCCTTTTTTTGCAAACCCACCAGTGTCTGCAGCTATACAATATCCATAAACATATTTGCCGTCTGATGAAACAATGTACATCTCTGTTCCATAAGGGATTTGCTTTGGGTTAACCGCAATGTATCCTGACTGTGCCTTAACGCCACTAGCAGTTCCACCACTGCCTTTGTACGATGAAATATTACAAGTATACGACTTTGCTACACCAGTAATTGTATCTTTTATCGCAGTTGGAATACCGTCTGAATCAAGAGCAAATCTTGATGGCAAAGGAATTGCCGATATCGGTGCTCTAGCTGAAAGAACTTTTACCTTAGTCCCTATTAAGTTAATGCAATTAACAGGCTCTTTTAGCACTTGCGTTGAAACGGCCTTTGAGCTTACTGTTTTGCCGTCAACAATTTTGTCTGTATAGGTAACCATTTTTTCACCATTTACGCCAGCTTGCTCAGTCTGTCTTTGCCCTGAATACAATGTTGCTGTTCTTTTAGAAACTGTTGAAAATTTGATGGTCTCTTTTGCTTCTCTTGTTTGGTAAACTACTCTTTTAACTGTTACTTCGTCTCCCGATTTGAGCTTTGTGTCAAGGGATGGATATACCTCATCATTTTCCTCAAGTTTAATATTTGCAAGCTCTAGTGCATCTGCAACAGTACCTTCAACAAAGTTTATAGGTTTAGTTTCTCCGTCTGCGGTAACTTCAATAACATAAGCACGCTTAATTTCAATTGTCATACCCTCTTTAACCTTTGTTTTAAGCGATGGCGTTACCTTGTCAAACTTAGAAACATCTACTCCTGCTTTTTTAAGTGCATCGCCAACTGTAAGCGCTGCTATAACTGCATTTGTTTTCTCACCATTATCATCAATAGTGATATTGTGCGCCCTCAAAACTATGATTTTATTACTCTCTACATTTTCTCCCGGCTTAAAGTTTGAAACATCAAGCTCATCTTTTTCTCCAAGGGTAAATCCGCCCTTGGCAACAATCTCGTTTGCATCGGTTTTAGAGGTTTGAATTACCTTACTTTCACCGTCTGCAATAATCTCGACTGTGTAAATTGAAAGTGTTGCGGCAAAAACTGTACCTGCGCACATTAAAGTCAAAACAATAGCTGCTACTATTCGTGTTCTTGCTGACTTTGTAAATGCCGTCAATCTTTCTTTGCTTATCTTCATCAAATTGCTCCTTTAACGAGTGTAACAAAATTTGTATTTGCTAAGCTACACACTTATTATCGCCTTGACGGTAGTATTATATGGTCATTCAGATTGAATGTCAAATTTTTTCAAACTACTTTTTTGTGCAACTTGAACAACTAATCTTGTAATTTTTTTGTAACTTATTGTCTTTTATTTATTATTACGAATTATTAAGGTGCTAATTTTGTGCAAAATTATAAAAGTTACAAAATTGTAACAGGAGGTAACACAATTGTAAGATACGCAATATGTTGTGATTTGGTTTTATTAAACCACCATATACAGTTTACAATATATACCAATATTCGCAAAGCTCGTGAATTAATTTCTCAAGTTTGATAAACACATCTTATTTGCTAATCAATGTGCAACCCTAACCCTTAATTGTTCGCCTATAAACAAGAGCATATTTACAGGTTATATCTCCTTCAAATTTCTACATATATATTAATAGTATATACACTTTGTTTTGTAAACAAAGAAAACCCCAAGCAAACGCCTGAGGTTTTGTTTTTGTAAACTATCTCTTTGAGAATTGTGGTGCGCGACGAGCGCCTTTAAGACCGTATTTCTTTCTTTCTTTCATTCTTGAGTCACGAGTGAGGAATCCTGCCTTTTTAAGTGTTGGGCGAAGTTCTTCATCCGATTGAATTAAAGCACGAGAAAGTCCGTGACGGATTGCACCAGCTTGACCTGTAACGCCACCGCCATTTACACGGCAAACTATATCAAATTTCTCTGTTGTTCCTGTCAGTTCAAGAGGCTGACGAACAATAAGCTTAAGTGTTTCGAGCCCAAAATAATCATCAATGTTTCTATCATTGATTGTGATATTACCTGTTCCTGGGTAAACACGAACTCTTGCTACTGATTTTTTTCTGCGACCTGTTCCGTAAAAATATGGATTACTATCGTACATTATTGTTGCCTCCTCTCTTAAAATTCTCTTACAACTGGTGCTTGAGATGCGTGTGAATGCTCAGCGCCCTTGTAAACACGAAGTCTTGTAAGTGCTTTTCTTCCAATAACTGTGTCAGGAACCATTCCTTTTACAGCTTTGGTAACAACAAACTCAGGTTTTGTTTTCATAAGAGTGCTGTAGTTTACCTCTTTAAGATTACCGATATATCCAGTATGATGATAATACTTCTTTTGCTCGAGCTTTTTGCCAGTCAAAACGACCTTTTCAGCATTGATTATAATAACATGGTCACCACAATCAGCGTGAGGTGCAAAAGTTGGCTTGTGCTTACCTCTAAGAAGAGTTGCAGCCTCAGTAGCTACGCTACCAAGTGTTCTCCCTGATGCGTCAAGCACATACCAGCTACGAGTAATATCGCCAGCCTTAGGCATATAAGTTGACATAACCTTACCTCCAATTTAAATATGTTAAACGAATGCAGAAACTATATTATCATAAGCTTTGACTTGTGTCAACACATATTTTTCAAATTTTTAATTTACATTTTCATTGCTCTTGTTTTCTCCCGTTTACTCTTGTTTTCATATGATTATCTCATTGATGAAAAATATAATTTTTATTTACAGTTTCAAGTTTTAGTAGTAGAATAATAAAGATTTTTATAAAATGAGGTTATTTTATGCAACAACTTATGAGCTATATGAGATGTGCAATGGAGAAATATAATATGATAGATGATGGTGATAAGGTTGCTATTGGAGTTTCTGGTGGCAAAGATAGCGTAGCTATGCTTGTTGGTCTTGCTCAGTTGCGTAGATTTTATCCAAAAAAGTTTGAACTAATAGCTGTTACCCTTGACCCTTGTTTTAATGATACTCACGGTGATTACTCTGAAATTTCCAGACTTTGCGAAGAACTTTGTATACCTTATATAATAAAGAGAACAGAGCTTGCAAAAATTATTTTTCAAACTCGTGAAGAAAAAAACCCTTGTAGCCTGTGTGCAAGAATGAGACGCGGTGCATTACACGATATTGCCAAAGAAAGTGGCTGTAATAAAATTGCCCTTGGGCATCATATGGATGACGCCGCCGAAACATTTATGATGAACTTGCTACACTTAGGTCAAATTGGCTGTTTTTCCCCTGTTTCTTATCTTTCTCGAAAAGATTTATATATGATTAGACCAATGATTTTTGCTAGTGAAAAAGATGTTAAAAGAGCAATTAACAAAAACAATTTACCCGTGGTTAAAAGTCTTTGCCCTGTTGATAAAAAAACTCAAAGAGAAGATGTAAAAATTCTTTTAAACAACCTTGAAAAAGATTACCCCGCTTTACGAAAAAAGATTGTTGGCGCTTTGCAACGCGGTGAAATTGATAGATGGTAGTTTGCAAAAATAATATTAAATGCCGTATACAATAGAATTTTGCATTATTGTGATAAATGGTTGTTATTTCAGCCACTTTTTTGTTTTTTTATTTAAAAATAAGCATATTTGTTGTGTATTTTATATATTTTATTATTGATATGTTGAATACTTTTATTGAAAGTGTTGACAAATTTAATATTGTATGGTATATTAAATATAACATAAGGATTTTCCTTTATAAAACGAGGTGAACGGGAGGGGCTTCTAAGTGTTTTTCTTGTTTATTTATAAATTGGTACCTCTATATGCCCCTCCTGTTCATAGCTGAAATTGATATCTTCTAATTGCTTTCTCATACATAGACATTGGATGTGAAGCTTCTCCCGCTTCACATCCGCCTCCTTTAAAAAGCAAATTTTTCTCCTTTAAGCACGGAGAACGCCTTACCTCCGTGTTTGGTTTAACAAAAATCCGGTTCAGTAAAATTGAACCGGATTTTTGTTATTTACTCATCATCTTTTATAATTCTATTCACCAAATTTGCAACCCTTTTTGATGACCCTCCATCCTGCTCATCAAAAAACTTATCTCTAAACGCATTTATCTTTTCCACCTCAAAATCCTTGTCATTAACAGCTTGTAAAAGCCCTTGTAAATCATAAGTTATTTTACCTGGTAAAAATGATTTATACTCACAATAAAAGTCACGGCTAGAAATATACTCATTTAGATCAAATGCGTAAAACAACATAGGAATATTAAGTAGCGAAGCCTCAAATATTGCCGATGAATAATCGCTAACTAGCAAATCTGTTACAAACAGCAAATCATTTAACTCTGAGTGCAGCGAAAAATCTAGTATATAATCTTTGTACTGCTTTGGTATTGTAAAACTGTCCTTAATAAACGGATGAAGCTTGACAATAATTGCATACTCACCGTTTGTTTTCTCATAGACGGTTTTTAAATCAAATCTTTTTACAGGATATGAGCCAGTTAGCTTACCATTGCCTCTAAATGTTGGGGCAAAGAGCATTATTTTTTTATCTTTAAGCTTTGGATATTTTTCAAAAAACTCCTTGCGTTTTTCCTCTTTATATTTATCATCAAAAAATATATCAGTTCTTGGAACTCCAGTTGCTACAACATTATCAAGCGGTATTCCAAACCCTTCTGCATAAAATCTGCGAATATTCTCAGAGCTTACCACGGCGTAATCATAGTCCCTATGGTGCAAAGAGGTTTGGCGTGGCCCTCCCGGTTTGCCTAACCTTGAAAATCCGAAAGTTTTAAATGCACCGCAGGCGTGCCAAACTTGAATCAGTTTTACGCCCTGTTTTTTTTGTGCAAAACTTGTAAGCTCATAAAAATCATCAATAATAACTACCGATGAAGTAGAATAAAGCTTTGCAAATTTAATAATATTTTTATTGCTCATTCTGTGCGCCGGCTCTGTATCTAATAGCATTTGAATGTCTAAAGTTTCGTCATTTTTTAAAATATCATATATGTATTCAAAGTTTCCTGACAAATCATCTCTTCTGTTTGAAAGAAAGGTCACCCGACTTGATTTTACCTCACTTTTTGAATACCACTTTAGTGCAAAATTTAGCAGATTGTTTTTAAACCTACCTCTACCTATACCCTGTTTTGTCACTGCTATAAATCTTAACCGAACATGGTCTGCATAAAAACGCAAACCACTATGATTTGCTATTCTTTTTTCACACCTAGTAAGCTCCATCCTTGCCATAATTGCATCAATAAAGAAAAAAGGAATACACAAGTAACCAAACACACGCAATATACCATTATATAATACAAAGAAAAATCTCTCGATATAATTTAAAAATGTGTCCGGCTTTTCAAATTCAAAAAATTCTAATTTTTTTTGAAGCTTTATACAGGTGTTTTCATCACATTCCCAAATCTTATAAACACCGTCGCCAAGTTGTGTGTCTGCACTATAACTTAATTTAACACCTTGAACATAACTATCACCGTACTCAAGGTCAAAGTGCATATTAATTATTTCGCCTTGAGTGTATTCTAAAAATAAATTTTCTATATCAAAAACATAGCTTGCCATTATGGTGCATTTTTTCAAATCCTCGTGTGGAAAATATGCCGTTATAAAAAATGGTAAAATACGAGTTTTCCCACCGCTTTCAAAAGAAATCGTAAGCCTTGGTGAGCGCACAAGAGGGCTATAGTCACAAACTAAATATGCGCTAAGTGTTAGTTTTTCGTCCTGAGTATAAGCCTCTGTTATTTCAATTTTTGCGTTTAAACAATCGTCTTTTATTTGCATTGAAAACTCCTTAATATATGTTGTCTAATCTAAAAAACACTATATATTATATCATTTGGCACTCCAAAAATCAAACTAACTAAAATGTGTTATTAAGAGTTTATCTCGCCTTGTACATAAAATAAAGATATGTAATTGTGTTGACATTTTTTTTACACTTTGCTAATATATAAAGGCACTTTAACTTAAAGATTAATTCAAATATAGTTATTAAAATTCAAATTACTACAAAAATTGGAGAGGTATCGAAGTGGTCATAACGGGGCGCACTCGAAAT
>JAAYPE010000066.1 GCA_012519975.1 Clostridiales bacterium
CTGTCAAAGAACAAAATCAAACAGCGGTAGCAATCACAGACCATGGCTCAATGTATGGTGTAATTGACTTTTATAAAGCTGCAAAAAAAAGAGGCGTAAAGCCAATAATTGGCTGTGAAGTTTATGTAGCGGCACGCTCTATGACTGATAAGGTTCATTCACTTGATAAAGAAAGAAATCACTTAATACTGCTTTGCGAAAATCAAACGGGTTATCAAAATCTGATAAAAATTGTGTCAGAGTCGTGGACCAAAGGTTTTTATATAAAACCACGGGTAGACCACGAGCTTTTAGAAAAATATCACGAAGGAATAATAGCACTATCGGCTTGTCTTGCGGGGGAAGTGCCACAAGCACTAATGCGTGGCGACTATGATGGTGCAAAAGAGATAGCCCTTTGGTATGATAGTGTTTTTGGTAGAAATAATTATTTTTTAGAAATACAAAATCACGGTTTAAAAGAGCAATTGCAAATCAATCCAATGCTAATTAAACTCTCGCAAGAAACTGGAATACCACTCGTTGCAACAAATGATACTCACTATATCGAAAAGCAAGATTCAAAAATACAAAAAGTTTTAATATGCATTCAAACTAACCACACGATTTATGAAAAAACAGGTCTGGATTTTGAGTCAGATGAGTTTTATCTAAAATCAGAAAAAGAAATGCGAGAGTTGTTTTCTGCTGTTCCTCAAGCGGTTGATAACACACAAATTATTGCAGATAGGTGCAATGTTGAGTTTGAATTTGGAAAAACAAAGCTACCACATTTTAATATTCCAGATAATATCGAACATACTGAGTACCTAAGAAATATGTGCCTTGAAGGAATGAGAGAAAATTATGGCGAAAATCCGCCAAAAGAGTATATGGACAGGCTAAATTATGAGCTTGATGTTATAAACTCAATGGGTTACACAGATTATTTTTTAATTGTTCAAGATTTTATTAGTTATGCAAAATCAAAAGACATTCCAGTAGGACCTGGTAGAGGGTCTGGAGCGGGCAGTATAGTCGCATATTGCACAGGGATAACGGGCGTTGACCCTATGAAGTATAACTTGCTTTTTGAACGATTTTTAAACCCTGAAAGAGTGAGTATGCCTGATTTTGATATAGATTTTTGCTATGAACGCAGGCCAGAGGTTATTGAGTATGTTGTAAATAAATATGGAAGTGACCATGTAGCGCAAATTATAACTTTTGGAACAATGGCGGCTAGGGCTGCAATCAGAGATGTGGGCAGAGCATTAGGGCTTGCTTATAGAACAGTTGATGAGGTTGCAAAAAAAATTCCAAGAGAGCTTAATATAACAATTGAATCTTCGCTTAAAAAGTCATCAGAGCTTAGAGCGCTTTATGAAAATAGTGACGAAATAAAAGAGCTAATTGATACAGCTATAAAAGTTGAGGGAATGCCTCGGCACTCTTCGACGCACGCAGCGGGCGTTGTAATCACAAGGGACCCAGTTGCAACATATGTTCCGCTAGCACGAAACGACGATTCGATTGTGACCCAGTTTACAATGACGACACTAGAAGAGCTAGGACTTCTCAAAATGGATTTTTTAGGGCTTAGGACTCTTACGGTAATTTCAAATGCAGAAAAAATGATAAAACAGCAAAATCCGTACTTTAAAGTAGAGGATATAGACATTCAAGATAAAGCAACTTTTGAAATGGTGTCAACAGGTGAAACAGCAGGGATATTTCAGTTCGAATCAGCTGGAATGAAACGGGTTTTGTCAGGACTAAAGCCGGATAGTGTCGAGGATTTAATAGCGGTTATTTCACTTTATAGACCAGGGCCTATGGATTCAATTCCAACATACATTAGAAACAGGCACAACCCAAGCAAAGTAACATATAAAACGCCACAGCTAAAAAATATACTAGATGTCACATATGGCTGTATGGTATATCAAGAGCAGGTAATGCAAATATTTCGCGAGCTTGCAGGGTACTCATATGGCAGAGCGGATATAGTTCGCCGCGCAATGTCTAAAAAAAATCATACGGTAATGGAACAAGAGCGAAAGAGCTTCATATACGGAAGTGTTAATGATGATGGCACGGTAGAGTGTGATGGAGCAGTAAATAGAGGAGTTAGCGAAAAGGTCGCAAATGAGATTTTTGATGATATGTCATCGTTTGCATCATACGCTTTTAACAAATCTCACGCAGCCGCTTATGCAATGGTAGCTTACCAAACTGCGTGGCTCAAGTGCCACTATACTTGTGAATATATGGCGGCTCTTTTAACCAGCGTTTTAGATAGCTCGGATAAGGTGTCAGAATATATTCAAGAGTGCGAAAGGTTGGGTATAGAGGTTTTAGCCCCAAGTGTTAATAACAGTGAGCACGAATTTACAGTTGACGAAAAGTCAATAAGATTTGGTTTGCTTGCAGTAAAAAACTTAGGTAGAAATTTAATCACCACTATCATAAATGAGCGTAAACTAAATGGAGAATACAAGTCTTTTTACTCTTTTTGCAAAAGAATTTATGGCAAAGATTTTAATAAAAGGGCAATAGAAAGTTTGATAAAATGCGGTGCGCTAGACGTACTTTTAGCAAACAGAAGGCAAATGCTACTAATGTTGCCAGAGGTTTTGCAAACTCTTGAAAATGAAAAACGCAAAAATATAGATGGGCAAATTGGCTTTTTTGATGTAAATTCAGACTTTCAAAGCTATCACGAACCAACACCTCCAAATGTAGACGAAATGCCAAGACTCGACCTGTTGCAATTTGAAAAAGAAATAACGGGAGTCTATATTTCGGGTCATCCAATGCAAGAGCATAATGAGATTTCTGAAATTATAAAAAGTGCAAAGACATCACAGCTTTTAAAAGCAGGGGAAGAAGTACAAACTATTTACAAAGACAATAGTGTTGTAAAATTGCTTTGTATAATTTCGAGCGTTCGCAAAAAAATAACAAAGTCTAATGAAACAATGGCTTACTTAACAGTTGAGGATATTTATGGTTCTATAAATGTTTTGGTTTTTCCAAGAGTATACACTGAAAATGTACATTTTTTAAATGAGGGAAATATAGTTCTTTTAAGGGGCAGACTAAGCCTTAGGGAAGACCAAGCACCACAAATTGTAGCAGAGCATTTTTTTGATTGCCCAACAATGGAAGAAGTGCAATCCATAAAAGACGAACAAAAACTACAAGCAAAAAATAATAGCGAAAATCAAAAACATCGTAAAAAGAAAAAAGGCCTGTTTTTGCGAATGGCAAATAGTAGCTGCGAGGAAAAACAAATGGTAGAAAAAGTAATAAAACCTTACAAAGGAGATATGCCCTTGTATTATTATTATACTGATACCAAAAGTTATGAAAAAGCAAACACATCCAATTTTATACTACTAAATGATGATTTGACAAAAAAGCTTGAAAAAATTTTGGGTGCAGAAAATGTAGTAATACAATAGGCTTGACATCTTTTTGTTGTATTGACATTAATATAATATGGTGAGATACTTATACTATCCCTATAAATAGGAGGATATTTTATGAAAACAATTGGTGTTTTAACAAGTGGTGGAGACGCTCCAGGTATGAATGCCGCTATAAGAGCGGTTGTTCGCACGGCTGTTGAAAATGATATGACCGTATATGGTATAAGAAATGGCTTTGAGGGTTTAATGAATGGCGATGTATATGAGATGAATTTGAGGAGTGTTTCCAATATAATTCAAAGTGGTGGAACTATTCTCAAAAGTGCCCGTAGCCAAGAATTTAAAATGGATTCCGGCCAGCAAAAGGCCGCTGATATGTGTCGCAGATTAGGTCTTGATGGTATCGTGGTAATTGGTGGTGATGGCTCTTTTAGAGGGGCAAAGGACCTTACATCTAAGGGCATTACTTGTATGTGTATCCCAGGAACAATAGATAACGACATTGCGTGTAGCGATGACACAATTGGATTTGACACAGCGATGAACACAATAATGCAAATGATTGACCGTGTTAGAGATACAACAGAGTCGCATAGCAGATGTAGTGTTATAGAGGTTATGGGTCGTTCTGCAGGGTATCTCGCCTTGTATTCAGGTATTGCAGTTGGTGCAACATCTATTCTTATTCCTGAGTTTGAGTGCGATTTTGAAATTGATGTTGTAGAGCGAATGAGAAGAACAATAGAAAGTGGCAAGCGTCATTTTGTAATTTTGGTTGCAGAGGGTGTTGGAGATGCAACAGAAATGGCAAAGCAGATTGAAGAGAAAACAGGGGTAGAAACTAGAACGACAATTCTAGGTCATGTTCAGCGTGGAGGCTCTCCGACAGTTCGTGATAGAGTGCTTGCAAGCCAAATGGGCAACTATGCAACACGACTTATTAGAGATACTAGGGAAAGCCGTGTAATTGCGTGCAAAGATGGCAATCTAGTAAATTATAAAATAGAAGAAGCGTTAGCGATGACAAAAAATATAGATTTAGATGCCTATCGCCTTGCGCACGAGATTTCAATATGAGTAACAATGTAATATTAATAGGTATGCCAGCATCGGGGAAAAGCACCGTGGGCGTTGTTCTTGCAAAGACTTTGGGTATGAGTTTTGTTGACACGGATTTGCTCATACAAAACAATGAGGGCAAGCTGTTGCAAGATATCATTGACCAAAAAGGTCTAAAGGCTTTTTTAGATGCAGAGCAAAGGGCGATTTTATCACTTGACTGTAAAAACACAGTTGTTGCAACAGGTGGTAGTGCTGTTCTTGTGCCAAAAGCGATGACCCATTTAAAAAGTATCGGTAAAGTTTTTTATCTCTATGTTGATTGTGATATCTTAGAAAAAAGGCTAAATGATATAGAAACTAGGGGAATTGCCTGCGAAAAAGGTGAAACACCCTGTGATATTTTTAAAGCACGCAAACCTTTTTATGAGAAATATGCAGACATAACAATAAAAACTGCTAACAATAATGTGGAAGAAACAGTAGAAGAAATACTAAATAATCTAAAATAAAAAATGTGATGTTGTGAAATTAAAACGCAACATCACATTTTATTTATTAAATGTATAAATAGTAAAAAATGGCAAAAAATATTAGTAGCAAAATACTTGTAAATATCAGCCGTAAAAACATCTAATTACCGTAAATAAATTGTTGATTTTAAGGCAAATTAAGAATGAGTAATAACACTTTATTATTATATTACTCTAAAAATAGATATAAATAATATTTTGTAATTACTAAAAAAGTAGTGTTATAAGTAAAATTTTTGATGTGCCGTGTCGGAGGTGAGAGATGCAAAAATTATTAAAATTTCTTAGTATATCTGCATCTATTTTATGCTTTATGATTTTTGCGGCGATTATTTATGCTGATAAAGTAATACCAGATGAGGTGTTTATTAGCCAAACTCAAGAGCTTAAAATTAGCAATCTTTATACCTTTGAAATTTCAAAACTTCAAGTTACAAAAACAGTATCAACAGCAAATTCTAATAATGAATATGAGCTGGAGGTATCACTTTTAAAGGCAATACCTGTCAAATCATCTAAGATAGTTGTAACGCAACGGCGTTATGTAATACCCAGTGGTAATTTGTTTGGAATAAGACTTTATACTGATGGTGTGGTGATTGTTGGAACAGACGAGGTAACAACAAAAACTTCAACAATAAATCCGGCGAAAAACGCAGGACTTCAACAAGGAGATATAATAAAAGCAATTGACGGAAAAAAAATAAGCTCAAATTTAGAGCTTTCTCAAGCGGTTCAATATAGTGATGGAAAAACTTTGGAATTTTTAGTAAAACGAAATGGAAAAACAATGGTGTTTGATTTTAAACCTGCGCTGTCAAATGTTGATGGAAAATACAAAGCTGGCTTATGGGTACGAGATAGCTCTGCAGGTGTTGGAACAATAACCTATATTGACCGTGAAAATATGATATTTGCAGGACTCGGACACGCAGTGTGCGATATTGATACCGGTGAGATTATGCCACTTCTCTCTGGGGATATAGTTTCTGCAAGTGTTAATGGAGCATACAAAGGTGCAAACGGCACTACAGGAGAATTATGCGGAGTGTTTGAAAACAAAGTTCTTGGTACCTTGTTGCTCAACGGTTCAACAGGTGTTTATGGAAAAATAAATTCAATCAGTAACTCAACAAAAGAAATTCCAGTTGCAATGCAGTACGAAATTCAGCAAGGCCCTGCAAAAATAATAGCAACAGTTGAAGGAGATAAGCCAGAGTATTATGATATAAAAATTAATAAAATATATCAAAATGGTGACTCATCAGAAAAAAATATGACAATAGAAATAACAGATGAAAGGCTTATTGAAAAAACTGGCGGTATAGTCCAAGGTATGAGTGGTAGTCCAATAATTCAAAACGGAATGTTGGTTGGAGCGGTTACTCACGTTTTTGTTAACAACCCATTACAAGGATATGCCATATTTGCAGAAAATATGATAAGTACCGGAGATTATCTAAAGGATATTATTACAAAACAAGCCTCATAAATGAGATATATGTAATAAACTGCAAGCTATAAAAAGTTTTTACCATATTATTCCATTTTATTGTAAAAAGGTATTGCCATTTAGTTCATCTTATGGTAATATATGGTAGAAATTTGAATTGGAGGCAACAAGATATGGATAAGAAACTCAGAATTATGCTTGCAGAGGAAGGTACAGACTACTGTCAAACTTGTACAAATATTCTTAAAAACTCTGGTCACGAAGTGATTGTAGTTCCAAAAGATGGAGCAGAAATATTATCAAGAATTAATTCTATTTCTCCAGATGTTTTATTAATGGATGCTTTTATGCCAAGAGTTGACGCACTAGGAGTTTTAAAATCGCTTAAAAATCAAAATCTATCAAAAAGACCATTAGTTATGGTAATGTCGGGTGTGGATAATTCAAAGTTTGAACAAGAAATATTATTAGCTGGTGCGGATTACTACTTTATAAAACCTTTTGATGTAAATGTTCTTGCGGAAAGAATTTCTCAAATGACCGGTTGGAATCGTGCCGGTCATGATAACATAATGAAAAGCACACAGCCCTGCACAGATGATGATTTAGATGTTATAGTATCAGAAATAATGCATCAAATTGGAGTCCCAGCACATATAAAAGGATACCAGTATTTGAGAGAGGCTATAATACTTTCAATAAATGACGATGAAATGATGAACTCAGTAACTAAATTGCTTTATCCTAGTGTTGCAAAAACTTTTTCAACAACACCGTCAAGGGTAGAGAGAGCAATTAGACACGCTATTGAAGTTGCGTGGGACAGGGGAGATGTTGATGTTTTGAGCTCTTATTTTGGATACACAATTCAAAACACAAGAGGAAAACCAACAAACAGCGAATTTATAGCTATGATTAGTGATAGATTAAAATTGCGTATGAAAACTGCATGAAAAGAATGAATAAAACTTTAAACCTCTGTCAAACTTTTTGGCAGAGGTTTAATTGAATTCTGTGACCATTTGTATTATAATACCTATAAAACAATGATATACAATTTAGGTTTTAGGGAGTGCGATTTTATGACTATTTTTTATGAAGCTTATGATAATCTTTATGTTAACCTTACAAACAAATGCCCCTGTGCGTGTGAGTTTTGTGTTAGAAATGAAGAGGATGGAGTTGGCGAGGGGAATCATCTTTGGCTTGAGCGTGAGCCAACTATCGAAGAAATAAAAAAAGATTTTGAGAATTTTGATATGTCAAAATACAATGAGATTGTTTTTTGTGGTTTTGGTGAACCCCTTGAAAGAATTGACGATGTGGTAGAAATTGCAAAGTATATTAAAGAAAAAACGGGTAAAACAATCAGACTTAACACTAATGGTTTGTCAGATTTAATTCACAATAAACCTACTGCACATTTATTAAAAGGCGCTATTGACATTGTTTCTATAAGCTTAAATGCACCAGATGCAAAAACATATGAGCAAAGATGTCGCCCAAGTTTTGGCGAAAAATCCTTTCAGGCTATGCTTGATTTTGCAAAAGATTGTAAAGAATATGTTCCAACGGTTATTTTATCTGTAGTTGATTGCATAGATAAAGAAGAAATAGAGCAGTGCAGAAAAATAGCACAAGATGTCGGTGTAAATTATAGGATTAGAACATTTATATAAAAATTAACAAAAAATATAGTCATCTTAACTGTAAAACTTTTTTAAAAAGCTTTCAATTAGGATGACTTTTATTAAAATATGCTTTATACATTTTTAAAAAAGATATTTTGCTTTTAATTTAAGCAAAAACAGAATTAAATACGCTCATAATGGCAATAATTTTATTGATAGCAATCAATGAGGTGAGCGTATGCAGTATAACAAGGTAGAGATTTGCGGAGTAAACACAGCAGAACTAAAAGTGCTAAAAGAAAGCGAAAAAATGGAGCTGTTAAAACGAGTAAAGCTAGGTGATAAAAAGGCAAGGGACGAGCTAATTAGCGGAAACCTAAGGTTGGTATTAAGTGTTATTCAGCGGTTTACAAATAGGGGAGAAAATCTGGATGATTTGTTTCAGGTTGGTTGTATAGGGTTGATAAAATCAATAGATAATTTTGATATATCACAAAATGTGCGTTTTTCGACCTATGCGGTGCCGATGATTATTGGAGAAATAAGAAGATATTTGAGAGATAATAACTCTGTAAGAGTTAGTAGGTCGCTTAGAGATATGGCGTATCACGCAATGCAAGCAAAAGAAAGGCTGATAAACGAACTCCAAAGAGACCCAACAATTGAAGAAATAGCGCAAGAATTGGGTGTTCCAAAAGAGGATGTTGTAATAGCGCTTGAGGCAATAGTTGAGCCGGTTTCGTTGTATGAACCTGTTTATTCAGATGGCGGAGATACAATTTATGTTATGGATCAAGTTGGAGATAGCATAAATGATGATGATTGGATAGATGAAATATTGTTAAAGCAATCAATAAAAAATCTAAACCCACGGGAGAAAAAAATTCTATCTATGAGATTTATGCAGGGAAAAACACAAATGGAAGTGGCACAAGAAATTAACATCTCGCAAGCACAGGTGTCCCGTTTAGAAAAATCAGCGCTCAAACAAATTAAAAGTCACTAGCAATAAAGGCTAAAAAAGACAGGTAAGCTTGATATAGCACCTGTCTTTTTGTTATAGCATATATTCAAAAAAAATAGCAATGAAGGATAAAAGTTTAATTGTAAATCTTTTTGTAAAGCTTGCAGGTATAGCGTCAACACTAGAGTTTTCTAAATATGTGTAGTCCTTAGATACGAGCAAACTTTGGTCGATATAATCCATAATGCCTTCTTCAATCTTTTTAACGGCTTCACTACTGTGAACAACAATCATAGACTCGGTACTCAAATATGTGCTTCTCGGATCTGAGTTAAAAGAGCCAATGGCTAAAAGATTGTCGTCAATTATAAATGATTTAGTGTGCAAAGAATCCTGTGACTGAAACTCAAACACATTTACACCGCTTTTTATTATAGCTTTTTTGTGATTTAGATACCCAGAGTAAGCAGGAAAATTTGGAGAACTAGCAATAGAATTGGTTAAAATGGCAACATCAATACCTTCAAAATCGCTCGGGTTTATAAATCCCTTTGTCATTTGCCTGTTAGGCACTACATAAGGACTTTGAACAAAAATTGAGTTTTTTGCCGACATCATAAGCTGGGTTATCTCATACCAGCACCAAGGCTCTTTAGAAAATCGCTCAATAGGGTTACAAATAAACGACACTTTATTAGTAGGAAAAGAAATCTCCATCAAATCTATGGGCTTTTCAAATAAATTCTTGTTTGCTTGTTTTAAATTCATAGATTTTTCTTTTAGCTCTTGTGTTTTTTTAGTGGCTCTTTGTTGTTTTGTTTTAGACAATTTGTAATCCACTGTTTTAGAAAACTTGTGCTCCCAAATGTTGTTAAAATAATCGGTCATTTGAAAAATAACGCTTGATAAATCATCTGGTTTAGAATTAAAAATTATGATATCCCTGTCGTTTGTAATGCTTTTTGTGTGCCACTCTGGTGCAAAATATTTGTCGCCAATGTTTCTACCACCTATAATTGCAATATTATTATCCGCTATTATGTATTTATCGTGCATCCTGTTGTTAAGTGTCCACGGCATAAGAGGGTTAAAAGGTTCGTAGAATTTTAAAGTCATATTAGGATGATTTATAAAGGCGTAAATAATAGGTTTGAACTCTCCTTTAAGCCCGTGAAACAACCCATCAAGCAACAAATTGACCTTAACACCTCTGTCGGCGGCATCAATCAATGCCCCGAAAAAAAGATTTGGTGATTCTCCAGAATCAATAGAGAAATATGCAATGTCTAGTGTTTCTTTTGCGTTATCAATTATTTTTAATCTAGCCATACCAGATTCTAAAGGGTCGTCAATTAAAATGCCTCTGTCAGGGCCTATGTCGTCAGAGTAATAACTAGAAGTTGAAGAAGATTTTATATATTCATTAGAGATTTTTTTAGGCTTTATAAAAATCAAAACTCCCATTATAAACACATACAAAAACAATAATAGTAAAATAGTTTTTATTATTGAAGCTTTTGTAATATTCGTTTTTATCTTAGAAATGTTATTAAGCATATACAACCTCTTTTAATTTATAATAAGCAAATGCCTAGCACAATATTGCTAATAACTTAGTATTGTAACAAATTTCTACACAATTTTCCACCTGTGTGAATTATGCGACTTGCAAAACATAAGAGCAAAACAGTCTAGTGTTAATTTAAAAAAGACCAACTTTATTTGTTAGTCTTTTTATTGTTTTTAATACAACTTGTGTTATAATATTATTATGTATCTTTGGTTTTTATAACTATATCAATTAAAACGGATATTATGATTGCTCCGACAGATAGCTGAAATATTTTTAGCATATTTTCACTTGAACTTACAAAAAAATCATAGCAGTCCCAGTATTTTGTAGAAAGAAAATTTAGTATAAATGCAAGCGAAAGTGATAAGAAACAGATTATCATAAAATGCTTAAATATAAATTTTGAAAATTTGTTCATTTTTAAAATACTACTCTCAACTTCTGCAAAAAGTTTATCCAAATTCATCAACTCCAAATAATCATTGTAATTTAATGATATCGTAAATACCCTAATAGTATCAATGCAAAAATTATTCCAAAAGGAGATTTTTATGAAACCCGGACTATCGACAGCTTGTTTTTATCCTATGCAAACAGAAAAAGCTTTAGCAAAAGTTGGCAAGTTAGGATTTGCTTCAACTGAGGTTTTTTTCAACTCAACATCTGAGCTTGATATAGGTTTTTTAAAAAAGCTAAATCAAATTCAAACACAGTATGGAATAAGTATGAATTCGGTTCATCCTATGGCATCATTTGCAGAGTCGTATATGTTGTTTAGCACCTATATGCGTAGGTTTTATGACACAGTTGAAATGTATAAGTATTATTTTGAAGCGGCAAACATTTTGGGAGCAAAGATTGTAGTAATTCACGGTAGTAGAGCGCCGGGGGTTATAAAATCCAACGAATATTATGAAAGATTTGGCACATTAATCGAAGAGGGGCTAAAGCAGGGCATAACTGTGGCTCACGAAAATGTTGTTGGCACTATGGGGCAGTCTCCGAAGTGTATGGTTGATATGAAAAATGCAATAGGAAATAATTTTAAAATGGTGCTTGATATTAAGCAAGCAATTCGCTCGGGATATACTCCAAATGAATTTGTTGACGCTTTAAATGATAGAATTGTGCAAGTGCATATTAGTGACCATAACGGTGAGAATGACTGTTTGCCACCAGGTCAGGGTGATTTTGATTTTGCAAAGTTTATTAAAATACTTGATGATAAAGGTTATAAAGGTGATTACATAATCGAACTTTATAGAGATAGCTTTTTAAATGATGAGCAATTAATTGAATCAAGGAAATATATTGAAAATTTGATTTAGTTTTATTAAATCTTAGAATAAAAACAAGGCTGTTACCATTTAGGTTAGCCTTGTTTTATTTTTTGCTATATTCAACTTGTGTCCTACCTAGCAGTCGATGGACGGATTATATCAAAATTATTTGCAATTATGATACAATAAAAATGATTCCAGAATAGAATAAAACACTATTTTTAACCACAAAAATTAAAACTAAAGAAAAATGATTGTGCAAATTAAACTATTTGTATAACTAAATTTACAGATAAGAAATTTAACTAAACAAAAAGCGAATGATGAATATGCATAAATTTCACAATGAATTTTGTTGAAAAATTATGAAAAACATTTGACTTTTAGCGCTTTAATTGGTAAATAAAATAAAGAGTGGCATTGTCGATATTTATAGTTTTGAAATGGAGCGTTTAATATTGGCTGTAAATAAATATGAGCGAAACAAAAAAAGAGATAATTCTACTAAATGTTGTATTATTCTCAAAGTGTTTATAATTGCTTTTTTATTGGTTTTATGCCTTGTGTTAATTTTTATATTACATTCAAAGCAAAAAAATGTTGACAAAAATGCTAAATATGGAGGAGTGAATGAAAATGAACAAAATAAAATTAATACGCAGTTTTTTGCGGTGTCTATTAATTCTAAGATGTATGTTGATAAAGACGGGAAAACCCTTGCGTATATAAAAAATGATAAGTCTAACAAATATAATATGAAAGTCAAAATAAAAGAAGAAAAATCTAATGTTGTTTTATTTAGCTCTGAAGTTATAAAATCCGGAGAACAGGTAGATTTAATAGTAATAGACAAAAAGTTAAAACCAGACAAGTATAATGCAATAGCCGAGTTTTTTGCAGTTGATAAAAACACAGGAGAAGCAAAAGGTTTGGTAATTGTAAAAATTATATTAGTTGTTGAAGAATAACATTAAGGTGATGATTTTATGAAAAAGAAAATTAGCGTATTCTTAATAGCAATGATTTTAATGCCAACTTTTATTATTGGAACATATGCAGCAGATGCGTTGCACGGCGATTCGTTTACCCCAGGTGAAGGCTTTAAATCTGTAGTTGATGGTACAGGCGGTAATTTTGATGCCACATCTGAAGGAAAATTAACTATAGGAACAGATTTTTATATTGTTGACTATCAAGACACCATCCTTACATATCAGTTAACAGTTGAAGTGCCTATGTATGTATCCCTTGCAGTTGTTGGCGATGGTGCGGTTGCAGTTCCTAGTTCTACAGCGTATGGATTTAGGAATTATTCCGGTTATCCTGTAAATATCACAGCAGTTAGTGTAAATGATAAGGCTGGCGGATGGAAACTTGTAGATACACTTGCAAATCCTAAAGACCTAGTAGTTAAGCTTGAAAATAAAAACTTGTTAGACCTTGACTCTGGAAGTCAAACACTTAGCCAAATTCCTAAAGCCACAACTTTAGATGGTGCGTTTAAGTCGTTTGCAATTACGGCTACGGCACAGCCAAGTTCAAGCACTGCAACAAGCGGCTATCAGTTTAGCGTTTCTTACACATTAGCACTTGATGCATCCTAATAAATTCTCTTTAACAATAGTTTGATTAAAATGAAATCCAGTGCATTGTTGCATTGGGTTTCATTTAGCATAAGCTTTTTAGTACCTGATTATTGCATATAATATTTATGCTTTAGTTTTAATTAATGTGTGGTATAATAACCGTAAACGGTGATAAGCAAATTACATTAAAATAATCTTGTGATTGTGGTATGATAATTTTAAATTTGCGTTAAGTTTAAAAAGTGATAGGTTATTGTGATATAAAAATCGTACTATTTTAAATAGTTGGAGTTGATTGTTTTGAAAAACAAAAAAGAAGTAACTCAGCCTAAAAGCAAAAACAATCCTAAAACAATTGTAGATAAAATTGTGAGTTTCTCATTTAAATTTGTATTGCCAGTTGTTATAGTTTCATTAGTTGCAGCATTTTCTTTTAAATGGCACAAAAGCAAAGACAAAGGACCAGATGTTGACCCGAATGCTATAGTAGGTCAACTTGAGGGGAAAACCCCTAGAGAAATTCAAATGGAACTTGATAGAGTAGTTAAAGAAACGAGTATGATAATTTCAATTAATACAAAAGTTAAGATGAAGGATGGCAATTCTTTAGCACCACTCAAGATTGAAAATGTACCAAAAAATCATTATATTATGCAAGTTTCAATTGTCTTACCAAAGAGTGAAAAAGAAATATATAAAAGCGGTTTAGTATATCCAAACTATCACATCGAAAAAGTAAAGTTTAACACAGTGCTGAAAAAAGGGACATATGAAGCTGTGGCGGTGTTTTCGGCATACGATTTAAAGTCGCAGAAAAAAGTAGGAGAGCAAAGAGCAAATATAACTATAGAAGTTGAACAATAAAAAAGCTGATACAAGTATAATTGCTTGTATCAGCTTTTAACATTTATAAATCTTCTGTATTTTGTGAAACTTTAAAATAAATCTTATAATGATAAATTCCAGGATTTTCAACAAACGGAATTGCACCTTGAGTGCTAATGTTAAAACTTAGATTACCCCCACGGGCAGGTATTGCACCAAGAGTTAAAAAATTGAATTCACCGCTATATCCATCTCCCACAGCAACAAAAGGAACGCTAGTTTGATTGGCATTTAACCAAATTTTAAAAGAGCTGGTATCATTTATTTGGGGAAAATACGGGTTGTTAAATTGATCAATTCCCGTTGTGCTATTTTCTACTATTGTAGCACTTAGCTGAGCATTTATAGGGAAAAGGGAGTAGTTTGTTAAAGCGTATCCGTTTTTATCCGGAATATCTACACTGCCATCCTTAGCAACATAAATATGAATCGACATAGGAACAGAAACGGTTATTTGCGGAACAACAGAGTTTAACTCTATATTCACATTAGATGATTTAAAGATAGAGCCATAAGTTATAGTGAATGGAATTTCTATTTGACCGCTTAGCTGTTGAGATATAGCATTTGCATTTTTTAAAACAATATCAAACTCACGAACACTGTTTGCCAATACATTCGGCAAGGTTTGTGAAGTGTTTATATTATTGTTATTAAGCACCACTTCAATGTTATTCATAGCGGTTTGAGAGCCGAAACTTTCAACATTGCTTGTTGAAAAAAATCCGTTGTTAACTAAGTTCATATTATTTTCGCCAAGGGTTGCAGTTGCTTCTTGAGCAGAAAAACTAATGTTTTTATCGCTTGCGTTGCAAACTTTAAGCTTAGAACTGCTAGTTGCGATGGTACTGGCAACTCCGGATTCCTGCATAGTTAAGGGACTTGTTATTTCGTATAGGCTAAGTGCAAAAGGCTGAGAGGTAACAGCACCATTATCAAGAGAAATCACATATTTCCCATAGCTTGCACTAGCGCTTGAAATATCGGATAAATCTATATCATAATAAGCGGTGTATTTTTCTGCAGAAGTTACGGGAAAATTAGTATAGGATAGAGCATTATAAGCGTTAGCATCTTCTGTGTTCCACTGATTTGAGTTTGCGATAACGGAACTATTTCCATCGCTACTCATATAATCCCTGACAGGTTTGTTACGATTTGTGTCTGCCAAACTTTCGTAAGAGTTGGCGATTTTACACCAATAACCATAAGCGTTAAACCATAAATAAGAAACAGAATTATATGTTGCATCATATGCCCTGGAAAGTGATGAAAACTCAGAGATATCGCCAGAACTACCAGCACCAGATACGGGTGTGCCATTGTGTAAAACACTGAATTGTGGTTTTGTGTAGTAGTTTAAATCCCTTACATATCTATACTTTGATTTACTTCTTTCGCTTATAGTAAAGCCAAAAGATATTTGTGCAGGAACAGCACAACGAGAATAAAATGTGTAATCTAAATAGTCTTTAAAGGGGAGTTCTAGTCCTCTAGTGGGAGCAATGCCGGTTGAGCCAGAATTATCTTGATATAGATACCAACTACCCCACTCAACACCGCCAGGCTGAGAAACTAAATATGTAAAGTTGGTTTCTTTGTATTTATATCCAGACAATTGAATTCTGATTGTTGTATTTTCTCCAACTTGTCCAACATATCCATCTTGCAAAATTTCAGTAGTTTTGTCTACAAAAGAGCCGCCATTATTTTTTACAAAAATTGTTGTTTGTTCACCATAGTATGAGTATTCGCTGTTAGACAACGGTGTGGGAGCTAAATTTTGAGCAGAGTTTTTATTTGCCGTCGATATCTTTGGCATACTAGAATTTGGCTTTATTAAGTCATCGTTTTGCATAGCATAAATTGGTACTAAGTTTAAGGTAATAAGCAAACAGATGAAAACACATAAAAACGAAAAAAATGGCTTAACGAAAAGATTATACAAAGTTTTTCTTTTCATCATAAGCCACTCCTTCAATTTTAACATTATTCATATATATTATATAATATTTTACTATAAAAGGTCAATCTTTTTGCAGTATATTAGCAGATTATTATTTTAAAATGTAAAAAAGGATGTTTTGTGTTTTATATTTTCAAAAAATTATGAAATATATGGTATAATGCAAGTAAATATAAAATATAAGAGGTGTTAATCAATGAAAAATAAAAAAGGTATAATTGTATCTATTCTGGTTTTGTTAATAGTAATTGTAGCGTTATTCTTAATGTTTAAGCCATCCAAACATACGGGTCAAATAAATCTAAGTAAAGAAAATTATTCAGGTGGAGAAGAGTTCTCGCTTTTACAATCCAAAAATCTATCGTGTATAATGAACATTCCAGAGGATGGAAAAGTAACTTTATACATCGTAGATTATACCGCATATATAGAAGAGAATAAAAAACTTAAAATGGAAGTATCAATAAAAGATAGTGACAACAAAATTATAGATAAAAAAGTTGTTGGCGCAAACAAAGCATATACTTTTTTAACGCAAGTCAAAAAGGCTGACTATAAAATAGAAGTTAAGCTTATCGGCTCAACTTCAAAAGATAATATTGTCTATGTTTCTTGGGGCTATGCACCAAAAGACTTGGATAATAAGGTGGAAGTTGATGGAAAAATAGCAACCACAATTATTGATAAAAATGGAATTGCAAGCTTTAATATAAATGTTGAAAAAAATATGCTAGTAGACATTGGTGGGGGAGATGCTTGCATACCAGAAGGTTATTTTGAGTTTTCTGTTTTAGATAAAAATAATGATGAAATTGTTTCAGATGTAAGAATTTCAAAAACAGAATGGCAGTCACGCAAGGTGTTTTTATCTAAAGGAAGCTATAAAATTGAAATGAAAAATCTTATAAAAAATTCAATTGCAAAATGCACAGTAAAATCAGTTGAAAATTATAATGAAGTTCAGGGAAATCTGGATGAATTCAAACTAGAAAAGGATAAGCCACTTTATATTGGATTTGATAAAAACATAAATGCACCACAAAAAATAAAGTTTAAAACAGCCAAAAACAGCAAAGAGCTTTCTATTGCAATAGTTGGAAACAGCACATATTATGACAATGTTTCGTCGGCAAAAATTGTAATTACAGATAGTAGCGGTAAAAAGATTTTTGACCAAATTGAAGAAGAGAGCTTTATCCTTGATATATCGAAGTATGATGGAGATTATTTCATATACATTTCTAAAAATGATAATGATAATTTTGTTGTAAAACTGTCAATAGAATAATATTATACATTATTTAATTATAAATAGTTTTTTAAAAATGCACTTGTAATTATTGTACAATATATGGTATAATAGTTTTTTAAAATGCACTTGTAATTATTGTACAATATATGGTATAATAGTTTAGATAATTTGTTTATATGTAAAAAGCTATTATGGAAGTGATGAGAAATGAAGTGTCCTTTTTGTAATTATGAGGAAAGTAAGGTAATTGATTCAAGACCGACCGATGAAGGGGAGAAAATCCGTCGTCGCCGTGAGTGCATTAAGTGTGCAAAAAGATTTACAACTTACGAAATTATTGAAAGTGTTCCTCTTGTAGTTGTAAAGAAGGATAAGTCAAGAGAGGTTTTTGACAGATTAAAGCTCTTTAACGGAATGCTCAGAGCTTGCGAAAAGCGACCTGTTCCATTTGAAACAATCGAAAAGGCCGTTGACGATATTGAAATATCTTTACAAAACTCACTTGACAGAGAAGTTACATCAGATTATATTGGCGAGCTTGCAATGGATAAGCTCAAAGAAATTGATGAGGTAGCTTATGTTAGATTTGCATCAGTATATAGGCAATTTAAAGATATTAACACATTTATAGACGAAGTGTCTAAGTTGCTACAAGAAAAATAAAGATAAGTTTTAAACAGCTTCTTGAAGTTTTTCAGGGAGCTGTTTGTTTTTTAAAAAAATAAAAACCACCTATCATAGATGGTTTTTTTGTATTATAATTTTATTAAACAATTTTATTTAGTCTGTCTTTTAACGGGCTTATTGCACCACCTAATAAACCACCAAGAGCAGCTTCAAGAAGTCCGTTAGTTAAAATAACTGTTCCAATAGCACCTAGCAAAAGTTCATAAGACAATCCGTTTGCAACTGCATAGTTTTTACCAAAAAATATGTAAATACCACCTAGAACTAGTAAAGTGTTTGTAAGACTACCTATTATGCCTGAAATAGTGCAAATAACTCCAAACTTAGCTTTTGATTTATTTTCGCCCATTATCTTTGTAAAGAAGTTTATGCACGCCCCTGTGACAGCTCCTATGAGTATTCTTGGAACAAAGCAAATTGCGATACTCCAAAAGTTGCCATTAAAATCACCAAAAGAATAAAAAGGTGTAAAAACAAAAGCGACCATTGGATTTGGTGGCATAAATGTCCAAACAATAAAGCTGAACAGTCCAAAGAAAAATCCCATAAGCATACCGGATTTGGTGCCGAGCATTATAGTAGTTACAATAACAGGTATTGCAGACAAAGTTGCCACTAAAGGACCTATCGGTAGCGAACCTAGGGGGGTGAAGCAAACAACTGCCTCTATTGCCAAAAGCATTGAAAATTGTGTAAGAAATAGAAGTTTGCTGTTATTACTCGTTGACATAATATATTCCTCCTTGCTGTTACTCCCAAAGGCGAGATGTAACGCAAATATTAAACAAAATACTCTTATTGGTTTTTATCATAAATGATTTTAAGACCCTCAAGAATAAGATTGGGGTTTAGTATAACATTTCTGCCACAATGTGGAACAATTTCCTTTGCAACGCCGCCTGTAGCAATAATAGATTTTACTGTTGTGCCAAGCTCTTTTTCTATTCTGTGACACATACCGTCGAGCATATCGGCGGTGCCATAAACAATGCCCGCCCTTATACAATCATTATTATTTGTGCCGATTGTGCGTGTTGGAGTCTCAAGGCTGATTCGTGGGAGTTGTGAAGCATACTCAAACAGTGCCTTAGCAGATATTTCAACCCCTGGTGCTATTGTGCAACCACGAAAAATACTATTAGAATCAATAACGCTAATTTTTGTGGCAGTACCCAAATCCATAACCAGGCAGGGTAAAGGATATTTAGCTATTGCTGCAACTGCACCGGCAACAAGATCTGCACCCAAATGAGCAGGGCTGTCTACACGAATATCAAGCCCTGTTTTTATACCGGGTCCAATGATTAAAGGGGTATGTCCGGTTACAATTTCTACTGCATTTTTAAGTGCAACTGTAATTTCGGGTACAACTGAACTTAAAATTGCCCCGTTAAACTCAACAGGTTTGCAATTGTTCAAAGCAAAAATGCTATTAATATCTATTGCGAATTGGTCTTGTGTTTTAGAGTTTTCGGTAGAAAGCCGTGAAACAAATAACAATTCATTATCATCATATATACCAAGAGTAATATTAGTGTTTCCAGCGTCTAAGACTAAAATCAAAATAGCGCCCCCTAATAAAAACGATAAATTAAAATATCATTCATTATATATTAAAAAACTATATAAAGCAATGATTAATTATTTTTATCGAAAATCCAATCTTCAACCATATCGTTAAGGGTAGTAGGAAACGTTGAGGTTTTAAGTAAAAATGAAAGAAAATCTAAAGCCTCACTTTTTTGCGTGGTCAGATTATAGCATTGAGCTGACTTGGTTTGCCCATCTTTACTGCTTGTAACACCAACGCCAAAACTGTTAGCGTTGCGTGTGTATGTAAGGTGGTATGTAAGTTTGTAACCTTGGTACTCACTATAAAATTTAATGTTCTCGAACATTGTTTTTACTCCGTTCTACAATTTACTAATGAGAATAGCAATGTGTATATTTTTCACGCTATGATATTGTATCAGAAAAATATCACTTGTATTTTCTATTTTAGAATAATGGGTAAAAAATAACAAAAACATTTAAATAAGTTTGCAATTTAAATATTAATTGACATATTAACAAAAAAGCAATAGAATATAAATTAGTCAAATATAACATTAATTTGCTTTTAATTTCCTAATAATAATGTTATAATACTAAAGTAACTATATTATTCAAATTTTAAGGAGGCATTAAAATGGAAGTAATAAAAAAAGAGATTACTTTTCCATCTGTTACGGGTCTTACAGACATTAGAGCATTGTCTTGGGTTCCAAAGGATTCATCAAATGTAAAAGGTGTTGTGCAGGTTGCGCACGGTATGGCTGAGCATATCGACAGGTATGACGGTTTTGCAACATATCTTGCAAACAATGGCTATGCAGTTTTTGCAGGTGACCATATAGGTCACGGTAAATCAGTAAAAAGTGATGCTGAGCTTGGATATTTTGGTGAAAATAACTATGCTGGGGACGCTTTTATTGAGGACTGCAAGCAGCTTCAAGATATCGCAATGAAAGAGTATCCAAATCTTCCTTACATATTTTTTGGCCATAGTATGGGTTCTTTTATTGCTAGAAAATTCTCTGCAAAATATGGCAACACTTTAACTGGTGCAATTTTTTGTGGCTCTGCTTATACAAACCCAGCAGCTCCAATAGCTATTAAAATGGCTGAGAAAATTGTAGCATCTAAAGGTGCGTTTTGCCGTAGCGAAAAGTTAAACAACTTAGCGTTTATGGGATACAATAAAAAGACAGAAAAACGCACAGGTTTTGACTGGCTTACAAGAAACGAAGAAATAGTTGATGAGTATATTGCTGATGACAAATGTGGCTTTATATTTACAGCTCTAGGCTTTAGAGATTTATTTACATTACTTGATAGCGTGTCGCAAACAAGCTGGTATGAAAGTGTTCCAGTTGAGTTGCCTATTTTGGTAATGTCTGGTGGTATGGACCCAGTTGGTGGATATGGCAAGGGTGTTAATAAGCTTATTAATAAGCTGCGCAAAACAGGGCATAAGGTATCAGAAAACATTTATCTATATGGTCGTCACGAAATTCTCAACGAAACAAACAATGATGAAGTTTTTGCTGATGTACTTGAGTGGATTGAAGAAACAATTAAAGAGAACTAAAAAAGATAGCAGGCCTGAGTGCCTGCTTTTTTGTGCTTAAAATTTATAAAAACAAACCTCACAACTTATGTGAGTGTTCATAAAGATACTTTGTGAACCACCTAAAATGCGAGGTATAAGGCAGACAGTTTCGGCTGTCCGCCTTTTGCTATGCCTTAAATTGCGGCTTGTTGCTCATCATCAAACATCATTTCATCATCCATTCCGTAGAATTCTTCCATGGATGGAATATCAAATTCCTCTTTGACATCGTTCAGCATCCCAATGTTACGGTAGTGAATCCAAATATCCTGAGGAGCGGTACGGGAGTATTTCTCAGCCTTTTCGCCCACTACAACTTTGGCAATGAACATTCGAAGCAATTCCGGTGTCAGTTCGGTAAGGTAGGTATACTTTTTCGCCTTTTCAATAAACCTGTCCACGTTGGTAAGGGAGCTCTTCAGCTTATCCATTCTCACTTCAGGCGTTCCCGCAAGATTTTTTGTTCTGCGGTGTACTCACCGGACAACGTTCGGTAATGCTCATCAGGTATACGCCCCAGCACATTGTCCTCATAGAGCCTTTTAAATAGTGCGGTAAGCTCTAAATCCCTTTTCCGCATATCCTCCAGCTCTTTTTGTAGCACGGTAATTTCTTTACTCGTATCGGCCGAGTTTTTACGATTGATGTACTCTGCATGTAGTGGTATATTAAATTTGTAACACCTTGTACGATTAATATGATATATAATATTAATTATCCAAAAGGAGGACTGAACAATGTCAGTACGTTACAATGAAGACTTCAAAAAAGAAGTTGTTAAAG
>JAAYPE010000067.1 GCA_012519975.1 Clostridiales bacterium
AAGGGTGGATATGCCGGAAGAAAATCAACTAGAGGATCAATCCGTAAGCTTTAGTGCAAGCACTGAAGACAGCATAGTGTTAAACGCAGCGATGAATAAACTCTCTGATGAGGAAAGGCAAATTGTAGTTTTGCACGCGATTACGGGACTAAAGCACGTGGAAATAGCAAGGCTTTTATCATTGCCTTTGTCAACAGTGTTATCAAAATATAGCAGGGCTAAAAGAAAGCTCAAGAACATATTAGAGGAGGAATAAAATTGAAACAAGCAGATATTGAAAAAAGACTTGCAAGCGAAATTTCAAAAGAAGTTCCGGATGTTCTAGAGAATATTCTTTCTAAGTGTGAGCCTAAAAATGAAAAAATTGTTGATTTTGTGGAGTATAAAAAAGTTCGAGAGCAAAACAAAAACAAAAGCAAACGAGGGAAATCAATGTATGTTGCAGTTGCAATGTTTATGTTGATTTTTAGTAGCTTTTTTGGTTTTTTATATAAACAATCAAAAATAGTTGAAACCGTAGTTTTAATTGATATAAATCCGGCGATTGAATTAAAAGCTAACAAAAAAGATAGAGTTGTCTCTGCAAAAGGGCTAAACGAAGATGGGAAAAAAGTTGTTGAAAATATGCAGTCCAGCGGCATAAGGCTAAAAGGAACAGAGCTTGACACAGTCACTACGCAGATTATGAGCGCTGTGATTAGAGAAGGATTTACAGGTGATGAAAACACGGTTCTTGTAACTGTGGAAAATTCAAATGGCAACAAGGGGCAAGAAATAGAATCTCGTTTGATAAAAAATGTAGATAATACCTTAAAGTCGAATAATATTGAAGGTACAGTTATTGGACAAAATAAAAAAGAGAATGAGGCTACTGCAAAACTTGCGGTAAAATATGATATAAATGAGGGCAGAGCAGAATTAATAGAAAAAATCGTTGTCCAAAATCCTAATTTGGATATTGAACAATTAGTAAATCTTAGTGTTGATGACCTTAGTATTCTAGCGCAAGGTATTGGTAGTGTAACAATACTCGGATTTGAAACGAAACACTATGTTTCTACGCAA
This sequence comes from Clostridiales bacterium, assembly GCA_012519975.1. Lineage (GTDB taxonomy): Bacteria > Bacillota > Clostridia > Oscillospirales > Acutalibacteraceae > RZYX01. The sequence goes on from JAAYPE010000067.1 coordinate 1,066, forward strand.
GTTGCAAAAGAGAGTGTATATGTTAAAGCAGAGATATCTGAAAGTGATAATGCACAGGTTAGCACATCTGTTGGTGTTGCCGAGGGAAAAGTTGTGTACGATATATCGGTTAAATTGCTTGATAACGAGCTTTTATTTAAAGTAGATGTAAAGACTGGCGAAATTTTAAAGTGGGTTAAAACACCGCTTAGCAGTGCGACAGATGTTATTTTTAATAATAGTAGTGAAACAAAAAAAGACAGTCCAGCGGTAAAAAGTAGTAAGGATAAAAATGCCCAATCAAAAAATAGCAGTTCTGCTTCGGGCAAAATTAATGAGGCGATTGACAGTGCTATTGATGATGTTGCAGATGCGGTTGTAAATAAAATTTTTAAAACAAAGGATAGAGTTATTGAATCGGTTATAAAATAAAAAACTAAAAATTGCCGTAAAGTTTTTAAAGCTTACGGCAATTTTTTATCTTAATTTTCAACTTTTTTGGCAAAGTAAAAATATTTTTACTTTTAATGCAATAAAATGATGTCTTCGTGCGTTATTAATGTGTAAGGCAAAAAAAATAAAAACATTTTAAAGGAGAAATAGTTATGAACAGATTAAAGAAATTGGTACTCGCATCAACACTCGCATTTACAATGGTGACAACAACAGCAATTGCTCCAATGGCGCTAACTTTTGGTACATCACC
>JAAYPE010000068.1 GCA_012519975.1 Clostridiales bacterium
AGTCACTCTTTGCAAGTTTTATAAAGTAAGTGCCGATTATATTCTCTGTTTATAATTATGGTTTTTAACAAATATTATAGAGCAAAAAGCCTCGAAAAAAATAAAGTGTACCCTTTATTAAAAAGATACACTTTGTAAAAATCGAGGTTTTTATTTGGTGTAAAGTTAATATGCTTTACCCCAATACAACATATGCTTTGCTGGTTTTCCGCAACAAACACAAGTTTCTGCTATTTTTTCCTGTTCAAATGGAATACATCTTGATGTTACACCTGCTACCTCTTTGAGTTTTTCCTCACAAGCAAGTTCACCGCACCACATAGCTTTAATAAAGCCTGGACGATTTTCAGCATTCTCTATCATTTCATCAAGATTTGTAACGCTATATGTCATCTCTTCGCGTCGATTTAGAGCCTTTTCATACAATCCATTTTGCACATCTTGTAAAAGCTCTGGAATTTTTGTTTCTAGCTCATCAAGGGATACAAAGGTTTTTTCTCTGTTATCTCGCCTAACCAATACGCACTGGTTATTTGCGATATCCTTTGGACCTATTTCAAGGCGAAGAGGCACACCCTTCATCTCATATTCTGCAAATTTCCAACCGGCTGAATTATCGCTGTCATCAACCTTAACTCTAAAATCCTTTGAAAGCTTTTGGGCAATCTCGTTTGCTTTATCCAAAACGCCTTCCTTATGCATTGCTATTGGCAATATTACAATTTGCACGGGAGCTACTGCCGGTGGCAAAACAAGTCCGTTATCATCGCCGTGTGTCATAATAATTGCACCAATAATACGGCTTGACATACCCCAAGATGTTTGATGTGGGTACTGTATTTTATTATCTCTGCCGGTAAATTCAATGTCAAAAGCTTTAGAAAAACCATCGCCAAAATAGTGGCTTGTACCACTTTGGAGTGCTTTTCCATCGTGCATAAGTGCCTCTATAGTATAGGTTGACTCTGCACCTGCAAACTTTTCTTTATCAGTTTTAAGCCCTTTAACAACTGGTATTGCAAGGTGTTTTTCGGCAAAATCCGAGTACACATTTAGCATTCTTTTCGTTTCTTCAATTGCTTCTTGAGCCGTTTCATGCATTGTGTGGCCCTCTTGCCAAAAAAATTCCATAGTGCGCAAAAACGGACGGGTAGTTTTCTCCCATCTTACTACAGAGCACCATTGATTATAAAGCTTTGGCAAATCTCTGTATGAATGAATTATCTCGCTATAATGATCACAAAAAAGCGTTTCTGAAGTTGGGCGAACGCAAAGACGCTCGGTCAATTTTTCACTTCCACCGTGAGTTATCCAAGCAACCTCTGGGGCAAATCCCTCAACATGGTCTTTTTCCTTTTGCAAAAGGCTCTCGGGGATAAACAAAGGCATCATAACATTTTCATGACCCGTTTCTTTAAATCGGCGGTCAAGCTCATTTCTAATGTTTTCCCAAAGAGCTGTGCCGTATGGGCGAATAACCATACAACCCCTTACATTTGAATAAGAGGCAAGCTCTGCTTTTTTTACAACATCGGTATACCATTTTGCAAAATCGACATCCATAGATGTGATTTCATCAACCATCTTTTTCTGCTCTGCCATAAATTTACCGCCTTTATTTCTTTGAATTATACAGTTAGATATTATATACTACATAGCACTTTTTTTCAATACTGCAAACTGCATTTATTTAGTTTTTGGTATAAGACTTATTTTTTATTTATCTAGAAATTACTCGTTTGATTTTTTCAAAAAAACAATGCTAAACATAAGCTCAGCATTGTTTGTGATTGCATAATTTATTAGTTATTACTTTTTAAATCTAAAGTATGTGAAGATTATTCCAGCGAAAGCTGCAACAGATACAGATGCTCCAACAGCATAACTTACGACTTTTGAAGTTTGATTTTTGCCTTGCTTGTTATTTGCTGATGTGCCTTCTCCTTTTTGAACAGAGGCATTAACCGCTGCATTCCAAGCATCAAGTTCTTCTGGATAGCCGTTGTTTTGTAAATCTGCAAGGGGTACTTTAGGATCAGTTACTTTAACTGTTGGTTCTGCTAAATCTTCTAAAACTTTATTTGTAGCAGAAATTTTTGTTGTTGGTTGTCCAGCTGTTGTATTAGGCTTTTTGTTATCTTTAGGTTTTTGTGTGGTATGTGGAGCTGTAGTAGATGGCGTTGTTGTTACCGGTGGTGCCTGTGTCACAGGTGGTTTTGTGTCTGGAACTACTACCGGCGGACTTGTTGTCTCTGGTGGTTTTGTTGTTTCCTCTATCGTGTAATAAACAACTACACCACTTGGAAAAGCGTTCTCCGCTACATTCACTCTGCTTTTTGCATTTTGGATTACAACTTCTTTTAAAGATTTGCAATCACTTGTAAATGCGTTTGCCTCGATAAACTTAACACTCTCTGGAACTATTACCCTTGTAACTTGCGAAAAATCATTTCGACCATTAAAAACAGGATTTGCGTTTTTGTACGCACCTGATTTTATACCAG
>JAAYPE010000069.1 GCA_012519975.1 Clostridiales bacterium
CCAGCATTATCAGCAATTGGGCCGTAAGCATCAACAGCAACAGTAATACCGGTTGTTGAAAGCATACCAACAGCTGCAAGAGCGATACCATAAAGTCCAGCAAACTTGAAAGCTACAAGAATACCAACAGAAATTACGATAATTGGAAGAGCAGTAGACATCATACCAACTGCAAGTCCGCTAATGATTGTTGTAGCAGCACCTGTTTCAGATTGCTCAGAGATTTTTTTAACATGTCTGTGAGCGTCTGATGTGTAGATTTCTGTGATTGTACCAATTAGAAGACCAACAACAAGACCAGCAATAACAGCATAAAATTCATTGAAGCCCTTAAAGAAGAACTTGCCAAAATATGCAGAGCCTATAACAACAAGAGCAGAAGATACCCAAGTTGCCATTTTTAAAGCTGTGTGTGGGTCAGAATCATCTTTACCTTTTACAAAGAAAGTTGAAATAATTGATGCAAAAATTCCAACAGCTGAAATGATAAGTGGATAGAAAACATAACCTGTTTCACTAAGTCCGTTTGTAACTGCAAAAGCAATACCTAATGTAACAGCAGATACAATAGAACCAACATATGATTCAAAAAGGTCAGCACCCATACCAGCAACATCACCAACATTATCGCCAACATTATCAGCAATAACAGCTGGGTTTCTTGGGTCATCCTCAGGGATGTTGTTTTCAACTTTACCAACAAGGTCAGCTCCAACATCGGCAGCCTTTGTGTAGATACCGCCACCAACACGAGCAAAAAGTGCGATTGAAGAAGCACCAAGGCTAAATCCAAATAATGCACTTGGGTCGCCATTTACTATGTAGATAAGGCTTATGCCTAGTAAACCAAGTCCAACAACGGACATACCCATAACAGCACCGCCAGAAAAAGCGATTGAAAGGGCACGGTTCATGCCACCCTCTTTAGCGGCATTTGCAGTACGAACATTTGCTTTTGTAGCTACTCTCATTCCAAAATATCCTGCAAGAGTTGAAAAAATTGCACCGATAAGGAAACAGATAGCTGTAGACCAACTTACAAATCCGATTAAAAGAAAAAGTGCAATAGCAAAAACTACAAGGATTTTGTACTCAGCCGTTAAAAATGCCAAGGCACCTTCTTGAATTGCACCTGCAATTTCCTTCATTTTGTCATTTCCTTCACTGGCCTTGTTAACTTTGAGTGCCAATAAAACAGCAAACAAAAGTGCAACAACCGCAGCAACAGGAACGACATAGATCAGTTTCTCCATGGTCATCCTCCTACTTAACAATTAATAATTTGAATTTACATAGATTTTCCCCTATGCAATTTCTACATTTTACCACAGGTGTTCTATGTTTTGCAAGGAGAAAGATATATAAACTTTTTTAAGCTTAATGTAGGTGATTTGTATAATAATTTGTTCGGACAACTAGGTTTTGCTTGTTTGTTTTACACATAATTATTTTTTTATATTTTATTTTGGGAATTAAAAAAATCAGAATATTTTGTCTATTTATTATTTTTTAAAATATTAATAAAACACACCACTATATATTGTGTATAAGGTCCGAAATGGTCACAAAAATCAAAAATATATCCTTGCAATTAAGCTTAAAAAAGGCTATAATTTCATTAAAGTGGTGCAAATAGCACCGGATAGGTGCAAAGTGGTGTAAAATTACAATTTTTTGAAAGAGGTGAGCACATTGGCATTCCTTGGTGAGTACAAACACAATATGGACCCAAAGAATCGTGTGTTCATTCCTGCAAAATATAGAGATGTGCTTGGAGAATCCTTTGTTGTTTGCAAAGCTCCAGAAAAATGCCTGTTTATTTATTCTAATGAAGCGTGGGACGAACTGTCTCAAGAAATTTATAGTATGCCACCATCTCCGCAAACACGACAAATTCAAAGAGAGATTTTTAGAAATGCTGTAACCGTTGAACCGGACAAGCAAGGAAGAATTACAATTAATGCAAAGTTAGTGGAGTACGCCGGAATTAAAAAAGAGGCAGTGATAGTAGGCTCTGGTAAGCGAATTGAGATTTGGGATGCAGATGAATGGGAGAATAACCTACTTGAAATGGAAGAAATAACAAATACTGCTACAACACAATTGGAGATTCACTATTAATGGATAAAATAAATTTTTCTCACAAATCGGTATTGCTAGATGAGTCAATAGATGCGCTGAATATAAAACCTGATGGAATTTATGTTGATGCCACGGCAGGTGGTGGAGGTCATTCGTCGCAGATTGCAAAAAGAATTGATGGCGGTAGGCTTATCTTAATTGACCAAGACCCAGATGCTGTAAGGACGCTAAACGAGAAAATGGCGGATTTTGATTTTGTAACTATTATTCAAGATAATTTCTCTAATATAAAGAGTATATTAAAAGAGCTTAAAATAGATGGTGTAGATGGAGTGCTTGCCGACTTAGGAGTTAGCTCACATCAACTTGACACTGCACAAAGGGGATTTTCGTTTCATAATGATGCACCGCTTGATATGAGAATGAGTCAGAGTGGTGTGTCGGCTAAGGATTTAGTTAATGATTTAGACGAGATAGAACTTGCAACTATTATTAGGGAATATGGTGAAGAGAAGTTTGCAAGAAGTATTGCAAAAAATATTGTTAGAGCAAGACAAAATAAAGAAATTGAAACGACTTTAGAACTTTCTGAAATTATAAAATCATCAATGCCAGCAGCGGCAAGGCGTGACGGGCATCCAGCTAGAAGAACTTTTCAAGCACTTAGGATAGAGGTTAATGGTGAAATTCAAAGGCTTGATGATTCGTTAACGGATATGTTTGACAGTTTAAATGTTGGCGGCAGACTTGCAATAATTACATTTCATTCGCTTGAAGATAGAATCGTTAAAAAGAATTTTGCACAGCATTGCAGTGGTTGCACTTGTCCACCTGACTTTCCTGTTTGCGTGTGTGGAAAATTGCCAAGGGGTAAAACTTGCTTTAAAGCGAAGAAAGCAACCAAACAAGAGGTAGAGGAAAATCCTCGTAGTAGAAGTGCAAAATTAAGGGCAATTGAAAAATTATATTAATAAGATTTTTTGCTAAAATTATAAAGGAAGGGGAGACAGAGGTATGGCTGTTCGAGGCACGGAGGCTTATGATTATAACCAGTTAAATAGAAATACGAATCATAGGGCAACTGGTAACTCATCGAATGTTCGACAAATACCAAGAGTTGCACCAAATCCACAACCTAGGCCAAAGGTTATAAGAAAAACGAGAGCACAGTTAAAAGCTGAAACTAGGCGTGCAAATTTAAAAGCTATAAAAGCCTTGGCAACTGCCGCTGTTTTACTTTGCTTTGTGGGATTATCAATATTTAGCAGAATTCAGTTAGATGAGATAAAAAGAGAAATTTCAGCTCAGCAATCAAAAATAAATATAATCGAAAGCGAAAATACAAAGCTTGAAATGAAGCTGAATTCAATGGTTTCGCTTGACAAGGTAGATGACTACGCACAAAACACACTAGGTATGGTAAAGCAAGAAGGATATCAAGTTGATTATGTAAATCTGTCGGGCTCTGACGAGGTGTTGGTGAGTGGCGGTAAAACTATAAAAAATGCAAAGAAAAAGTTAGATATAAGTAAAATATGGAATATATCTTTTTAATATCAAATAAGTATTAAAAGGTAAGTTTAAAGTGGGAGTTAAGACAAAATCTTAACTCTCGTTATCGTAAAAAGGTGTTTTTAAAAAAGCGGGGGAGATTTTTCATGTCAAATAAACCATCAAAACAACTTATACAGCGTGCGGTGGTAATAATGGTGGTTACATGTATTATAGGCTTTGGCGCAGGCTTTTTTGGGCTAATTAATGCACAACTAATTAATGGAGAAAAATACAGGCAAAAAGCAGAAGTGCAACAGCTGAGTGATAAAACTATCAATGCCGAGCGTGGAACAATATACGATAGAAATATGAACATACTTTCTCAAAGTGCAAATGTATGGAAGGTTTATATAAATCCGTCTAAAATAAAAAAAGAAGAAGTAAAAGTTGATGTTACAAAAGGGCTTTGCGAAATTCTAGAGCTAGAATATGACACAGTGTATAAAAAAGCGTCGCAGAGCAAATACGGTTATGTTTCGATAAAAACTCAAGTTGAGAATGATGTAAAGCTTGAAGTTGTAGAATTCATTAGAGCAAATAAGGGGTACAATGAAATAATAGGAATAGACCCAGATACAAAGCGTTACTATCCATATATGACATTTGCCTCAACTGTCTTAGGGTTTACTGGTGCGGATGATACTGGAAGATCGGGACTTGAGTACTTTTATGATGAAACTTTAACTGGAGTGTCCGGTAGAATTATAACGGCAAAAAATGCACTGCAAGGTGATATGCCGACAAAATACGAGTCAACATATGACGCAAAACAGGGCACAAGCCTTGTACTGACTATTGACCAAGTAATACAATACTATCTTGACAAAGGTTTGGAGCGGGCGGTAACTGATTTTGATGCAAGCTATGGTTACGGAATTGTTATGGATGTAAAAACGGGTGCAATACTCGCAATGAGTACTAAACCTGACTTTGACCCAAACGAACCTTATGAGGTAATTAATCCAAAGGTTTTAGAGTCGCTTGAGGAAATTCAAGACGAAGAAGAAAAGAAAAAAGTGCTGTCAGATGCACGATACGCACAGTGGAGAAACAGAACAATAAGTGACACTTATGAGCCAGGTTCGGTATTTAAAGTTGTAACTGCAGCAGCGGCAATTGAAGAAAACCTTGTATCTGATGATGAAATGTTTAACTGTGCAGGAAATATAAAAATAGCAGATAGAACATACCATTGTCATAAAAGAGATGGACACGGTACAGAGAATTTTACGCAAGCACTTATGAATTCTTGCAACCCTGTTTTTGTAACAGTAGGGCAAAGGCTTGGGGTAGAAAAGTTTTTTAAATACTTTGAGGCGTTCGGTTTTGCCGAAACAACGGGCGTTGATTTGCCAGCAGAGGCAGCTCCAGCGGCAAATGTTACTTATCATACTGCAAACAAAATGGGAATAGTAGAGCTATCTAGTAGCTCATTTGGGCAGTCTTTTCAGGTAAGCCCAATTCAGATGATAAATGCAGTCTCAGCAATAGGTAACGGCGGAAAACTTATGAGACCATATATAGTGTCATCAATGCTAGATGAAAATAAAAACACAATTTCTGTTACATCACCAAAAGTAAAAAGACAGGTGATTTCAGAAAAAACTGCATCAAAAGTCTCTGAAATGATGGAAGCTGTTGCAACATCGGGAACAGCTAAAAATGCCTATGTTGCAGGATATAGAGTGGCGGGAAAAACAGGCACATCACAAAAACTTACATCAAGGGGCAAGTATATAGCGTCTTTTTCAGGATTTGCTCCTACAAATGACCCGCAAATAGCTATACTTATAGTTGTTGACGAGCCTTCAAGCGGAGTGTATACGGGTGGAGCAGTGGCAGCGCCAGTGGCAGCAGAGGTTTTAGAGGAAACACTTAAATATCTCAATATTGAGCCACAATACACACCAGAAGAGCTTGCAAGACTTGATGTTAAAACACCAAAACTTATAGGCAGAACAGTTCCTGATGCAGTCAAAGAGTTAAAGGCAAAAGGATTTACAGTAAAAACAATTGGTAACGGTGAAACGGTTCTAAATCAAACACCAGCGTATAACCAAGTGTTGCCTAAGGACGGTCTTGTTGTTTTATATACAGATGATAAAAAAGAAACAACCAAAACAAAGGTGCCAGTGCTTACTGGAATGTCCCTTGCAGAAGTTAATAGAAACGCAGTAGCGGCAGGAGTTAACATTAAAATTTCAGGATTTACAAGTGGTAGCGACATAGTTTCTTATAGACAAAGCGTTGCACCTGATACTGAGGTTGAAATGGGAACAATGGTTACAATTTCGTTCAAGAGTAACGCTGGTGTTTCTGACCTTGCCTAAGGAGGGATATTGTGAAGCTTGAAATGCTTCTAAACGGTATCAAAGTAAAAAATGATTACATTGATATTGAGGTAAAGGATGTTTCAAGCGATTCTCGAAGCGTAAAAAAAGATAGCGTGTTTGTATGTATTAAGGGGAGAAATTTTGACTCTCACAGCATTGCAAAGCAACTTGAGCAAAAAGGTGTTTATGCGTTTGTTGTAGAACACGATGTAGGAGTAAAAAATCAAATTATTGTTGAGAATACAAGAAAGGCTTATGCTATTATGTGTGCAAATTTTTATGGTGGTCCTGCACAGTCGTTAAAGCTAATTGGTATAACTGGTACAAATGGTAAAACGACTACTGCATTTCTCATCAAGAATATTTTAGAGGATGTAGGTCACAAAACAGGACTTATTGGAACAATAGAATATTCAGTAGGCGATGGCACAAAGTATGAGGGGCTTACAACCCCAACAAGCGAACAGCTGTCGCAAATATTTGCTGAAATGGTCGAAAACGATTGTGAGTATTGTATTATGGAAGTTTCGTCGCAAGCACTTGCTCAACAAAGAGTTTTTGGGCTTGAGTTTGAGTGCGCCGTATTTACAAACCTAACACAAGACCATTTAGACTATCACGGTGATATGCAAACCTATGCAAATGCAAAAAAAGAACTTTTTAAAAATACGAAAACTGCAATAGTAAACTTAGATGATAGTTATGCAGATTTTATGTTGGACGGAATAGAGTGTGAAAAAATATCCTACTCTATAAAAGACTGTGAGGCGGATTTTACAGCAAAAAATATCATACTAAAAGATAGCTCAGTTCAATATGAGTTTGTTGGAAACGCATTGATTGGAAGGATAAACTTCAAAACTCCAGGTCGTTTTTCTGTTTACAATTCAATGGCAGCAACCTCTTGTGCGTTGTCTTTAGGCATTTCGCTCAAAGATATAATATCGTCCATCTCAAAATCAAAAGGAGTAAGCGGAAGGGCACAGATAGTTGATGTTGACGCTCCCTTCACGGTTATGATTGATTATGCACATTCACCCGATTCACTACAAAACATTTTAAACACACTAAACGAGTTCAAAACAGGAAGAATAATAACAGTGTTTGGATGTGGTGGGGATAGAGATAAAGAAAAACGCTCCCAAATGGGAGCGATAGCTTCAAACAATTCAGATATTGCAATTATCACATCAGATAACCCACGAACAGAAAATCCGCAACAAATCATTGATGATATAGTGCAAGGAATTAAAAAAACTAAATGTAAAATAAAAACAATCGAAAACAGAACAAAAGCAATAACATACGCACTTAATGTAGCAAAGGAAAATGATATAGTTTTGCTTGCAGGAAAAGGCCACGAAACTTATCAAATAATTGGTGCTGAAAAAATACATTATGACGAGCAGGAAATAGTAAGAGAACTTTTAAGTAAAAAAAGAGAGGGATAAAGTTGGAGGTTTTGACGACAAGAGAAATAGCTATGGCAGTTGGTGGCATAGTCAGCGAAGAAAAGCAGGTTAACAATGTTTGCATTGACAGCAGAAAAGTACAAATGGGTTGCTTGTTTATCGCAATTAAGGGTGAAAACTTTGACGGCCACGATTTTATAAACCTTGCCATACAAAATGGTGCGCACGCAGTAATGAGCCACAAAAACATCGAGTGCGATGTTCCTGTTATAATGGTAGAGGACACATCAAAAGCTCTTTTAGACCTTGCAGGCTATTATCGTAGTAGGTTTGATATTCCTGTGGTTGCCCTTACTGGAAGTGTTGGCAAAACCACAACTAAAGAAATGATATCAGAAGTGATGTGCGTCAAATACAAAACCTTAAAGACGCAAGGCAATTTGAATAACGAAATAGGATTGCCTATGACTTTGTTTGGACTTGACAGAAGCTATGGTGCAGCCGTGATTGAAATGGGAATGAATCATAGTGGTGAAATTTCAAGGCTTGCAAAAGCGACAAGACCAACAGTTGGTGTGATTACAAATGTTGGCGTTTCACATATTGAAAACTTAGGCTCTAGAGAAAATATTTTAAAGGCAAAGCTAGAAATGCTAGACGGTATTCAGTGGGGGTCTAAGGTAATTTTAAATGGAGATAACGACCTTTTATCTCAGGTGGAAGACGATTCATATAACATTCAGTTCTTTGGAATAGAAAATCCGAAAAACACCGTGAGTGCAGTGAATATAAAAATGCTTGACGAATGTACGCAGTTCACTGTATTGTATAGTGGAGAAAAACAAAGCGTAAATTTGCCGGCCCTTGGAATTCATAATGTTTATAATGCTCTTGCAGCGATTTTAGTGGGCTTAGAGCACGACATTAGTCTTGCGGACTGTGCAAAAGCACTTGAAAATTATATACCGTCTGGTATGAGACAGAGGATAAAAAAAGTAGGAAACATTACATTTATTGAGGATTGCTACAATTCTAGTCCAGACTCTGTAAAGGCGTCGCTTTGCACACTGAAAGATATGGGAGAAGGGCGAAAAATTGCAGTGTTAGGAGATATGCTAGAGCTTGGGGAATTTTCAAGTCATGCGCACTATGAATCTGGATTGCAGGTTGCAAAAAATGGAATAGATATGCTCTTTACATTTGGCGAAATGTCAAAGCAGTCTGTAAAATCTGCAAAAGAGAATGGTGTAAATTTGGCATATAGCTTTAACGATAAATCGGCGCTTGTCAAAGAGCTTGTAGATACTATGAAAGATGGCGACACGGTGCTTTTTAAAGCAAGCAGAGGAATGTTGCTCGAAGAAGTGATTGAGGTTATTTACGATACTTTAAAGGCATAAAGGATGCAAAATAGAAAGGAAATGGTTTTGTAATGAATACGGTCTGGGCAATTGTTTTGGCGGCTGCGATAGGGTTTGCGGTGAGCGGTCTTTTAGGAATAAATTTAATTCCTTGGCTTCACAAGCTTAAATTTGGGCAAACTATTCTTGATATTGGTCCTAACTGGCACAAAAAAAAGCAAGGAACTCCAACAATGGGGGGAATAATGTTTATAGTAGGAACAATAGCTTCGGTTGTAGTGGTACTCATTACAGACTATATAATGAATGGCGATATAATTGCAAAAGGGCTTATGGCACCAAATGCTGCTCGTGTAAAATTCTATAGTGGCATCTTAATGGCTCTAACCTTTGGGATAATCGGTTTTTTTGATGATTATATTAAAGTGGTGAAAAAGCAAAATCTAGGGCTTACAGTAATGCAAAAAACAGTGCTACAGCTTTTTACAAGTGGTGCGTATTTAGTGTCGCTTGCCTTAGTAGAAAAGCCTTATATTTTTATTCCTTTTGTTGGAAATAGAGAATATTGGGGAATACTTACATTTTTCCTTTTCGGAATAGTAGTGATTTATGCAACAGTAAATTCTGTAAACTTTACAGATGGCATAGACGGGCTTTGCGCAAGCGTAACAATAACAGCGTCAATTGCTTTTGCTGTTTGTGCAGTTCTTCAAAAATATATGGGGATAAGTGTTTTAGCAGCTGCACTTGCAGGCTCGTGTGCTGGATATTTGATTTGGAACTGGCATCCTGCAAGAGTGATGATGGGCGACACAGGCTCAATGTTTTTAGGCGGTCTTATGGTAGCTTTTGCATTTGGGATAGACTGTCCAATAATATTAATTCCAATAGGCATAATATTTGTAGTAGAAGGATTGTCAGATGTAATACAAATATTATATTTTAAAAAGACGGGCGGAAAAAGGTTGTTTAAAATGGCTCCAATTCATCATCATTTTGAAATGTCGGGCTGGGGAGAGAAAAAGATTGTTGGAGTATTTAGTTTGATAAATATCATAGGCGGTGCGATTGGCGTCGCACTAATGTATTTTGGTGCAGTAAAATAAATAGGAGCAGAATATATGCCAAAAACTAAACGAAAAAAACAAGAAAAACCAAATAAATATTTGGCACAAGGCGGTTTTGATGTTCCGTTTCTTATCATTGTGCTAATTTTGCTAACGATAGGGCTTGTTATGCTTTTTTCAGCGAGCTATACCTATGCGTATTACAATAGAGGGCAAAGCGCATTTTTCTTTAAGCGGCAATTGATTTTTGCTATAGTAGGGCTTTTTGTTATGTTTGTAGTTTCAAAAATTAGGTATGAGTATTTTAAACTGCTTGCAACAATTTTACTCCCCCTTTCGTATTTGTTATTAGTCGTTGTTTTGATTATACCTCCACCTCCTGGGTACGAGAATTTTCATAGATGGATAACAATTCCAGGGTTTGGAACATTTCAGCCATCAGAAGTTGCAAAGCTTGGGCTTATCTTGTTTCTTGCTTGGAGTATAGACAAAAATTATAAAGCTATAAATTCACGCCAGCTTTCAACGGCGAAATTTGCAGTAGGATTTAATCAAAACAAAAATAGTAAAATAAAAATATACAGCTCAACAACCTATGGGCTTTTATATTTATTTGTAATAGGCTCTATGTGCGCCTTGGTTTATCTTGAAAATCACGTGTCGGGAACAGTTTTGCTTTTTGCTCTGGGTGTTATGATGCTGTTTCTTGCAGGCTTTGACAAAAAATGGTTTGTAATAGCGACCGTTTTTGTGGTGGTAGTGTCAGCTTTTATAATACTCAATCCAGACAAATTGCCATCCCACGCATCATATCGTATTAACGCTTGGCTTGATAAGGATTTTGACCCCCGTGGTGTGCGATGGCAAACAAATCAGGCTCTTTATGCTATAGGCTCTGGTGGTTTTTTTGGCGCAGGTCTTGGCAATTCAAAGCAAAAGCATCTTTATGTTTCTGAGCCACAAAATGACTTTATTTTTTCTATCGTTTGCGAGGAACTCGGGTTTGTTGGTGCAACTGTTATCATAATCTTATTTATGCTTCTTGTGTGGAGAGGGTTTGTAATCGCAATGAGGGCAAAGGATAGATTTGGAGCATTGCTTGCGATGGGTCTTGTTTTTCAAGTTGGGCTACAAGCTGCACTAAACATTGCAGTTGTGACAGATACAATTCCAAACACGGGGATAAGTCTACCGTTTTTTAGCTATGGAGGTACATCCCTTTTAATGCTGATAACAGAAATGGGAATGGTTCTTTCGATATCAAGATATTCAAGAATAAGCAAAAGCTAATAAAGGGGAAACTAAAATGAAAATATTAATTGCGACAGGTGGCACGGGCGGGCATATTAACCCTGCTATTGCTGTTGCAAATAAAATAAAAGAAGATAATAAGGACGCACAAATTTTGTTTGTCGGCACGGCAGATAAAATGGAGGCAAACCTTGTTCCAAATGCAGGTTTTGATTTTAAAACAATAGATATCAGCGGTTTTCAAAGAAAAATGTCGCTAGAGAACATAAAGAAAAACATTAAAACTATTGCGAAAATGTTTAAATCATCAAAACAGGCAAAGGAAATTATCAAAGAGTTTAATCCAGATGTTGTTGTAGGGTTTGGCGGTTATGTTAGCGGGCCTGTTTTAAGAGAAGCTGTAAAGTTAAAAATACCAACAGCAATACACGAGCAAAATGCATTCCCGGGGGTTACAAACAAGGCGCTTGCAAAAAAAGTTGACAAAGTAATGCTCACAACGAAGCAGGCACAAAAACATATAAAAAGTAAAAATCCTTGCATTGTTACAGGTCTGCCGGTAAGGCAAGAACTGATATTGGCAAATAAAGAGTTTGCAAGAGTAGAGCTGGGGCTTGATGACAGGCCAATGATTTTGTCAATGGGTGGAAGTCTAGGAGCTAGAGCAATAAATGAGGCAGTGTGCGAGCTTATTGCAAAAAAAGCAACAGATAACGATTGTATCTTTATTCACGCTATGGGTCAATTTGGACTTTGGGTTCCGCAAAAGCTTGAAGAGCTTGGGCTGGATTTTGAAGAGCAAAAAAATGTTATAATAAGAGAGTACATAGATGATATGCAAAGGTGTATGCCGGCTGCCGATTTAATAATTTGCAGGGCGGGGGCAAGCTCTCTTTCAGAAATACAAGCTTTGGGAAAAGCGTCAATTCTTATCCCATCTCCAAATGTTGCAGAAAATCATCAGTATCACAATGCTATGGCACTTGTAAATAACAATGCCGCTATAATAATAGAAGAAAAAGACCTAACAGGTGATAAATTAATTAGTGAAGTAAATCGCCTTATAAATGATAAAAATAAAATTGAAGAAATAGAAAAGAACGCAAAGGCTATGGCAGTTTTAGATGCGACAAATAAAATTAGTAAAACAATAATAGACCTTATAAAAAAGTAAAATCACAACACCGTACACAAAAGCATAATATAAAAGCAGGGTGATTAAATCATCTGTTTTTGGTTGTGCGAAAGGGTGTGCGATGATGGAAAAAATAGTAATAGAAGGCGGAAAAAGGTTAAAGGGAGAAATGACGGTGCACGGTGCTAAAAACAGTGCCTTGCCAATCCTTGCCGCCACAGTTTTAACGACAAAACGCACAGTTATACATAATTGTCCAAGGCTTACAGATATTGATGCAGCAATCAATATTTTGCGACATTTAGGTTGCGTCGTTGATGTAGACGGCGATTGTGTTACTGTAGATGCGTCAGACATTAATTGCTGGGATATTCCAGACACGCTAATGCGTGAAATGCGCTCGTCTGTTGTCTTTTTGGGTGCGGTGCTTGCAAGAACGGGAAAGGCAAGTTTTTCAACTCCCGGTGGGTGTGAAATAGGGCTTAGGCCTATTGATTTGCACCTTTTTGCAATGTCGCGTCTTGGAGCAAAGATTAACGAAGAATATGGTAGGTTAGAATGTGAGTGCCCTGAAGGCTTAGTAGGGGATAAGATTGCTTTGTCTTTTCCAAGCGTTGGTGCAACGGAAAATGCAATGTTGGCAGCCGTGACAGCAAAGGGTACAACTTCTATAATAAATTGTGCAAGAGAGCCAGAGATTAGTGATCTTGCAGATTTTTTAAATGGATGTGGGGCAAAAATTTCGGGCGCCGGAGAAGGTGTAATTGTAATTGAAGGTGTAAAATCGCTCGGAGGAACAGAACACACGGTAATATCGGATAGAATAGCGGCAACTACATATATGGCAGCTGCAGCTGTAACACAAGGACAAATTAAAATCAACAATATAATTCCCGCACATTTAGGCCCTGTTATTCCGATGTTTGAAGAAGCAGGATGCGATATAAATGTTTGTGGGCACAGCTTGTCTATTTCTGCGCCGCCAAGGCTCAAAAGAATAAAAACTATTAGGACAATGCCGTACCCTGGCTTTCCAACAGATGCGCAAGCACCAATTATGGCTATGATTACTGTAGCAGATGGAACAAGTATGATTATTGAAAATATTTTTGAGAGCCGATATAAGCACGTAAATGAGCTTGTAAGACTTGGTGCAAAAATAAAAGTTGAGAGTAAAGTAGCAGTCGTTGAGGGGGTTCACTGCCTCTATGGAGCGCCTGTAATAGCAGGAGATTTAAGAGGGGGAGCAGCCCTTGTTGTAGCAGGGCTTGCGGCTAAAGGAACAACAGAAATTGAGGGCGTGAATCATATTGATAGAGGTCACGCGGATTTTGAAAAGAATCTTACTCTTATGGGGGCTATCATAAGACGAGAGAAGGAGTAATCAATTTTATGCCAGCAAACAACCGTAACAGAAAAGGTCCTCCCAAAAGACCACAAAATTCAAAAAGACCACAAAACGCAAGAAAACCTCAAAAGTCTCGTGATGAGGTCAGGCGGGAGCAAGCTCTAAAAAGAAGACAACAAAAAAGGAGAAAGCAAGCAGTCTTTTATACTTTCTCCTTCTTGATTTTAATTGTTGTAGGGATAATTTTGTCGCTAACAGTGTTCTTTAAAGTAGAAAAAGTTACAGTTGTTGGAAAAACTATTTACGACAATGAAAAAATAATAAAAACTAGCGGCATAAAAATAGGTGACAATCTGTTTTTGACAGATAAGCAAAAGTCTGCTGATAGAATAAAACA
>JAAYPE010000006.1 GCA_012519975.1 Clostridiales bacterium
AAATGGAATATAAATATAGCGAATCGGCACAAAAGTATAAGCTTGAAGAATGTGTACTAAAAGCTGAGGAAATGTTTGAAATGGCAATAGAGGATACAAACCGAGCAAAAGAAGAGGGCAGATACGCTAAGAAAAAAGACGGAAAATATATAAAAGCATAAATTAAAAAGACAGTTCAATTTAAATTGAACTGTCTTTTTTTAATGTATTAATATTGTTTTGCTTTTTAGTTTTTTTAAGCATCTTTTTGTAAATGAAAATAGAAAAAATCGCAAGTACAATATTCGCAACACAGGATATTATAAAAGTGGGGGAGGTGGGGTCTGTAATGTTAGAGCCAATAAAAGTAGTTGCAACAATTCTAGACATAAACCCTAGAACGCCACCCAAAATATATTTAGGATAACTAATACAAATTGACCCCATATACATACTCACCGCGTCACAAGGCAACATTCCAACTATTCTTGCAATGTAAGAGAAAAAGAAATCATTATCTTTTTGCAGTGTATCAAGAGTTTTGAGTTTTTCATATTTTGCAATTAAATTGTCTGCAAACTCTCGCCCAGAAAACCTGCCAATCCAATATGGCACACTAAGAGATATAGCAGTGCCTATGGTGTTTATAATTATGGCCATTGGAGTGCTAAAAATTGTACCGCTAGTTATCATTAAAAGTGAAATAGGAAAAACAAAAGACAAGCTCTTAAAAGCGTACATTAATAGTAAAAATAAAATTGCCAATGGTATGCTTTTTGGTGTGTAGTTTAGTAGCTTTTCAACTGTTAAATCTTCTTTTGAGGTTAGAAGAAAAATGGTAATAATAATTATTACTACAAATGGTATAGTGCGAGAAAGTCCTATTAAAACTTTTTTTGTATTACCCTTATTTTTCATAAAAATCCCCGTTTTAAAGTATTAAATAGCCTGTGTAAAAATGGTATAGCACATAGATTTGTATTTTTTATATACCAATTCGTGCTACATAGTTGTATTAAACTGTTATTGTCCACTGTTTTGCTAAATCTGTTTGCTCCCACGGTTTGTCGCTTGCGTTTTCTCCAAAATGTCCGTAAGATGCGACACTAGAGTATATGGGCTTTTTTAAATCAAATTTTTTAATTATTGCAGCGGGCCGAAGGTCGACACTGCTTTCTACCAAATTTATAATATCTTGGCAAGGTATTGTTTGAGTGCCAAAAGTATTGATTAAAATAGATATAGGGTCAGCAAGCCCAATTGCATAGCTTAGCTGTACCTCACACTTTTTTGCAAGGCCGGCAGATACTATATTTTTTGCAATATATCTTGCTATATACGCACCACTTCTATCTACTTTTGTTGGGTCCTTTCCCGAAAAAGCACCGCCACCGTGACGAGCATAACCACCATATGTGTCGACTATAATTTTTCTTCCTGTAAGCCCACTGTCACCCGCAGGACCACCGATAACAAACCTGCCTGTTGGGTTTATAAAAAAAGTGGAATCATCGTCAATCATATTTTTAGGCAAGGTATTTAGAATCACATCTCTTACAATGTCAGCTCTAAGGTCATCAATTGCGACCTCTTCTTTGTGCTGTGAAGATATGATGACGGTAGAGACCCTTGTAGGTATACCATCATCATACTCCACAGTAACTTGCGACTTACCGTCTGGTAAAAGATAGGGGAGTATCTTTTTTTTGCGAACATATTCAAGTCGTCTAGAAAGACGGTGTGCAAGCATTATTGGCAACGGCATTAAACAATCGGTTTCGTCACAGGCAAACCCAAACATCATTCCTTGGTCGCCTGCGCCACTGTCAAGAATTTCAGTGCGATTAATTCCAATAGCAATATCAGGAGACTGCTCGTGTATATCAATTTCGATTTGACAAGAATTTGCATCGAAGCCAGAATTTTTATCAATATATCCAATGTCTCTTATTGTGTCCCTTGCAATTTTTTCATAATCAACATCGGCGGTTGTAGTAATTTCGCCCATCAAATGCACCTTATTGGCTACGGTTGTTACTTCACAAGCAACACGGGCATTACTGTCTTGCTTTAGTATGCTATCAAGAATTCGGTCGGCAATTTGGTCACAAACCTTATCGGGATGTCCACAAGTAACCGATTCGGAAGTGAAAAAGGTTTTCATGAAATCCTCCTCAAAAGTGTGGTTTTAAAATTAGATTATGTTGTTATTTTACAGCGGTTGTGCATTTGCTTTTACAGTTTGCACAGCCATTTGAATTTTGCCAAAGCTTATCAGCCGTCACAGCCCATTTTTTTGCTGTTGGAACGCACTTGTCGGACAATGTATGAACATCTTCCGGATGCATCATATCTGTTGATTTTGCACCGCAGTCGTCCACCATTTTGCTTAGAACACCAGGGTTGTCAAGCAGTGGACATGGGCGCAAATGATTGTTGTTAAATGGCTGGTTATTATGATATTGCATAAACAAAGGACCTTGCAGTGCCTCTATTAGAGTTTTTTCTTTTATGTTTGAATCAGAATAATGTATAAAAGCACAAGGCTCAACATCGCCGTTTGCGTTGATGTGTAGGTATCTTCTACCGCCGGCAATACAACCACCAACATATTCGCCGTCGTTCCAAAAATCAAGTGTAAACAAAGGCTTTGTTTTTCTGAAATCTCGAATTTGGTGATACATAAATTCTCGTTGCTCATCGGTTGCAATAAGGTCGGTTACAGCATCAACTCCAACAGGCATATATGTAAAGAACCAAGCGAATTTTGCACCCCAATCAATCATTTGGTCAAAATACTCCTCGCTACCAATGACATCAACATTTTTGCTTGTGTAGCAACAAGAAATTCCAAATGGCAACTTTTTACTCTTTAATATATCCATTGCATTTTTTACAGCTTTAAATGTACCATCGCCACGCCTAAAGTCCGTCTCTTTTTCAAAGCCCTCAACGCTAATTGCGGGCACAAAGTTTTTTACACGCAACATTTCGTCTGCAAATTCTTCGTCGATTAGAGTGCCGTTTGTAAATGATAAGAACGTGCAGTCAGGGTGCTTTTCACAAAGAGTTATGATGTCTTTTTTTCTAACTAGTGGCTCACCGCCAGAATAAATATAAAAGTATGTTCCTAGCTCTTTTCCTTGAGTAATAATACTGTCAAGAGTTTTTAAATCCATATTTAGGCTAGTTCCATAATCGGCAGCCCAGCATCCAATACATTTAAGGTTGCAAGCAGAAGTAGGGTCTAGCAGAATCGCCCAAGGAATACCGCATTGATATTTTTCTCTGCAAGCGTCCTGTGTGCGCCAACCCTCAAGGCAAGCATTTAGGAAAAAAGATTCAAAAAGATGCCTACGAACATCGTCATCAATATCGCTCCACATACTTTTAATGTATTTATACCAATTTCCATCAGGTTCGTTTATAATTTCTCTTATGCCCTTACGCTGAGAGGCAAAAACATCGTCTTTTACAAAAGTATCAACCCAATCCATAAGCTTTGGAATGTTTTTGTCAGGGTCTTTGTCAAGATACCTTAGTGCTTGCTTGACACCGATTTTTTTAATTTTGTTTGTTACTTTCATTAATAAATCAAACCTTTCTTAGTTTATGGGATTGTAAGCCCACCCATATTGACTAATATTATAAGTATCTTTTATTTTGCCCTCAATAGACAAAAACAGTGATATGCTTAGTTTTTAAGCACATCACTGTTTT
Organism: Clostridiales bacterium; assembly: GCA_012519975.1. GTDB lineage: Bacteria > Bacillota > Clostridia > Oscillospirales > Acutalibacteraceae > RZYX01. The sequence goes on from JAAYPE010000006.1 coordinate 3,700, forward strand.
TGTATGATTTTTAGGCATATTTATAAATATGTATGAAAACTAGACACTTTAGCTTTTTTGTCTGGATTTTAAGAGTTTTTTTGAACGCTTTTTTCGAGTGCGTTTTTAATAGCACCATCAAATAAAAAAGAAATTTTTGAAACAAAAA
>JAAYPE010000070.1 GCA_012519975.1 Clostridiales bacterium
TATGCTGTTTTTAAAGAATTCATCTTCCTCTTGGTTTGCTTTATCCTCAAGAGTAAGCAGTCCCTTACGCCTTGCCTCTTGTGCATATTCAACCACTTTTTCTATGTAGTCTTGTGGCTTTTGCTTGCTTTTTGACACTAGTATTTTTAAGTGGCTTGGTATGTATTTAAATGCCGAAAATGGATACGACATAATTGTTGCAGCTATTGTACCACCAACTGTAATTGCGACACTTCCTATATCCCAGAAGTTTCCAAGTGCAGCACCGTCACCACTCATCATACCAAAAATAATCAGCGCAACGCCAGAGACAAATCCAATAATAATGCTAAAATCCATAAAGCTTACCTCGTTTCACATCCGTATGATAAAAAACTTTTTGGGGATTCCCCATTTATTTTAAGATTAAAATATAATCCTAATTTTCTTCTTCAATATTTTCCTCAAACTGCTCTTGCCGTACTCTAACCTCTCGCTCGGCGCCATAAACACGCCTGTTAAAATCTACAACTTTATTTATTACATCTTCTATACTATCTTGTACAAGAAAATATTTGCCTGTTGTTAGAGTGATTTTTGTTTCTGGAATACATTCAACAAGTTCTATTAATTGGCTATTTATAACAAATCCGTTACCCCTTCTATCTTTAAGCTCAATCATTTTCATCACTCATCCTATTTTGGTTTATGATTTTTCAAAAGTTATTGCCCTGTACAGCAATGCTATACCATACAGGGCAATTAATTTAACTATCTCTTCAAATTAACTATTTCCTGTAACATTTCGTCGCCAACTGTTATTATTCTTGAGTTCGCTTGAAATCCTCTTTGTGTGATAATCATATCTGTAAGCTCGTTTGCAAGGTCAACGTTTGAGTTTTCAAGTCCACCAGAAACGAGGAGTCCTACTGTTCCGTCACCTGGAACACCGTATGAAATTTCGCCAGTATTGCTAATTGCTTTGAGGTATGAATCGCCCTGAAGTGTTAAAGCTGCGGGGTTTGGAATATTTGCAAGTGCAATTTGACCAATTTCGATAATCATACCATTTGCATCTTGACCAGAAATAACTCCGTTAGGACCAATTGAAATACTGCTAAGTTGCATAACATCAATAGCCTCAGCGTCATAGTTTCCGTCACCGTCTGTATCAATTAGTGTGCCCGGCTTTTTAATTTGTTGAAGACCATTTGCCTTGTCTAAAACTGTTGACACTTTTTCATCTTGCCCACCGGTTGCCTTTGTTGAGGTTGTGCCTGTTGAAATATTTGTAACACCTGCATCTGCCGACACTGAAATATTTGCAAGGTCATCCTCAATTGCGGTTGGAAAAACTCCCGAGCCTGCTTTTACAGTCATATTTTGAAGTGCATCCTCTAAGTCTGCCAAATCAATGTCTGTATCATTTGTAACTACTGTTATTATTTTGTTTGCAAGGTCTGCCTCTGCGGTTACACCAACAGCCGCTGCCTCTGTGACAGTTCTAATTTTAAAACCGTTAAAGAATGCACCACTTTCTTGCCCTAGTGTAATATGAAGTCCCTTAACATCAATTTTTGCTGGTGTTGCCGGTGTTTTTTCGAGTATAATCTCGCCTTGAACATGGTCTACTGTTGTGTCTGTATACCTTGCTACTGGGTATCCACAAATGTAGTTACCGTTACCATCGACTAAGTTGCCGTCACCGTCAAAATTTAAAACACCAACTCTTGTATACTTCTCGCCACCGTTTGCATCTCTTGCAATGAAATAGCCCTCACCATCAATAAAAACATCCATTGCCATTCCTGTTGGAACATAGCCACCATTTGTATGCAAAACGTCAATGGTGTTTATTGTTGAGCCATAGCCTACTTGGGCAGGGTTGCTACCACCCAAAACTCCAGTTGCGTCTGCAGAACCCGTAATTGTTTGATAAAAAGAATCTTTGAATGTTGCTCTTTGCGCTTTATATCCATATGTATTAACGTTAGATATATTGTTACCGATAACATCCATTTTGGACTGATGCGTTTTCAGCCCAGAAACACCTGAGTACAATGCTCTCATCATAATTAATTTACCTCTTTCTATAGAGGAACCGATTTTTAAAAAGTTGAGTTTATCAGTCAGTCAAAACTCATTAGCCTCCTAAAAAGGTCCAGCCGTTATAATAATACGGTTCCATCAATGTTAGTTATAATATTATTTTTCATTTCTTGATTATTCATTGTTGTGATAATTGTCTTGCTCGGAACATTCACGATGAATGCCGCTTGCGAGCCAAGTATCAACGCATCTTTGATTCCTTTCTCTTCTGCGTGTTCTACAGCATTTGTCATTTGCTCCAGCATTTGTGGCTCAATTTCAATTTGTCGCTCACTCATACGCTGTAATGCGTGTTTGGAAAAGTTAAGACCCTGGGTGCTTTTTTGCAGTTCCTTCTGCAACACAGACTGAAAATCTTCGCCCGAGTTTGTCTTGCTACTGCCCTGTGATTTATTGTTGTTCGACACAAGAGGCGTACTTCCAACAAAGGCTGTATAGTTTTTGTCAATATACATTATAAATATAAATGACTATGCACTTTTGTCGTGCTTATCACTTGTCCTCCCTTCCACTTTTCTAAACGCTAATGCTAATCCTTGTCAACATTGTTTTCTGCGTTTGAATCACCCTCAAGCCCTGCGTCTGCAGAGTCTGAAAGAACTTCCATAACAGAGGATAGTTCATAGTCTACACCGTTTACAGTAAACACTGCCCTGCCGTCTACAAACTTAGTACGCTCAACAATACCTGTATCTTGCGTGTAGTTGCCGCTTTTGTCATACGCTGCTACAATAACTCTTTTGCCAACTAGTGACGCTGCATACTGTGTTTGGCTCAAATCGGCAATTGCCTGCATTGCACGAAGGCTTGTAAACTGAGCCATTTGGGTGATAAACTCTGTATCTTGGCTTGGGTTCATAATATCTTGGTTAGAAAGCTGTGCAACAAGAAGTGTCATAAAATCGTCAATCTCAAGGCTTGTTTTATCCTTAGCTTGCTCATAACCACTATTTGACCTAATTCTTTCTGCACCACCAAAATTATATGCATTAACTTCCATACTCTCACCAACTTTCTAAGACTTGCGTCTCTTTCATCATTTGCATAACTGACAAAAAGTCTTCTGTGAATTGTTGCTCGCTATCCTTTGAGTTTTGGTTTTGCTCATCTTGCTCAAAGTTCTGGTTTGCATTTTGATTATTATGATTTTCATCCTTTAAATAATCGTGTGGCTGTGCGTTTTGCGAACCGTCAACAAACTGCATTTGCTTTTGTAGCATTGGTGTTTGAAGTAGCTCACGAATTTGATTTGCATTTGCATTTAGCAAGCTTTGAGTTTTTGCATTTGACGCTACAAATTCAACAATCAACATTCCATTTTCAACAAGCATTTTTACGGCAACTTTTCCAAGCTCTTTTGGATAAAGGTTAAAGCTGAATTCTGATGTTTTAGAATCAAAATTTGACTCAATATGCTTTACAACTTGATCAACAACTTCTTTACCCTGTGTGCCGGTTACTGTGTCTGCCTTATAAACAGCCTGTGAAAAATCAACCTGTTTTGGCTCTATTTTCACATCGTGGACATTGTTTGCCGACTGCTCGTCCTGTGATTTGACTTGAGTTTTTGGTTTTGCATCATCAAAGTCAATTTTGTCTTCCTGTGAAAAATCAACCTGTTTTGGCTCTATTTTCACATCGTGGACATTGTTTGCCGACTGCTCGTCCTGTGATTTGACTTGAGTTTTTGGTTTTGCATCATCAAAGTCAATTTTGTCTTTTTGAGCAATTGTGTTGTCACTTTTTTCCACTTTTGTTTCAAGTTCTTGTGCAAACTCACTTTGCCTTAAACTGCTTGTAGGCATTTTTTCGATTTGCTCTTGATTTTCTAACGGTTCATCAATAGCTATGTTTTCAACCTTTGCTTCTACCGACGGTTTTGCCGTTATTGCATCTTGCAAAATCTCGCTTGTCTGCGATGTTTGCTGCGTTTGCTCGCTTGATAAATCAGTTGATTTTGAAGATTGAGTGTCACCAATTAGCGTAAAAACATCGTTTTGACTATCCATCTCATTTTCAGCCATAGGCTTTACAACAACTTGGGTAAACTGAGTTTGTAGCAAAGTTTTTTGCTCTGCATTGTCTACGTTTAAATCAACATCTGGTGCTACACTTTGCTCTTTGGCTTGCGCCGTTTCTTTAGCAAAATCTAAATGTACTAAAACCATTGGCAAAGGCTCTATAAATTGCGACTGCTCTAGCACTTCATTTTCTTCTGATACAAGTTCTTGAGAATTTTCTTTTTCTAAGTATTTGCTACTATCAGAGTTTTGATTTTTAACAGTTTCTTTTCCTTGTGCTTTTACTTGCCCATTTTGACTTATTTCCTGGGAAAGAACGCTAGAAAACGAGCTTTCATCGCCGTTTGTTTTACCAGACTTTGCAGTTTTAAAATCAGCAGACTTGACCAATATTTGGTCAATTTTAGACACCATACCCCCTTCACCTCCTTATTAAATTTTTATATCTATCCACACTTTTACTGTGTGGCTGATATCTGATTAATGTACTCCTCTATATCTCTTTCTTGCGTTTTTCTAGCCTCTTTCTCGTACTGCGCCCTTTGCTTTTCCTCCAGCTTTTCAATCCCTAAAATCTCACTGTTTAGTAAAATTAGCTCTTCTCTTTTTTGTTTTAAAATTTCTTTTTGGACTTCTTTTTCTTTTGCGAGTTCCTTTTCTTTTTTGATAAGAGAGTTGAAATACACCTTATATGTCATAACATTTTGTGGGCTAGTACCCCGCTCAAGCTCTAGTCTCATTTTTGTATCATAATCGTGAAACTCAAGCTTTACACGCTCTTCTTCGTTTTCAATCTCTTTGATTTTTGTGTTAACTTGTGCGATTTCACCCTTTTTTACTTCAAGCATTTGCTGTTTTACATTTAGAACTTTTTCAAGTGAAAAAATAAATTTCTTCATAACTCATCATGCTCTCATATTACTTTCATCATTTCTAATGTTTCTTCAAACGAAAAATTTGTGCCAATTTCTTGTTTAAGAAAATTGTTAACAGCGTCTATTTTATTTATCGCCTCATCTAGCTTTAAGTTCATTCCCGGCTTGTATGCACCAATAGAAATTAAATCCTCGTTTTGATTATAAACAGAGATAATGTCCCTAATTTTTGTGGCATCTTTTTTTTGCTCTGGTGTTGCAATGTCACTCATAAGCCTTGATATGCTTGAATTTACATCAATTGCAGGAAAGTGGTTTTTATGTGCAAGCGCCCTTGACAAAACAATATGCCCGTCAATTATTCCACGCACTGTGTCTGAAATTGGCTCGTTTGTGTCATCACCTTCAACTAGAACTGTATAAATTCCAGTGATTGAGCCTTCTTTAAAACTTCCGCTTCTTTCAAGTAGCTTTGGTAGTTCTGAGTATATAGACGGTGTATATCCCCTAGCTATTGGTGGTTCTCCGATTGCAAGCCCTACTTCACGCTGTGCCATTGCAAATCTAGTTAGTGAGTCCATCATAAGCAAAACATCCATACCACAATCTTTAAAATACTCTGCAATCGCTGTTGCTACTGCTGCACATTTAACCCTAAACATTGCTGGTTGGTCTGATGTTGCAACAACAAGCACGGAGCGTTTTAGCCCCTCTTCACCCAAATCCTTTTCAATAAACTCTGTTACCTCACGCCCTCTTTCTCCCACGAGAGCTATAACATTGACATCTGACTTAACATTTTTAGCTATCATTCCTAGCAATGTGCTTTTTCCAACACCACTGCCTGCAAATATGCCCATTCTTTGCCCTTTTCCAATTGTGAGCATACCATCAATAGCCTTTATTCCATAAACCATTGGCTCGGTTATTCTTTCCCTGTCCATAGGATTTACTCGAGTTCCGTCAACATCGTAGTAATTTTGCACATCAAAATCGCCTTTACCATCAATTGGCTTTCCTGTTGCGTCTACTGTTCGCCCTATTAAAAAATCACCAACGGGAACACGCAACTGGCAACCAGTTGACTGGACAAAACTGCCAGGGCTTACTCCTTTGATTTCTCCATACGCCATTAGCAAGACATTGTCTTCCTTAAAACCTACAACCTCGGACATAACTGTGTTCTCATCATCTGCACTATAAATTGTGCAAATATCTCCAACCTTGGCATTTATTCCAGTTGCCTCAATCATTATTCCAGCAATGTTTTTTACTTTGCCAAGGCTGTTTAGTGGAGAGAACTGAGATATAACTTTTCTAGCGTCATCTATTTTCAATAATCTCCACTCCTACATTTAAAATAAACGCTAAATTTTGTGTAATCATTTTTTCAAAACAGCCTTAATTTTGCTAAGCTGAGTATTAACGCTTGCGTCAACAACTTCGTCTACCATTTCTATAACGCAGTCTGAATCGCTTAAATCCTTGCTATGATAAAGCTTGACACCGCTTGATACCTCTTTGATTTTTTTTGAAAAATTCATTCTTTCAAGCGCATCATAAACATCAGTTGAGATATTTATTTTTATCCATTCCTTGTTATGATTTTCTTCAACTATGTTTTCAATAATTGATTTTATTGTGGTTTTATCCATTTCAATAGATTTTTTTAGTATAAGCTCTGCGATTTCAACCGCAAGGTTTGAGAGATTTTCCTCTTCTCTTTCAATAAGGTTTTTTTTAGAATTCTCCAGCGCTTCAATCGTAAGATTTAACCTATCAACTAAAGCCTTGCTTTCTTCGATGGCATTTTGCAGTCCTTCATCGTGACCCTTTTTAAAGCCGTGTTTATATCCCTCTTCCATTCCTTGCGCTTTTCCTTGAGAAAAACCTTTAGAAAAAGCCTCGTCATGACTTTGTTGCTTTGCTTGCGCACACTCCAGATTCATTCGTTCTGTCGCTTCTTTTATGTGCTGTTCGCTATAACTATTGGCAGCATCAACAATTTGCTTTGCTTTTTCAAAAGCGGCACTAAGCACTACCGAATCGCTCTGTGAGATATTCTCATCGTCCAAATTAAATGACTTTGGGTCATCATTCTTTGAGCTTTTAATTGAGCGCGGTTGCACATGTGTGTATTGAGATGGTTTAATTACATTACGCAATTACCTCATCCTTTCCGCCCTTAATGATGATAAGCTCGCCCTCTTCCTCTAGGCGACGGATAACAGCAACAATTCTTTGTTGTGCTTCTTCAACATCTCTAAGTCTAACATTGTGCAAGAACTCCAAGTCACTTTTGATTGTTTCTGCTTGACGCTGTGACATATTTTTATAGATAAGGTCGGTAACTTCTTGGTTTGAACCTTTGATTGCAAGAACAAGGTCTTTAATATCAACATCGCGCAAGAATCTTTGGATAGACCTATCATCAAGAATCGTAATATCCTCAAATACGAACATCCTCTTACGAATTTCGTCGGATAGTGATTCATCCTTTTTAGACAGCTCGTCGAAAATATATTTTTCGTCTGAACGGTCCAGATGGTTCATAACATCTGCGATGTAGTTTATTCCACCAATTTCTGTAAAGTCGACAGACACTATTGATGCAAACTTTGCCTCTAGGTTTTTTTCAACAAGCTTTATAACTTCTGGAGATGCACTCTCCATCTTTGCAATTCTCTCAACAACTTCTATCTGCTTTTCTCTTGGCAGTTCAGATATAATTGTTGACGCTTGGTCTGCTGTTGCATATGACAAAACGAGTGCAATTGTTTGTGGATGCTCATTTTGAATAATTGCCATAAGGTTTTTGTAGTCTGCCTTGCGAAGAAACTCAAAGCTTCTAGTCTTGAGCGAGCTTGTAACCCTTTCAAGCAAAACAGTTGCTTGCTGGACGCCAAACGCTTTTTCAAGAACATTTTTTGCGTATTCCATACCGCCCTCAGTAATAACCTTTTGAGTTAGGCACATTTGATAAAAGTTGGTTAAAATATTTTCGGCCTCATCTGCTGCAATTTGCCTAAGTCCCGAAATTTCGATAGTCAACTGCTCTATTTCTTCTTGTGTCAAATACTTATAGACACTAGACGCTGACTCTGCCCCCAGCGAGATTATAACCGCGGCAGCCATCTGCTGTTTTGTAAGTGTATCAGCCATCGTGGTCATCTCCTTTCAACCATGACCTTACAAGCTGAGCTACAATCTCAGGATTTTTAGTTGAAAATTCCTGTATTTCCTTTTTAATTGCTTGCCCTTTTGCGTCTTTAATTTCTTGAACTTCTTGCAATTGTGCAAAGTCTATGCTAAATCCTTGTGTATCAGTAATTGGCGGTAATCCGTCAGGAATCTCTTCTGTTTTAGATTTTTTCTTTTTAGCTAGAACTATGATAAGCACAATTGCTATAACAATTAATACAACTGCACCAATTATTACATAAAGAAGCCATGGCTTTTCTTTAAAAATATTGTCTGAAGATGCCGGCTCATCTTTTTCTGTTTCTTCTAAAAATAAATCTGTGTAGATTACTACTTTTTCTGGGTCTACTGCGGCAGCATTTGCAATAAGTCTTGATAGCTCCGTTCTCCTAGCTTCAGAAATAGCTTCAACATTCAAAGCGACAGAAATAGTCAAATCTGCAAGCTCCCCGCCATCTTTTTGCACCTGCTCTTTTACCGAGCTTACAAGATATTCATAAGATTTTTCATCTTTAATATATATTGTATTGCCGTCTGCAGTAATTCCGGGATAAATCGGAAGCCCGTCCGTGTTTGTGTCTGTGCCGGGAATTCCAAGGCCTGCGCCACCCTCAACCTGTTGCTCTGTTGCGGTGTTTTCGTTGCTTATTACGCCCTTATTGTCCTCTGTGGACGGGGTGTATGTTACTATCTCTTGAATCTTTTTGTCAATATCTAGCTTGCTTTTTACTGCAATTTTGACATTATCTTCACCAAACAAAGGGTTTAAAATTTTAAGTATATTGTTTGTAATATCCGACTCAAACTGGCTCTCTATTAAAAACTTTAGTTGTGTAACATCAAGCTGAGTTTTCCCTCCACCTGAGGCAGAATTTGATGAGGCAAGCTCGTTGCCTGTTGCTGTGTCTACAACAATTACATTGTCTTCCTCAAGGCTTGGCACACTGCTTGCAACCAGTCTTTTTATGCCACTAACCTGAGTTGTGCTAAGTTCTTTCCCCTTTGATGTCATTGTTACTGTAACACCAGCCGACGCACTCTCCTTTGATTTTCCAGAGAGTACATATCCGTCTGTTTTTGGTAAATTGATTGTAACCGTTGCACCTTTTATACCATCAATTTGCTGAATGACAGCTGATAGCTTTTGATCTAACTGAAACTTTTCAATTATTTTTCTTTCTTCTGCAGTTGTCATCATATCAACATTATTAAGAAAAAAGTCATAGTTTGGAGATGTTCTTGGGTGACCGGCATTTGAAAGCTCCATTCTTAGCGACTCTTCCTTTTCTGCCGGAACTTTTATTGTTCCATTCTCTTCCTTAAACTCAACATTTCTACTTTTAAGCTCTTGGGCAACTTCAATCGCCTCATCATTATCAAGACTCGGGTACAAAACAACAAATTTTGTTCTATTCATCAACGCTACAAGAACTATTGCCAAAACCAAAAGTCCGCCAGCCGATGAAAGGATTATCGTTTTCCCCTTCTTTGATTGCTTCTCCCAAAACGCTTTTATTGAATCTATAAGATTTTTAATTTGTTCATTCATTCGCAAACCCCACTTAGCCCAATAAAGCTAAAATATCATATATTTTTTGGGATTAGATTCCCATTCTCATTATCTCGTTATAAGCATCAAGTGCCTTATTCCTAAGCTGTACAAAAAGCTCAACCGATAGGCTAGCCTTTGTAGATGCGATTGTAATGTCGTGCAAGTTATCTGTTTGCCCTGTAGCGAGTCTGTATGCCTCATACTCAAGTGCTTCGTTTGCCTCTTTTACATTGCCTATAGCGTCATTGAAGATTGATTGAAAAGATAAACCATCCTCATTTGTGCTTGGAGTGCCTAAAACACTTTGCCCGACTTTTCCTATTTCTTCTAATGAGTTAATTGTGTTTATTGGTATTATATTCACACTTATCAAACCTTTTCTTTATTTTTTATCTGCCAATTTCTAGTGCTTTTGATGCCATATTTTTTATTGAATTGAGTGCATTAATGTTCATATCATAAACACGCGTAACCGACATCATATCAAGCATTTCTTGAGTTACATCAACATTTGGCATTGCAACATATCCATTTTGGTCTGCATCTGGATGTGTTGGATTATAAACATAATTAAAGTCACTATCATCCTCAACTATTTTTGAGACTTGAACCCCAGCGGTAGGCTTGTCACCGCTAAGCTTGTTTTTTAATATACTACTAAATGAATCACCTTTTAGCGATTCATAGACGACCATTTTTCTGCGATATGGTCCACCGTCCTGTGTCCTTGTTGTGCTGTAATTTGCGATGTTTTCTGATATTATGTCCATACGCAAGCGACTAGCTGTAAGCCCCGAGCCTGCAATATTCAGTGAATTTAAAAAAGACATCTACCTTACCCCCGTTAAAAAATCATATACATATTATATACTAATTAATTCTACTGCGATATTTTAACGACGCCCCTCGCTTATCGCATACCTAAGTCTTGAAAAATGGTCGTTTAAAACTCGTTGAGAATACATATACTGATAAGTTGTGCGAACCATATCAATATTTTCTTTTTCAAGGTCTACTCCGTTTCCATCAAGACGCATATTTTCTTGTTTTTCCTCTTTAACAGAGATTTTTGAATCATCAAGCCTTGCGACTCTCTCGTTTTTTCCACCGATTTTTGATTCAAGCGCCGATTTCAAATTGTCTTCAAATGAAACATATTTTCTTTTATAACCTGGTGTTTCAAAGTTTGCGATGTTGTCAGAGATGACCTCCTGTCGTCTCCAAAGCCCGTCTAGGCTTTTGTCCATCGTGGACACCAGTGTGCTTTTAAATAATTCCATATGTGCACCCCCATCTTTTTTATTGACATGGATGTAGGCATCGTCCTAACGCAAATACAATCTAAATGTCTTAGTTTTGGGCTGTGAAAATCCACTTTCACAGATATTTATATTATACCTTTAGCTAAACATCATGTCAAGGAAAACAGTCAAAATACGATAAAAAATAACATTGTTTTCGTAGTATTTTTTGCCAATTTTCACATTTTTTTGTCATTCTTATTAAAAAATAGCAATTTTTATGTTTTTTATTGTGCTTTTTAAAAAATTCTTTGTATCTTGTTTCGAAGCAAAATAACTGTTGTTTCTAATATATTCATAAAAATTTTACTAAATTTTAATTTTTTGTGCCTATAATGTGTTACTGTCATTGATATAGTTTAAAATTTTGTGTATAATCTTTTTGTTAAATATAAATTTGATGTTAGTGTTATGTGGATGTGATTTTTTGAAAAAATTTCTTTGTATTTTTTTTGTAACAATAATGTGTTTTACCTTTTCTTCTTGTGATAAACAAATAAGGAGGGAGAAAACAACCGAAAAGCCGAGTGTTAAAATTACTTTTCCTGAGGGGTATACGGCACTGCAAATCGCAAATCTTTTGGAAGAAAACAATGTTTGCTCTGCGAGCGAATTTTTAGAGCTTGCAAAAATCTTACCACCCGAATACTCTTTAACTGCTGACATTAAAAATGCGGATAGCAGAATTTTTGCTCTTGAGGGCTACCTTTTTCCTGATACCTATGATTTTTACATTGGTGAGGGTGCGCAAAATGCTATTTGGCGTTTTTTAAAAAACAGTAAAAATAAAATTACTCAAGAATATTTAGACAGAGCAAAAGAGCTAGGTCTTACTATTGATGAGGTGATTACACTTGCCTCCATTATTCAAAGTGAGGCGGGTGACCCTGCAGAGATGAAAAAAGTTTCTTCAGTTTTTCATAACAGACTAAATTCTCAGTATAATAAGCTTGAGAGCGATGTTACTATACTATATATAAAAGACAAACTGTCCAGCATTATCACGCAGGAGGAGGAGCGCCAAAAACACTACAAGCTTTATAGCACATATTCAATTAGTGGTCTTCCTGTTGGCGCTGTTTGCAACCCAGGAATAAAGGCAATTAATGCTGCACTTTATCCTGATGATACTGATTATTATTTTTTTGTTACAGATAAAAACACTAACGAATATTACTACGCAAAATCGTTTTCAGAGCATAAGCAAAATTGCAAAACAGCAGGATGGTAAAATAGGAGATGTATATGAAAAAATTTATTTCTTGGAATGTGAATGGGATAAGAGCCTGTGTTAAAAAGGGCTTTGTTGATAGTTTTAATTCTTTGGACGCAGATATTTTTTGTATTCAAGAAAGTAAGCTACAAGAGGGACAAATCGAGCTTGAGCTTGACGGATATCATCAATACTGGAATTATGCCGAGAAAAAGGGGTATTCTGGAACGGCTGTTTTTTCAAAGCAAGAGCCTATTTCAGTTACATATGGTATTGGCAGTGACGAACACGATAGTGAGGGCAGGGCTATTACTCTTGAGTTTGATGATTTTTATTTTGTAAATGTTTATGTGCCAAACGCACAAGAAGAGCTAAAGCGACTATCATTTAGAATGAAGTGGGAGGATACCTTTAGGGAACATCTTCTTGAACTCGACAAAAAAAAGCCTGTTGTTTTTTGTGGCGATTTAAATGTTGCCCACAAGGAAATAGACCTTAAAAATCCAAAACCAAATGTTGGCAGACCTGGCTTTTCAGATGAGGAGCGAGAAAAGTTCTCTACCCTTTTAGATAGTGGATTTACCGACACTTTTAGGCATTTTTATCCAGACCTTGAGGGTGCTTATTCTTGGTGGACATACAGATTTAATGCAAGAGCAAATAACGCAGGATGGCGTATTGATTATTTTTGCGTCTCAAATAGAATTAGTGACAAACTTTTAGACGCAAAAATTCACGCAGACATTTATGGTTCTGACCATTGTCCTGTAGAAATTACAATAGATATTTAGAAAAACTTATATATAATTTTGTTTTTTGAAAGGAAATGATTTTAAATGAGCAAATCGGTAGTAATCACAACAGACAGTGCAGCAGAACTTACGCCTGAAATAGCCAAAGAATATGACATAGATGTTATACCTCTTCATGTTTTTTTAGACGGAAAAGATTATCTTGACGGTCAAGACATCACAGTAGATGACATTTTTAGTGCATATGAAAACAAAAAGGTTTTGCCTACCACCTCTGCCGTTGCTGTAGCAGAATTTGTAGACTTTTTTAAAAAGCACACAGACAAGGGGGCAAGTATCGTTCACATAAGCTTTAGCTCTGGGCTTTCGTCCTGCTACCAAAACGCAAACATTGCAGCACAAGAGCTTAGAGAACAAGGTGCAGAGATTCATATTATTGATTCTCGCTCATTGTCACAAGCTATTGCTTATCTTGTTATTGAGGCGGCAAAGCTTCGTGATAATGGAGTTAGTGCACAGAAAATCGTTCCTCAAATCGAGGCAATGATTCCAAAACTTGATATGACCTTTGTTATTGAATCCCTTGATTTTTTAAAAAAGGGTGGGCGTTGCTCTGCTCTTACAGCTTTTGGTGCAAATATTTTAGGTATCAGACCTAGAATAGATATGGACAGCGAAGGCAAAATGGGAATTGGCAAAAAATATCGTGGCAAAATTGAAAATATTTATATCCAGTATCTTGACGACAGGCTTTCGCACGGGGATTTTGATATGGAAAGAGTTTTCATCTCTCATGTTGGACTGCCTCAAGAGCAAGTTGATTTGATTGTCAAGCACCTTAAAAAGACAACAAAATTCAAAGAAATTATAGTTGGCACTTGCAACTGCGTTGTTTCCTCGCACGGTGGAAAAGGCGCAATGGCAATTTGCTTACTTCGCAACTAAAATTTAAATTAATATTCTAAAATTTAAAAACCCTTGCTGTAAAAACTAAATACGGCAGGGGGATTTTCTTTTTATGACATTATATTTTTTATGATACAAGTCTTTTTTCGTTCGTGAATAATAATCGCTCCGTTATATCTTTTTTACATTTTTTTATCAACGAATAAGTTTTAAATTATATATAAATAATTGATTTTTATAAGCCGGTTGTGTTAGAATAGTTCTATATATAATTTTTGCCAAAGAGGTGGGTTGTTCCTTGGAAAATTTCATACGCTCCGTGGCCCGATTCATCGATAACGGCTTTTTTAAAAAAAGATGGGGCACACATCTGGATATGAACATCAGATATTTTAATATTGTCGTTTTTCTTCTTAGTTTTTCCACTGCCCTGTTCTCTATTTTTATAGGCATTCATCGTAAAACCTACGAAGTTCCTTTAGTTCTTCTTATCGCATCTGTTTTCTTTTTGCTTATTTATTTTTTAGGTAACAAAACCAAACGGTATAATTTTTATATGATTTTAATCACCTATGCTTTTAACCTAGTTTTTTTGCCCGTTTTGTACTTTGTAGGTGGCGGAATCGACTACGGCACTTGGCTATATTTTATTGCAGGTCTTATGCTTACTGTTCTTTTCATACACGGGCCCGCCTTTATTGTTTCTATAATTATTCAGCCACTTTATTATTTTGCAATTTTTCTTATACATTATTTTTACCCCAATTTTAATCCCTTCGGCTCTAGTGAAGCCTTTAATATGAATGTTTTTTGGAGTTCCCCTAGAAACGCTGTGATAATAAACTTTGCAATTATTTCCATATCTATAGGGATGCTTATAAAAAGTCTTTTTGTTTCTTATATTGATGAGAGAGAGGCTGCCCTTTTAATTGTAAAAGATCTTGAAGAATTATCTCTAAAGGACCCACTTACAGGCACTTTTAACAGGCGTTATCTTTTTAAACATCTTGATGAATCTATAAAAGCTGCCCAAAATGAACATATTCCACTTTCGGTTGTAATGTATGATATTGACAATTTTAAACAGTTAAACGATACCTATGGTCATATTGTTGGCGATGAGGTTTTGTGTGCTGTTTCAAAAAAACTTGTTGAAAACTGTCGTGAGTACGATGTTGTTGCAAGATATGGTGGCGAAGAATTTTTAATAGTTTTTCCCGGTGCTAAAGACCGTGTTGCATATTTGCGTGCCGACAAAATCCGTAAAGATATTGAGTCCTCTCAGCTGTCGCCTTCCGTTAAAGAAACTATTACAATTAGCGGTGGGCTTGCCTGCTATGAGCCAGGGCTTAGTGCTAGTAAACTAATCGACATTGCAGATACTAATATGTATATAGCAAAAGAGGCAGGCCGTAACAGAATTGCTTGGAAAAACGGAGCTTTGCCCCCTCTTAAAAGGCAATCTGATGACGACACAGACAACTCTTCTAAAAAATACGGTAGGCGAGAAACAGATAATAACTGATTTTAATATTTAAACTTTGATTTAAAAAAGATTATTTTTGGGGGGGTAGAAAAATTAATGATAAAAGATTTTTTGTTAAAAACATATGAAAAATATCTTGGCGACCATTTATCAATCAAAATAAAGTTTTTTTATATTGTAGTTTTTGGTGGAATGATTGCCTCAATACCTGCAACAATAACTTCTTTTATTTCAAAGGCAGGCACCGCTGGAGTTTTGACATCTTTGGCTTGTTTTTTGTTTTTTGTGCTTATCTTAATTTCTGCCCGTTTAACAAAAAAGCATGACGCAATAATCTTTGCAGCAATTTATGGGCTAAACTTTATGATTTTTCCGGCACTTTATTTTACAACAGGTGGCGTTCAAAGCGGAATGCCTAGCTATTTTATTCTTGGGATAATTTTCACAGTGCTTATTATGAGAGGCAAAGCAATGTTTATAACTCTCATTTTGGAGCTTGCAGGTTACTCATACTTGTTTTATTTTAGTTTCAATCACCCCGAATATGTCGCAACTCTTAGCCCTTCTGCAAGCAATATGGACATTGCTCTTGATTTTTTAATCGTTTCTTTGTGTCTTGCAGCTTTGGTCAAAGTACTCTCTGTTCTTTATGAGAATGAGCAAAGGCACACCAACGAGTTGTTATCAAAACTTGAGGATTTATCAATAAAAGACCCACTTACAGGGGTCTATAACAGGCGCTTTTTGCTTAAATATCTTGAAAGTGGAATCAGCCTTAACCTGCAAAACAACACACCCGTTTCTATAATAATGTTTGACCTTGACCATTTTAAAAGGCTAAACGATGATTATGGCCATTTGGTCGGCGACGATGTTTTACGAAATCTTTGTACCATCTTTGAACAAAATTGTAGAAACTATGATATTGTTGCCCGTTATGGCGGTGAAGAATTTATGATTGTTTTGCCCGGCGCCGGCGAAGAAACAGCATACAGGCGTGCAGAACAAATTAGAAAAAGGGTGGAAAAAACAAACTTTTGCCCTGCTGTGAGTGAACCAATCACCATTAGCGGTGGTGTTGCGTGCTTTGAAAAAACAATGAGAACAACCGAAGAATTCATCTCTGTTGCCGACCAATATTTGTATCTCGCAAAAGAAAATGGACGAAACAGAGTAGTGTGGTCAAAAACTCGAATAGATACATAAAAAATTTTAAAACGAGTTCTTTTTTAAGAGTTCGTTTTTTCTTGCTTTTTTGACATATTTTGTGTTAAAATAGTTTGACAATGACCAAAATACACAATATGTTAAAATGCCATTGTGCTATCAATTTAGCTTAAATTATAAATTTAAATTAGGCTATTTGAAGAAAGAAGGATGTTTAGTATGAAGGTTTTTAAAAAACACGCGTCAATCTTGCTTGCAATTATTATGCTTTTTGGCGTTTTTAGTATTAATGCCTTTGCCGAAAAAACAAGCGAACAACCACAAGTTTCAAAAATGAGTTCTTTTGATGAAACTATATTTAGCTTTAACAACCCAAACGGTCGCCTTATGTGCGTTGCAAATCGAGGTAACTGGAGGAGCTTTCCTGAAAATTCGCTTGAAGGTATTCAGTCCTGTATTGATATGGGGGTTGACATCATTTCTATTGATGTTCAGCGTACAAAGGATGGCAAGTTTATTCTTCTAGCTGAGGATGATTTGTCCCGTATGTGCGTACTTGAAGATGGCAGAACTGCCACTGCAAAAGTTAGCGAAGAAACGCTAAACGATATGAAAGAGTTTTATTTTTTAAGAAATTCTCGTGGTGGTGCAAACGCAAAACCTACTAAATACAAAGTTCCGTCCCTTGAGGAAACTATCAATCTTTGCAAAGGAAAAGCAATGATAATGATAGACAATGCTTGGGAATACGGCGACGAAATTCAAAGCCTTGTAAAAAGCCTTGAGGCAGATGAAATCGTGATTTTGTGTGGCGATGTCGCACCCGAGGATGTATCTTCGTACATTGACAGAAACGGGCTTCCAATTTCTCATATCTGCGGATACTATGATGGTGTTATGTCCTCTGGGGCAAAAAAATATATTAAAGATGCTACATCTGCAGGTGCAAAAACAATTCGACTATCATCGCCTAACTCCTATTCTTCAGTTTTTAAAAAGTCTGTTCTTAAAAAATTCGAGGGTAACGGAAGGGCGTTTGTTAGCACAACCTCTCCCGAGCTTTGTGGCGGGAGAGAAGATTTAAGAAGTGATTGGAGCGACCTCGTTTTAAGAGGATTTAGTATCATTGAAACAAATTATCCGCAAGACCTTGTAAATTACATTAAAGATGTTGAAAGTTATCGCTCAAATCTCTCTGCGCTAATCGCTCAGGCTCAAGGCATAAACACATCTAATTACTCTAAAGAATCTTCAAAGGTTTTAAAATCTGCGTTAAAAGACGCTCAAGAGCTGACGGCAATCGGTAGCACTTCGCTTGAGACCATTGATGTTGCAAGGTATAATCTTCAACAAGCAATCGACTCTATGGCTCCCCGTGGTGAAAACGAGAGTGCCACAGTCAGCACGCCTATTATTTTGCTAATTATAGTTATTGTAATTTTAGTATCGCTTGGAGTTTTCTATATTTTGCGTAAAAACGAGAACCGCAAGTCATCGAATTCGAGTCCAGATAATGAAAATAGAAGCAAGAAAAAACCAAAAAAGCGTAAAGGGAATAAAAATCAAAATACTAACGCATCTAAAAATGATATTCCACCGCAAAATCCGCAATCTTAAAATAAAAAAGCAGTTGCAAGAATTTCTTGTAACTGCTTTTTGTATTTATAGGGGGTAACATTGGCGTTTTTAATTTTATTATATTTCTTCGATTCTATCATTTTCGTTGTTTCTCTCATTCGTTGCTTTGTTCTTATTTATCTTTTTACTCTCATTCCTCTTCTTGCTCTTGTTTGTTCATTCATTTCTTTGCTCGCACCCATTGCCCATACCAAATTATTTTTTATCCCATTCGTTTCTTTATCACACTCATTGCTTTGTTCTTATTTATCCTTTTACTCTCGTTCCTCTTCTTACTCTTGTCCGTTCATTTCTTTGCTCGCACCCATTGCCCATACAAAATTATTTTTTATCCCATTCGTTTCTTTATCACACTCATTATTTTGTTCTTATTTATCTTTTTACTCTCACTCCTCTTCTTACTCTTGTTCTGTAGTGGTATATTAAATTTGTAACACCTTGTACGATTAATATGA
>JAAYPE010000001.1 GCA_012519975.1 Clostridiales bacterium
TAAGCTCTTCAACAGAGGCTGCCTGCTCAGTAGAACCAGTTGATAGTGCTTGTGCACCACTGGCAACTTGGTCTGCACCTGTGCTAACTTGCTCGGACACAGTTTTTATAGTGTTCATTGTTTCGTTTAGGTTTGCAACGGTCTTTTCTATAGTTTCTTTGAGGACTGAAAAATCTCCATAGTAATTCTCTTCAATGCTTAAATCCAAATCACCTTCAGATATTGATGTTAATTTTCCGATAAGGTCAAAGAATATCACATTTTCTGCCTGAACGGACTCACGAATAAGTGCTGCCATTTGACCTATTTCGTCATCACTCTCATAATTAATAGATACTTGTTTATTGCCCTTGGCTATTTCTTTGTATGCGTTTACAACCTCAGCAACAGGGGTGTAAATAGATTGTCTAATGATGTAAATCATAACAGCTGTAAGCCCTACTGTAATTGCTGTGCAAACAACTAAAACAATCCAAGCGCTTTTAACAGCGGCAGCAGATTCTTTCTCTTGTGATATTGCGCGTGCTTCAGCAGTGCCACTAAAATCAGTTAAAATTTTCTCAACCTCATTCATTTTTGGAATATACTCGTTTTCAAACATATTTTTGGCCATCGCATAAGTTTCGGCATCAAGCATTTTGGTTAAGTCGGCCATATTTTTTCGGATTGCTCCAGATTCATTACAAAGCTCCATAATTTTTACTATGTTACTGTCGCGACTTGTGTCCCGTTGATTTTTTGAATAAGAGTCAAGCACAGCCATTAACTCTTCACCATCTTTTTGAGCTTTATCAAACAGTTCGGTTCGCCTATTAGGGTCTGTTTCGCCAAGGGCAGTTAAAACGTCTCTTTGAATCGATGACAGGTCGCTTCTCATTGTCCACACGCTTGTGTTGTTCGGCAAGGTGTATTTTGCATAGGATTGAATTTGTTTATTGATGTTGTTAATGCTAATCATTAGCATACCAATGGTAATTAGCATCATTGCAAGGACAGTCCCAAAGCCAACAAGAAGCTTTTTACTAATAGATAAGTTTTTCATCATTTTATCCCCCAAAAATAATTTTTATCCTACATTTTATTTTGCCGTTGCATTAGAAAAAAGTTGTATTTTTTACGCACATTAGAAATAAAACCATTTTAATGCTATGTAATATTTTATCACATTTCCACTTATTTATCAATAATTAAATAAATTTTATCATCAACTATTGAAAAATATAGGAAAACTTGCTAGAATAAATATGAATAGGTGAAAAATTCAAACTTGCCTATTATATTTCTCAATAAAGGTAGTTAACAAAAAGGTCGCAGACAGTGTACTTAGCGACTCTTTATTAATTATGGAGGAGCAAATATGTTTAACATAGATTATGAGCAAAAGCAAATTCCGGCAAATAAGAATGAGAAGGGTATTTTCCCCTCGGTTAAAGCTATAATTGTGTCAATTATTATTGTAGTTTTAACAAGCTTGTATCTGAGCTTTGCTTGGTTTAGGTATCAAGAGATGGCGAAAAAAGAGGCATTACAATTGACACAGTCGCTAGGTGCACTTCTACCGTCTAATCATGTTGCAAATTTAGTAGAAAAAGAAGGTAACTCAAATAGCTTGGAGTATTATGTAATAGAAAAAAGCTTAAACAATCTAAGCGAGACTACAGATACAATTCATTGCGCATATCTAATAGGGAAATTTAATGATAGTGGCAAATTAATGGTCACTTCTTCAGATAAAATGTCGATAAAAGAGCTAAATAAAGATATGGATAGAGTTGATTGGAAACACTTTGAACTGGGCAAAAATATGCTGACAAAGCCAGAAAATAACAAATCAGGAAAGTGGGTTAGAACTCTTGTTCCAATAAAAGATCCAGACAAGGGAAAAGTTGTTGCAGTTTTTGGACTTAGTTATGACATAGAAGAATGGAATAAAAATATTTATAAAAAAATGATACCAGATTTTGCAATAGTGTTAAATGTTTTGATTTTGGTGTTTGCGATTATCAAAATTTGGAGAGAACATTCATCGCTTAAAGAAAAAAGTGAAGAACTTAAATTTAACGAGGCGTTGTATCGCAGTGTTTTTAACAATATACCTGTTGGAATTTTAATAGGCGAGAATGAAAAAATATCATCTCAAGTTAAATTTAGAAGTGTAAACCCAATGGCGGAAAAAATTTTGGGTAGAGATAAAAACAAACTTGAAGGAATAGCTTGGAGTAGCATTACACATTCTGATGACATTGATAATGACCTTGAAAAATTTAGACTATTTAAAAACGGAGATATTAGTAGCTATTCTTTAGAAAAGCGATATATAAAGCCAGATGGCTCAACGGTTTGGGTAAATATGATTGTTTCAGGATTTATAGGGAATCCCGTTAAAGATTCATTGCACTTATGCTTGCTA
Organism: Clostridiales bacterium; assembly: GCA_012519975.1. Taxonomy (GTDB): domain Bacteria; phylum Bacillota; class Clostridia; order Oscillospirales; family Acutalibacteraceae; genus RZYX01. Next base: position 2,411 of record JAAYPE010000001.1, read on the forward strand.
GAGGATATTACACAGCGAAAAAAAGCAGAGGAAACCTTAAAGGAAAGCGAGCGTAGCAAGTCGGTTTTGCTGTCACATATTCCGGGAATTGCGTACAGAACAAAGTACGATATGGAGTGGACGGTTGAGTTTATTTCGGAGGGGTGCAAGGAACTTACTGGCTATACTTGTGAAAGCTTAATAGATAATAGGGCCCTATCATTTAATGATATGATTTCTCATAAGTATAGAGAAATTATACGAAAAGAATGGGAAAGAATTTTGCCACAGCACAAAAATTTTAGCTTTGAATATGAGATTATCACAAAGTCAGGCGAGCGTAAATGGGTGCTAGAACTAGGGCAGGGTGTGTACGATGCAGACGACAATGTGGAGGCTCTCGAGGGCGTAATTTTTGATATTTCGGAGCAAAAAAAGCGTGAGGCTAAAATTACATATTTAAGTGAACGTGATTTTTTAACAGGACTTTACAATCGCACTTATTTAGAGAAAGAAAAAAAGAAACTTAATGACAATAAGAGTTGGCCGCTTTCTATTATGGTTTGTGATATAAATGGTTTGCGTATGATTAATGATTCATATGGATATCAAGAGGGTGATAAGTTAATTGTTGAGGTAGGGCAAATAATAGAAAATTGTTGTCGTGCAGGTGATGTTTTAGGCAGGATAAATGGCGGTGAATTTCACTTGGTAATGCCAAAAACTTCAAGCGAGGAATCACACAACCTTGCAAAGCAAATTCAAAGAAAAATAGAGGAATATAATCGTTCGAAAAAACAACCTCTTTATGAAATCAGTTTATCTGTTGGGCATAGCACTATAGAAAATGAAAATCAAACTCTAGGCGAAGCTTTAAAAAATGCAGAAGACTATTTAAAGCATAGAAAGCTAATAAATCAAAGAAGTTCTCACTATGCAATTGTGTCATCAATAATGGCAGCACTATATGAAAAAGCCAAGAGACAGAGGAGCACGGCCAAAGACTTGGGGCACTCTCAAAAATGATTGGAGAGCGCTTAGGGCTAGAGCAAAAAAGTTTGGATGATCTTTGGCTTTTGTCTATGTTACACGATATTGGAAAAATCGGTGTCGATGACCAAATTTTAAATAAGCCCGGAAAATTAACGGATGAAGAATGGCAACAAATGAAACAGCATCCAGAAATAGGTCATAGAATTGCAATGTCCACGCCAGAGCTTGAGCATATTGCAAAATATATCTTGTACCACCACGAACGATGGGATGGAAAAGGTTATCCGTATGGCCTTACAGGCGATGAAATTCCACTGATTTCTAGAATTATTTCGGTTGTGGATTCTTATGACGCTATGACGGAAGATAGAGTTTATAGTAAGGCTAGGAGTTGCAAGGAGGCACTGGATGAAATTATCCGTTGCTCTGGAACTCAATTTGACCCGCAAATTGCACAGCTCTTTGTTTCTCTAATGAAAGGGAGCGCACAATGTGATTAAAAAATATTTGTAAGCACAAAAAAGGTACCCTCTGTGTAGAAGGTACCTTTTCTTTTGGGTGAATTATGAGTGTAAGTAATAACAATTAAGCTTTTTATAATTTAAGTTTAATATGTATAGAAATCGGTTTGTCTAAAGTTAAATGTTGATAAAAGGTCTTTTAAAACATTAGATTGTCCAGACAACTCTTCACTTGCAGCGGCGCTTTCTTCAGCTGTTGCGGCATTAGTTTCTATTACAGCGGAAATTTGTTCAACACCTAAATTAACTTGAGAAATAGCGATAGCTTGATCTTGTGATGCAAGTGCGATGTTGTCAATAAGTTTTATAGCTTCCATTGCTTTTTGCGCACTTTCAATCAAACTTTTTGCAGTTTCTTGTGCAATTGCTGAGCCACTGTTTACAGAATCTATAGTCTCTTCAATTAACACAGAGGTGTTTCTTGCAGCCTCTGCAGATTTAGCAGCAAGGTTTCTAACCTCATCAGCAACAACTGCAAACCCTTTTCCAGCAGCACCAGCACGGGCAGCCTCAACGGCAGCGTTAAGTGCCAAAATATTTGTTTGGAATGCTATGTCGTCAATTATTTTAATAATCTTTGAAATATCAGAAGCCTTATCAGTAATATCCTTCATAGAATCCATCATATATTGCATTTGATCATTGCTCTTTGAAAGCTCTTGGCCTGCATTTTCCGCCTTATCACGAGCTTGTTTTGCACTTTCAGCATTTTGCTGAACTTGTTCTGTAACGCTTGCAATAGTGCCTGACAATTCTTGAATAGAGCTTGCCTGTTCTGTTGCACCTTGTGACAAAGCTTGTGCACTATTAGCTATTTGCAATGCACCACTGTCAACTTGCTCTGCGGATTGCTGTATTTGCAAAAGTGTATGGCTGAGATGACTTACTAGTCCTTCTAAATTTTCTTTAAGCTTTTTAAATTGCCCTAAATACTCTTTTTCTAAAGTTACTTGTAAATCCCCTTGACCCACTTTTTCAAGAGAGGTTGAAATCTCATCAATATAGTCTTGATAATTGCTAAGCTGTGTCAAGGTTTGACCAAAGCTTTCAGCAAGCTTTCCTACTTCGTCTTTTGATTTTATGTCGAGGGTAACATCAAAGTTACCTTGTGCAATTTCTTGGGCGGCAGATGTAACCTTTTTAATTGGCTTGCCTATTCCACCACTAACAAATATAACAGTAACTGCACTAGCAACACCCATAATTATAAACATTGTTAAAAGTGCTTTGTGTAGCTCGTTAATACCTGATAATATTTCATCTTTTTCAACACCAAAAGCTACAATCCAAGGGGTGTTTTCAACGGGGGCAAAACCAACAATTTTGTTAACCCCACCATAGGTATATTCACCGCTGTTAACTGTGCGGGTAGTCATACTTTTTGTAAGCTCACCTAGCTGGTTTAAAGATGAATCAGTTTTCATATTTTCAATATCATTGTCCTGTGCTATAACAAGGTCTGTATTTTTATGAGCGACTGTATCACCGTTATTGTTAACCATATAGGCATATCCGGTTTCTTTATATTTTAATTTACTTACAATTTCGCTAAGCATTAAGCCGTTTTTGCGACCATAAAGAACACCAGAAATTTCACCGTTTTGATAAACTGGAGATGCAAAAACAATTACAGGCTCACCATCTAGCTTGCTAAACATTAAATCCGAAGAGGCAGGTGTTCCACTTAGTGCTTTTTTGAAAAAATCTCTGTCGGCAACATCGTTGTTCTCCATAGAGCTATTAAGTATAATTGCTTTACCTTGTGTGTCTGCAAAGCCAAACAAAATAAACCCAGAGCGTTTTGCTTCAGCTTCAAAAAAAGCTACTTTTTGCTCAATAGTGCTTTGGTCGTTAGTAATAATAGGATTGTTAGATAAAACACCCAAGTAGTCTAAATCTGCTTTTACAATAGCCTCTAAATATTTTGCTTCTTGCTCGGCCATTTCAGTTAATTGCTCGTGTGTATCTGAAACCAGTTTTTTTGAAACAAGATTTCTTGTAACAATACCTGTAGTAGTATTTAAAATAACAACAATTGCAGTAAATATTACAAACAGTTTTGTTCTTATGCTTTTCATTTTATAAGCCTCCTTGTATTTTTAGACTTTAATGCCCGAATGAAATTATTTTCCTTATGTATCTTAATAAAAGAGAGGGTATAGGACAGAGCAAAGTTAACATCCTTCATACAACTCCTCCTTTTTAAAACCAAATTTTTTAACACAGTGTTATATTATTAATAGTATATAGTGAATTATATATGAAACTTTATAACTAAACTCTCAACATAAATATTCACGTTAAGACAATTATATGTAAAACTTGGGAGAAAGTCTGTGACTTAATCACACAACAAAGATTTTTTTGTGTTTTTATGACATAAATTTTCACATTTTTAATATTTTTTTGTAAGTGAAATACAAAAATACCGTTCGATTTTTAAGTTTATCATACAATCTAGTGTTTTACAAGCGATTGTTGTTTGTAATTTATGACAATGTTTTGTCAATGTTTTAATGCGTCATTATGAGCCCTCTCTAGGTACTGAGGAGCTAGCGCATATGGAGATGGTTAGTGCGATGGTTTATCAGCTGACTAGGGATTTGAGCATTGATGAAATTAAGGAAAGTGGATTTGAAAATTATTTTGTAGACCATACGACAGCTGTTTATCCTATTGCATCGAGCAGTCCTGTATTTACAGCAACCTATTTTCAATCAAAAGGTGATGTCATAGCTGATTTGCACGAGGATTTGGCTGCTGAACAAAAAGCAAGAGTAGTTTATGACAATATATTAAGACTTGTAGATGACCCTGATATTAGGGACCCGATTAAGTTTTTAAGAGAGCGAGAAATAGTTCATTATCAGAGATTTGGCGAAGGGCTAAGACTTGCAACGGATAAACTTAATGAAAAGAATTTTTATGCGTTTAATCCAAGTTTTGATAAAGGTAGAAGATAAAGTAAAAATTATCATACATTACTAATTGCTACAAATTATATTTATAATGTATAAGCATTGCCTTATAAAACGTATTTGACTTTTTTTACAAACTGATTTCGTTTTTAAAACGAGGTCAGTTTGTATTTATATAAAAAAACCCCTATAATAGCTTTTTACTATCAAGGGAGTCCTATAATTCTACTTTTTTGTTTTAGCATAAAAACAGCCTCAAGACATTTATTATCTCAAGGCTGTTACATTATTCGTCGTCTGAATATGGTGTAAAAGTCGGTCTATTTTGAAACTGGCTTTGTAAAAAATTCATTATCAAAATTTTATCAAGCTCTAATTGTGTAGGGTCTGTAAGATTTGAAGATATAGAACTGTTTAATAATTGCATAATACTATCTAACGGGCTTGCACTAGAGATACCACCAATTTGCCCTATATTTTTACTATAGTAGTTATAGTTGCTTGATTTATTATAGCTTATCGCAGGGATTGAGGCATAAGCATTTTTGTTGGGGTCTATTGAAATGGTATTGTCGCAATAGCCTAAAACTTTTTTTACATAATTTTGAGTTTCTTTGAAAGGTGGAATTCCACCATATTTTGCAACATTGCCAGGACCTGCGTTGTAAGCTGCAAGGGCAAGGCTGATGTTTCCGTCATACTTATTAATAAACTGGCTAAGTAGTTTTGCACCACCCATAATATTTTGATAAGCATCAAAAGGGTCTGTAACGCCTAGGCTTTTAGATGTTGATGGCATAAGTTGCATAATACCTTGTGCGCCAGCGTGTGACTTAGCATTAGTATTAAAGTTTGACTCCGCCTTTGCGACAGCTTTTAACAAGCTTACCGATACTCCGTACTTGTTTGATGCTTCCTGAAAAATATTGTCAAGCGTTGTATTTTGAATTGCACTATTAAGCTCGGCAGAGAAATCCTTTTTTAGTGAATTTATTGCGGGAGCATTTTTAGAAATATTTGATTTGGTATTATTAATTGAATTAATCTTGTTAACAGACATATTCAGTCAAACACTCCTACCTTTATTAGATAGATATATTTTAAGGTTTTTTATATCTTTTGTCAATGCATAAAACAAAACAATAGACGAAAAAACACAAAAAAACTCAACCAAAGCTTTATTTTATGTTTATATTGTGATATAATTACCATTGTAAGTGTATTTTGGAAAAGGAGGGTTGGAATAAAGTTTAACAGTTAAATATTGCA
>JAAYPE010000071.1 GCA_012519975.1 Clostridiales bacterium
TCGATTGCAGAAATTAGAATTGCACCAGAAAGGAAGAAAAATAAATACATAGTAAGAACGCTATAAGCGTGGCGAACGGTTTGCTCGTCTATTCTGCGGTTAAAACATTCGATATGTTTTTTGTTCCTAAGCTCTGTTAAAATTGACAAAACCATAACTGCAAGTGTTGTTGTTTTTATTCCACCGGCAGTAGAGCTAGGTGAGCCACCAATTAGCATAAGGCAGATTGTAAGGATTTGGCTCTCATCAGATATTGAGGCTAAATCAATAGTGTTAAACCCTGCAGTTCTCGGCGCAACAGACTGAAAAAATGCAACTAAAATTTGATTTTTAATAGGCAGGTTATCAAAGGAGGTGTACCTGCTCTCAAAAATAAAAATTGATAGAAAACCGATTAAAATTAAAGTTGACGTAACTGTTAAAACAATTTTTGTATGCAACTTGTATTTGTTAATTTTAAATAGGTGAATACGAATATCATCCCAAACAAAAAATCCCAAACCACCAATTATAATTAAAAAACAAATAACCAAATTAACAAGCACACTGCCCTGATATGTTGCAAGAGATGAAAAAGGTTTTATAATACCCATAAGGTCAAATCCAGCGTTGCAAAATGCGGATATTGAATGAAAAATAGAAAAGTATATTCCACGCACAATTCCAAATTGTGGGATAAATTTAATTGACAATAACAAAGCACCCGTTGCTTCGATTGCAATTGAGGTTAAAAATATAAATCTTGAAATCCTAACAACACCGCCGACAGTTGGAGCAGAAATTGCCTCTTTCATTGTGTATCTCTCACGCAGACCGATATGCTTTTTTGTTAACGTAACGGCTGAAATTGCAAGGGTCATAAATCCAAGCCCGCCTATTTGTATAAGCAGTAAAATTACAAGCTGTCCAAATAGTGACCAGTGCGTGTAGGTGTCATAAATAACAAGCCCCGTAACGCAGGTTGCAGAGGTTGCAGTAAAAACGCAGTCCAAAAAGTTTGTAAAAGTACTGGACCTGCTTGATACAGGCAAACACAATAGAACAGAACCCACCAAAATTATTAGGGAATAACCCCACATAATAACCTTGGTAGGCGATAAATGATGAATGTTAACTTGTTTGTTAATTTTCTTTAAAACAGGAGCCATAAAAATAACACCTTCATAATAAAACTTAAATGCTAAGCACAATATTAGCACCTAAGTATTTGCTTGTCAAACAAAATTTTTATTGAAATATTTTAATTTTATTTTTTAGCTATTACACAAAATTTTAACCTGAAAAACTAATTCAAAATAGCACTTTATACTAAGTTTTTTAAAATAAAATTAGACGAAAAATCGTTTTGCAAGCCATTGTCTAAATTTTTTGTTTTTAGCAATAAACAAAAAGAAAGCAATAAGAGAAATACTAGAGACCAAAATTATTATAGAATATTCAAAAACTCTGTCTGTATTATAATAAAAATGAAACAATGCTTCGGTAAAAAAAGAGTATATTGAAAATGCAGACAAAACCGCAATAACAATATAAGGCCAGTCCCGCTCTTTTCGCCTAATCCAAGTTAAAAAGCAAGCAATAATAATTCCAAGAGATATAACCATTGGCATAGCTAAAAGCAAAAACCAATTTTTACCTTCATACATAGTATAAATGGCATAAATAAAAAGAGTGACGGATATAGTATCTAGTGCTAAAAGAAGATAGGGGTTTACTTTTTTGAACATAAACGGAAAAATAAACAAGATAAAAACCAAAAGGCTTGTAGCGTTAATATATATTGCCCAAAGGCCACTTTCGGGAAAAATCAAATTAGTAATGCTACAAACAATATTTGGAATAAGTAGTATTACAGAAAAAATAAATGCAAGATATCTCCTACTAGCTGATGATGGAATAAAAACATTATCTGAATAAGGTGTTGGTGCTATATTTTCGCTCTCTTTTTCAAAAGGATTAAGCACCGGAGCATAGCATAAGGCGCATTTTTTTGCGCTCTCATCAAGCTCAACACCGCAGTTTACACAATAAGACATAACATTAACCTCCCTAATCCCTGTTACTTTCTATTTTTACGTGGACACTCATTTTAACAAGCCTTGAGAAAAACTCCCGTTCAACATCAACAGTGTCAAAAACATTCGTAAACGAAAGACTCATAACATCGCCGTATCCAATTGCTGCAGTTCTAGCAGCGTTGCGAATTCCATGCGGTGGAATGATAGAAAGTGATTTTACATACTGCTCCATTTCCTTTGGCAGTTTAACAAGCCCAACATTAGAGAATAAAACGCTTGTTGTATTCTCCGCCCAAAGCGAAAAATAAACGCCCATAATAGTATTTTTTATAAATAGTGGAACAAGCCTTGTAAAAATGTTGCGTTCAATTTTAGTGTTGCTTGTCATCATAGCGTTTAGTTGTTTTGGGTTGTTTAAACACCTAAGCTTTAGTGCTGTGTTGTTTACAATCTCTTCAAAAGTGTAGTCACCCATGAGCGGGTCAAGGTTTATTAAATAGAATAAAGAAAAATTTCTAAGTGTATTGCTCTTAAAAGATTTACGCAAGTTTACAGGAATTTGGGCGCCAATTATCTTTTGTTTTTTATTTTCTTTTAGCTGTTTGTGATAAAGAATGTCTACCAGCAGAGCAGCAATAAATTCTGTAATTGTAACATTGTATTTAGATGCTAATTCCTTTATTTCACTAATAGAAAAAAATCCCGTCGTTACATTGCAGGTGTGTGCCGGTAATCTTTTTCCCTCAACGTGATACACCGATGTGCTTTTTGTGTCTGGCTTTGCCTTTGATGAGGCAAATTTTATAAATGCGTCCTCAAGCTCGTCCGGTGAAGCAGGCTCGTTTATATCAAGCACCGTTTCGCCCACGGGAATTTCGTGGCCACGCAAACGCAGATATTGGGCAACCAAGGTGCAAAGAAAACAGGTAGCGCCATATCCGTCTGTCAAGGCGTGATAAAATTCAACAGAAATACGATTTTCACGGTAGTATATTCTAAATAAAAAACGCCCGTTTTCGTGCCATTTAATTCTAGTACAAGGATTTTTTATATCGGGCAAAATAGGTGGGCATTGGTTTCTATTTTTTTCAAGATAATACCAAAAAACTCCCTTGCGCATTTCAACATCAAAACAAGGAAATCGTGGCAAAATATCTATAACGGCATTTCTAAGCATTTCGGGATCAACAGTTTCATCAATCACTGCAGTAACACGAAAAACATTTGACCAAGTAGATGTGTTTTGACCAGGAAACACTTTGCCTGCATTATCAAGTTTAAACCAATCTGAAATACGCTCAGACGCAGGATTTTTTACAGCCAATATAAGCTCTCCCTTCAAACTCTTTCCTATCCGAATTATATCACATAGAATGTAGGTTTACAAGTATTTGCGGGCAATGTTACAATTACTTTATAAAGTATTTAGTGTGCTTATTTTTGACAAGTTTATGCGTTTTAAAAGGCTTGAAAACTTTAAAAATCAAAACAAATGCAAGCTTTATAGTAAAAAGGAAAAGACTTATCAAAGAGCGGTTTTTGAATTTTATTAAATCAAAAGGAAAGTTTAGTATTTTTTAAAAAACAAAAAGCCTACAAACACGCAGCAAGTGGCGTAGTTATAGACTTTGTAATGGAGCTACTGAGGGGACTCGAACCCCTGACCTGCTGATTACGAATCAGCTGCTCTACCATCTGAGCCACAGTAGCAAAATTTGATTTTGTATAAAATGATTTGTAACACCACTATATTATAAATAAGCTGTTGTACTTTTGCAATAGTATTTATTAATAAATATTATGTTATTTATAACCTTGTAACCTTTACATTATCAACAGAATAAATTATAATATATCGACAATCAATATTTAGCGATATTTAGCGATATTTAGCAGTTTTTGGGGTGAATTTAGTTGAAAAGGGCAGTTAAACCTTATAAAATAGGAATGAGAAGTATAAAAACGGCAATAGCGGTTTTTGTTTGTATGCTTTTTTACTCTTTGCTAGAGGGGCTGAATTTGGGCGATATTTCTACTCAAAACTATGTTTTAAGAGCCTTGTTATTTTTGGCAAACAGAAAAGACCCGATTTATGCCTGTATTGCTGCCATTGTTGCAACACAAAGCACCATTGAGGATTCTTGGAAAAGAGGAAAAGACCGTATTCTAGGAACTTTTTTTGGCGGAGCTTTTGGGCTTGTTGCACTTTATATCGACATTGCACTATATAATCAAAGCTTTTCAATTATCACAGTTCCGCTTGGTGTGCTGTTTTTAATATGGGTTTGCAACACGATTTCGATACAAAATGCAGTGCCATTTGCGACAATTACCTTTATAATAATAGTAGTAGAGGCCTACAAATTTAGCGAGCCTGCTTATTTTTATGCACTCAACAGGACGATAGACACAGCAATAGGAGTTTTAATATCAATGGTCGTTAATCTAACATTTGGCAAACCAAAACCGTTAGAAGAAGGGGAGACGACAATTGCTCAAACTTAGACTCGCACAAGAAAATGACCTTGCAGGAATACTAAGGCTTTACACACACCTTAACAATAATTCTTTGCCCGTGATTGACAGAAATGTTAAAGAAGTGTGGAAAAATATTCTTTGCGACAATAATCGGCACACAATAATAGCTTGTGACGACGATAGCGTTGTTGCAAGTGCTACGCTTTTTATAAACCAAAGCCTTGTGCAAGGGCAACGCCCTTTTGCACTTGTAGAATATGTTGTGACCCACCCTAATTATAGGGGGCAAGGACTTGCAAAAAAACTTCTAAATAAAGCTTTGGATATAGCACAAGAAAATAACTGCTATAAAATAATGCTAGTCACAGGTCAAAGCGATGAGAGAGTACATAATCTTTATCAAAAGATGGGATATAAGTCACAAGGAAAAACAGCATATGTTAAAGAGTTAGAGGAGAGATTATATTGATAGATAATCAAAGACTGTCAAAGCTCTTGTTCAAAGAGCTAAAATTTACACCGCAAGAAATAGAGGATAAGTATCCACAACGCAGTTTAAAAGAGGGGGCTAGGGTTACAAGATTTGCCCCTAGTCCTACTGGATTTTTGCACATTGGTGGATTGTTTGCAGCAATGATTGCAAAGTTTACGGCAGATGCAACCGATGGCGTTTTTTATCTGCGCATCGAGGACACCGACAAAAAGCGTGAGATAGACGACGGTGTTTCTGAAATAGTAGATGGACTAAACTCCTTTGGAATTACAGCAAGTGAGGGTGTTTTGGGGTTTGAGCGGGAAAAAGGTGACTACGGACCTTATGAGCAAAGTAAAAGGTGTGACTTGTATCACTGTTTTGCAAACGAGCTTGTAAAACAGGGGCTTGCTTATCCTTGCTTTTGCACAGCAGATGAGCTGTCAAAGCTTCGTGATGAGCAAGAAAATCAGGGGGTTAACAAAGGTTATTATGGTGAGTTTGCAAAATGCGCACAGCTATCAATAGAGCAAATTGAGCAAAACATAAATCAAGGCAAGCCGTATGTACTAAGGCTACGCTCACAAGGTCAAGAGGATAAAAAGATCGTTTTTGATGATATAATTAAAGGTAAAATAGAAATGCCCGAAAATATTCAGGACATTGTTTTGCTAAAAACAAATGGCGTGCCAACATATCATTTTGCCCACGCAGTTGATGACCACTTGATGAGGACAACCCATATAGTCAGGGGAGATGAATGGATTTCGTCCGTTCCAATTCACATACAATTATTTAAATATTGTGGATTTAAAGTGCCTAAGTACGCACATATTGCACCAATAATGAAAGAGGAGGACGGTGGCAAAAGAAAGCTTAGCAAAAGAAAAGACCCAGAGGCTGCCGTTTCTTATTATGTACAACAAGGGTTTCCAAAGCAGAGTGTTATTGAATATTTGCTAACACTTGCAAACTCAAACTTTGAAGAGTGGAGAAAGGCAAACCCAAACGCACAGCAAAGTAGTTTTCCTTTTAATTTAAAAAAGATGAGTGTTAGTGGTGCGTTGTTTGACCTTGCAAAGCTAAGCGATGTTAGCAAGAATGTGATATCACTAATGAGTGCAGATGAAGTTTTAAACGGCACAATGCAGTGGGCGCAAAAATATGACACTGATTTTTATGAACTTTTAAATAGTGATATGGAGTTTGCAAAGAACATTTTAAGTATTGATAGAGGTACAAAAAAACCAAGAAAAGATATTGCAAAATATAGTGAAGTAAAAGACTATACAAGATATTTTTATGACGAGATTTACACACCATCATATACCTTGCCAGAAAATATATCGCCAAAAGATGCAGCATTAATACTTGAAAAATATATGGAAGTGTATGACCCATCTGATGATAAAAACCAATGGTTTGCAAGGCTAAAGGATATTTGTCAGCCACTTGGATACACTCCAAATGTTAAAGAATATAAAAAAAATCCAAGCGACTTTAAAGGTCATGTAGGAGATGTTTCAACAGTTATTAGAATAGCGATAACGTCAAGGGTTAACACGCCAGACTTGCACGCTATTATGAGCCTTTTAGGAAAAGAAAAAGTAATGTCAAGACTAAAACTTGCAAAAGATGTATTTGAGGAGGAATTTTAATGGACGAAATCATAACACAAAGACCGTCGAATTTCATTCACGATTTTATTGATGAGGATTTAAAAGAAGGGGTTTATGAGTGCGTTCAAACCCGATTTCCACCAGAGCCAAACGGATATTTGCACATAGGCCACGCAAAAGCAATTTATATAAACTTTACAACTGCAAAAAAATATAACGGTATTTGTAATTTGCGTCTTGATGATACCAATCCAAGCAAGGAAGAAATTGAATATGTTGATAGCATTAAGGAAGATATAAAATGGCTTGGATATGATTATCCAAATGTTTATTATGCTTCTAGCTATTTTGATTTTATTTATGAATGTGCCATTAAGCTTATAAAGCTGGGCAAAGCGTATGTTTGTGACCTTACAGCAGACGAGATAAGAGAGTACAGGGGAACACTTACAGAGCCTGGAAAAAATAGTCCGTACCGAAATCGTAGCGTAGAAGAGAATTTAGAATTGTTTGAGAGAATGACAAATGGTGAGTTTCCAAACGGCTCCCATGTGTTGCGTGCAAAGATTGATATGTCGTCGCCAAACCTTAATATGAGGGACCCTGTTATATACAGAATAGCTCACGTGCCACATCATCAAACAGGGGATAAATGGTGCGTGTACCCAATGTATGATTTTGCTCACCCGTTATCAGATGCGGCAGAGAGGGTAACTCACTCGCTGTGTTCATTAGAATTTGAAAATCATCGCCCGCTTTATAACTGGTTTTTAGAACAGCTTGAAATTGAGCGTCCACCAAGACAAATCGAGTTTGCAAGACTTAATCTAAACTACTGCGTTACAAGCAAACGCAAGTCATTGTATCTTGTAAACAATGGCATTGTTAGTGGCTGGGACGACCCTAGAATGGTTACAATAAGCGGAATGAAAAGGCGTGGATATACTCCAGCGGCAATAAGAGATTTTTGCGACAGAATAGGTATTTCAAAAGCATACAGTATGGTTGATTATGGTTTGCTTGAGGCTTGCGTTCGTGATGATTTGAATGCAAATGCACCAAGGGCAATGGCCGTTTTAGACCCACTTAAAGTTGTGATAGAAAATTATCCAGAAGGTCAAACAGAAGAAATTGAAGTAGAGATAAATCCAGACAAGCCAGAAATGGGCACAAGAAAAGTTACATTTTCACGCGAGATTTATGTTGAGCGTGATGACTTTATGATTGAGCCTGTTAAAAAATACTTTAGGCTTTATCCAGGCAATGAAGTAAGGCTCAAGAGTGCATATTTTATTAAATGCACAGGGTATGAGCAAGATGAGGACGGCAATGTTACTTGCCTTCGTTGCA
>JAAYPE010000072.1 GCA_012519975.1 Clostridiales bacterium
AAAAAAACACGGTCAAGAACATAGGCTCTTGACCGTAATTTGTTTAGAATTTATTTGTTTGGATCATAAAGCTCTTGAAGTTTAACAAGATGCTCATATTTTTCTTTTGCATACTCTTCAGACTTGTCAAACAAAACTTCTGCTCTTTCTGGGAAAGAACGCTTGAGAGATGAGTAACGAACCTCGCTCAAGATAAAGTCCTTATAGCTCTCTGTTGGAGCTTTACTGTCAAGTGAGAATGGGTTTTTGCCTTCCTCAGTAAGAAGTGGGTTAAAGCGGAAGTTGTGCCAGTATCCAGCTTGAACAGCCTTTTTCTCTTCGCTCATTGAAACGCCCATTCCACCCTTGATACCGTGGTTGATACATGGAGCATAAGCAATGATGATTGATGGACCGTTGTAGCTCTCAGCCTCTCTAAATGCCTTGAGACACTGGTTGTAGTCAGCACCCATAGCAACTTGAGCAACATAAACATATCCGTAGCTCATAGCAATTTGTGCAAGGTCTTTTTTCTTTACAGTTTTACCGCTTGCAGCAAATTGTGCAACAGCACCTGTAGGAGTAGCTTTAGAAGCTTGGCCACCTGTGTTTGAATAAACTTCTGTATCAAATACAAGAATGTTTACATCCTGATTTTGTGCGATAACATGGTCGAGTCCGCCAAAACCAATATCATAAGCCCAGCCGTCTCCACCAAAAATCCAAATGGATTTCTTTGATAGGTAATCTGAGTCTTCAAGAAGCTCAGCAATAGCCTTTTTACAGCAATCATTTTGGGGATTTGCTTTTTTGAGCTCTGCTTTGAATACTTCAGCGTTAGTTTTGTTTTTGTCGCCATCTTCAAATGTTTCAAGCCACGCATTTGCAGCAGCTTTAAGCTCAGCACTTGCAGAATCACAGTCAGCAACAATCTTAGCGTTTTCAGCAAGACGAGCCCTGATTTGATTGTTTGCAAGCATCATACCATAACCAAACTCTGCGTTATCTTCAAACAAGGAGTTAGACCAAGCAGGACCTTCGCCCTTTTGGTTGATTGTGTATGGTGTACTTGGAGCAGAACCGCCCCAAATTGAAGAACAACCAGTAGCGTTTGCAATATACATTCTGTCGCCATATAGTTGTGTAACAAGTTTTGCATAAGGTGTTTCACCGCAGCCAGCACAAGCACCAGAGAACTCAAGAAGAGGAGTTAGGAATTGTGAACCCTTAACAGTGTTTGAAGAGAATTTCTCAAGAACCTCTTTTTTAGCTGGAAGCTCGTTTGCATACTCAAAGATGTCTTGCTCATCAAGTTGAGACTCAAGAGGCTTCATAACAAGAGCCTTTGCACCCTTTTTGCCTGGGCAAACTTGAGCACATGAGCCACATCCGGTACAGTCAAGAGTTGAAACGGTAATAGCAAACTCATAACCCTCAACACCGTTTAGTTTAATAGATTTTGTACCCTCTGGTGCGTTTGCTTTTTCGTCAGCTGTCATAGCAATAGGGCGAATAACAGCGTGAGGGCAAACATAAGCACAGAAGTTACACTGAATGCAGTTGTCTGCGTTCCACTCAGGAACATCAACAGCAATGCCTCGCTTCTCAAATGCTGCAGAACCTTGTGGGAAAGTACCGTCAGCAGTGTCAAGGAAAGTAGAAACAGGGAGCTTATCTCCTTGTTGTGCATTTATTGGATGAAGAATATTGTTAACAAATCCTGCAATATCCTTGCGCTTAATGTCTTTTACTTCTTTTTTGTCGGTATCAACAGCAGTAGCCCAATCGCTTGGAATTTCAACCTTGTGAGCGCCTGAAACACCACGCTCAATAGCAGAGTGGTTCATAGAAACGATTTTTTCGCCCTTGCTACCATATGATTTTGTTGCGGCATCTTTCATAAGGGTAACAGCTCTGTCAGTTGGAATAATTTGAGATAGGCTAAAGAAAGCAGCTTGAAGAATTGTGTTAACTCTTCCACCGAGTCCAAGCTCTTTTGCAATCTCTGTAGCGTTAATTGTGTAGAAATTGATGTTGTTGTTAGCAATATAATTTTTTACAGAAGCTGGAAGCATCTCAGATAACTCTTCGTCAGACCAGTGGCAGTTAAGAAGGAATGTGCCACCCTCTTTGAGGTCTTCAACCATTTTATATTTATCAACATAAGATGGGTTGTGACAAGCTACAAAGTCTGCCTTGCTGATTAGGTATGTTGACTTGATTGGAGAGTTACCAAAACGAAGGTGAGAAATTGTAACACCACCGGATTTTTTAGAGTCATATGCAAAGTAGCCTTGAGCATACATATCAGTATTATCACCGATGATTTTGATTGAGTTTTTGTTTGCGCCAACAGTACCGTCAGCACCAAGTCCCCAGAATTTGCACGAAGTTGTGCCCTGTGGAGTTGTGTCTGGATTCTCATCGATATCGAGTGAAAGATAAGTTACATCATCCTCAATTCCGATTGTAAAACGCTTTTTAGGCTCGCTTGCAGTCATATTCTTATAAACAGAAATAATAGAGCCAGGACCTGTGTCCTTAGAGCCTAGGCCGTAGCGACCAGCATAAACAGGAATGTTTGCAAATTGTGAATCCCTAAGAGCTGCAACAACATCAAGGAACAATGGCTCGCCGATTGAACCTGGCTCTTTTGTACGGTCAAGAACAGAAATTGTCTTAACTGTTGATGGGATAGCGTCAAGAAGATGCTTCGCAGAGAAAGGACGATAAAGGCGAACTTTTACAAGTCCTACTTTTTGACCATTAGCATTTAGGTAGTCAATGGTTTCTTCGATTGTATCACAGGCGGAGCCCATAGCTATGATAACTCTGTCAGCATCTGGAGCGCCGTAGTAGTTAAAGAATTTGTAGTCTGTGCCGATTCTCTTGTTAACTTCGTTCATATACTCTTCAGTTACATCTAAAACATCGTCATAATAAGTGTTACAAGCCTCACGAGCTTGGAAGAAGATGTCCGGATTTTGAGCAGAACCTCTCAAAACAGGATGCTCAGGGTTAAGCGAACGACGACGATATTCGTTAACTGCGTCTTTGTCAAGCATTTCGCCTAGCTCGTCGAAATCCCAAACCTGAACTTTTTGCTCTTCGTGAGATGTACGGAAACCGTCAAAGAAATGAACAAAAGGAACACGGCTCTTGATTGTTGCAAGGTGAGCCACAGCGCCAAGGTCCATAACCTCCTGAACATTACCAGCACAAAGCATAGCATATCCAGTCTGACGGCAAGCATAAATATCAGAGTGGTCGCCAAAAATGTTAAGTGCGTGAGATGCTACACAACGAGCAGAAACATGAATAACATTTGGTAAAAGTTCGCCTGCGATTTTGTACATATTAGGAATCATTAAAAGAAGTCCCTGAGAAGCAGTGTAAGTAGTTGTAAGAGCACCAGCAGCGAGTGAGCCGTGAACAGCACCAGCCGCACCAGCCTCTGACTGCATCTCAGCCACTTTAACGGGTTGCCCGAAAAGATTCTTAACACCGTTTGCAGACATTTTGTCGGTCTCTTCCGCCATTACAGACGATGGAGTAATCGGATAGATTGCTGCAACCTCTGTGAACGCGTAGGATACATGAGCAGCAGCGGTGTTGCCGTCCATGGTCTTAGTTTTTCTTGCCATATTAAATACGCCTCCAAATATGATGAAATGTAATTGGTTAGCTTTTAAAAAGTAACACATTTTAAATGATATAAATACAAAAAATTTAAAAGCATTACAAAATTAAAGAGCATACAATAGATATAATAACATTTTTACTATACTATGTAAATATGAAAATAGGATAAAAAGTGAATTTTAATACATTATTTTAATATGCAAATAATGTATTTGACAGTAACGGACTATTTGTATATAATAAAATATTGTATACATAAAAGTAGCTTATTTAGGCATAAATACCTATTAAATAATTTTTTAACAAACGGAAGGAGACAATCCAATTATGGACGACCCTGGGAATGGGAATGTTGTTTTTGATTCAATACTTTTGCTGGTGCTTATTTTTATAAATGCATATCTTGCAATGGCAGAGACTGCAATAACTTTGCTAAATGACAGCAAGGTTGAAAAAATGGCGGACGCAGGCAATAAAAAAGCAAAAAGAGTTTTGCAAATCACAAAAAAACCAACTGCGTTTTTATCAGTAATTAAAATTTGCATAACTTTTATTTGTGTGCTACTAGCCATCACAGCAGCTCATAGCTTTGCACCAATGTTATCAAATGCATTTTTAAATGTAATTCCAAATGTCTCTAAGGAATTTATTAATGCACTATCAATTTTTATAATCAGCTTGATTGTATCCTATATATCTTTAGTTTTTGGCGAGTTTGTGCCACGAAAAATTGCAATGCAAAAACCAGAAGAAATAGCGTTTGTAACTGCGACACCATTGCTTTTTGTAATAAAAATTACAAAGCCTGTTTCAAAAATATATTCGCTCACAACAAACCTAATTATAAGGATATTTGGGTTTGACCCAAATATAAACGAGGATTCGGTAACAGAGGAAGAAATTCGTATGCTTGTTGATGTTGGCGAGGAAAAAGGCGTTATAGAAAACACTCAAAAAGAAATGATAAATAATATTTTTGAGTTTGATGATGTGCTTGTTGCAGAAATTATGACGCACCGCACAGACATAATTGCAGTTGATGCAGAGGACCCGCTTGCAGATGTTGTAACACTAGCGATTGAACACGGGTATTCAAGAATTCCGGTTTTTGAGGATGAGCTTGATAACATCGTGGGCATAGCTTATATTAAGGATTTACTTAAATATGTTGGCGGTAATTTGCCAAAAACAAAAAAGATGAAAGATATTATGCGACCTGTCTTTTATGTTCCAAAAACCTTAAAATGCTCAAAACTTTTTAAAGAGATGAGCGAACGCCATGTTCAAATGGCTGTTGTAGTTGACGAATATGGTGGCACATCGGGGATTGTAACGCTTGAGGATTTGCTGGAATCTATCGTTGGAAATATTCAAGACGAGTACGACAATGAGGATGAAGATATTCAAAAAATTGATGAAAATATTTTTATAATTGACGGTAAAACAGACATTGAAGAGGTTGCACAAATTTTATCTATCAATATTCCACAAGGAGATTATGATACACTTGGTGGCTTTGTAATCAGTTTGCTTGGAATTTTGCCACAAGAGGGAGAAAATTGTGAGGTAGATTATGAAAATATTCACTTTTCGATTTTAAACATTGAGGATAGGCGAATTGGCAAGGTTAAACTCGAAATTTCGCAGCAAACATTACAAGAAATTGATGAAGAATAATTTCTGATAAAAAATTAACAATATGTATAAAACCTCTGCCGTCTTGCAGGGGTTTTTTATATACCTTTACAATTGCAGTGAAAATATGCATATAGTTGTATAAAAGTACTTGAAAACTTCAATGAGTGATGTATAATAGATATTGTTAATCGGCAAAATATATAAAACTGATTGATAAAAGAACTGGAGGTTTTTATAATGGGAATTAAAATTGGTATTAATGGTTTCGGCCGTATCGGCAGACTCGTATTCCGTGCTGCAGTAGCACAACCAGAAAAGTTTGAATTAGTAGGAATTAACGACCCATTTATCGATCCTGAGTATATGGTTTATATGGCCAAATACGACACAGTACAGGGCAAATTTGATGGTACAATAGAAGCAAAAGACGGTAAACTTATTGTTAATGGTAAGGCAATTACTGTTTTTGCAGAAAAAGACCCATCACAAATCAAATGGGGCGAAGTTGGTGCAGATTATGTTGTTGAGGCTTCAGGCGTTTTCACAACACTAGAAAAGGCACAGTCTCATATTAACGCTGGTGCAAAAAAAGTTGTTATTTCTGCTCCGAGTAAGGACGCTCCAATGTTCGTAATGGGCGTTAATAACAACGAATACAAATCAGATATGAACATTGTTTCAAACGCATCTTGCACAACAAACTGCCTTGCTCCTCTTGCAAAGGTTATTAACGATAAGTTTGGCATTGTTGAAGGTCTTATGACAACCGTTCACGCAACAACAGCAACACAAAAGACTGTTGACGGCCCTTCAAACAAGGACTGGAGAGGTGGCAGAGCTGCTGCTGGCAACATCATCCCATCTTCAACAGGTGCTGCAAAGGCTGTTGGCGCTGTTATTCCAGAGCTTAACGGCAAACTTACAGGAATGGCTTTCCGCGTTCCAACACTTAATGTTTCAGTTGTTGACCTTACAGTAACTCTTGGAAAAGCTGCAACTTATGATGAGATTTGCGCAGCAATCAAAGAGGCTTCAGAGGGTGAGCTTAAAGGAATTTTGGGATACACAGAAGATTTGGTTGTTTCTTCAGACTTTATCGGTGACGCTAGAACATCAATCTTTGATGCAAAAGCTGGTATCTCACTTACAGACAAGTTCGTAAAGCTTGTTTCTTGGTACGACAACGAGTGGGGCTATTCAAACAAAGTTCTTATGCTTATCGAGCATATGGCTAAGGTTGACGCATAACCACTGTTTAACCAAATAATGAATAATAAAAGAGCGTGGATAATCTCCTCGCTCTTTTTTCTTTTCTTATTTTACAAAAGAAACAAATTTATCTATTTCGTTTTCACTAAAAATTATTATCCCGTTTTCAGCAAGCAAACTTGCCGTAACCCCTGTGCTGTAAACTAGCTTGTCCGAAAATTTTCCGTCGTAGGTTTTGCTGTTGCCACAAGAACAAAAGGTGGTTGCTCTCTTATTTTACAAAAGAAACAAATTTGTCTATTTCGTTTTCACTAAAAATTATTATCCCGTTTTCAGCAAGCAAACTTGCCGTAACCCCTGTGCTGTAAACTAGCTTGTCCGAAAATTTTCCGTCGTAG
>JAAYPE010000007.1 GCA_012519975.1 Clostridiales bacterium
CTGGTATAAAATCAGGTGCGTACAAAAACGCAAATCCTGTTTTTAATGGTCGAAATGATTTTTCGCAAGTTACAAGGGTAATAGTTCCAGAGAGTGTTAAGTTTATCGAGGCAAACGCATTTACAAGCGATTGCAAATCTTTAAAAGAAGTTGTAATCCAAAATGCAAAAAGCAGAGTAAATGTAGCGGAGAACGCTTTTCCAAGTGGTGTAGTTGTTTATTACACGATAGAGGAAACAACAAGACCGCCCGAGACAACAAGACCTCCTGAAACAACAATTCCACCTGTAGTGATACCAGACACAACTCCGCCTGCGACACAGGCACCACCAACAACCACAGCACCAAGCACTACACAAAAGCCAAAGGACAATAAAAAGTCTGAAACAGCCGGACAACCAACAACAAAAATTTCAGCTACAAATAAAAAACTAGAAAATTTAGAAGAACCAACGGTAAAAGTCACCAATCCTAAAGTACCCCTTGCAGATTTAGAAAATAATGGCTACCCGCAAGAGCTTGACGCTTGGAATGCAGCCGTTAACGCATCTGTTCAAAAAAGTGGTGACACAGAAGCAAACAACGAGCAGGAGAGCAAATCTTCAAAGGTAACAAGCTATGCCGTTGGAGCATCTGTATCCGTTGCAGCATTTGCTGGAATAATTTTCACATATTTTAGATTTAAAAAATAATCATCAATAAATTATGTAATTTTTAAAACAATGCTAAGCTTATGTTTGGCATTGTTTTTTTGAAAAAACAAAGTAGTTTTTAAATTAACAAAAACAGTCTGTGGTATTGAAAAAAATCGCTATTTAGTATATAATACTTAACTATATAATTCAAAGAAATAAAGGCGGTAAATTTATGGCAAAGCAAAAAAAGATGGTTGATGAAATTACATCTATGGATGTTGATTTTGCAAAATGGTATACCGATGTTGTGAAAAAGGCAGAGCTAGCCTCTTACTCAAATGTGAGGGGTTGTATGGTTATTCGTCCGTACGGCACAGCCCTATGGGAAAACATTAGAAACGAGCTTGACCGTCGATTTAAAGAAACGGGTCACGAAAATGTTATGATGCCTTTGTTTATCCCCGAAAGCCTTTTGCAAAAGGAGAAAGACCATGTCGAAGGGTTCGCTCCTGAGGTTGCTTGGATAACTCACGGCGGAGAAGAAAAATTGACAGAGCGTCTTTGCGTTCGTCCAACTTCAGAAACACTTTTTTGCGACCATTACAGTGAAATAATTCACTCATATAGGGATTTGCCAAAGCTATATAATCAGTGGTGTTCTGTGGTGAGATGGGAGAAAACAACCCGCCCGTTCTTGCGTACAATGGAGTTCTTTTGGCAAGAGGGACACACAATGCACGAAACTGCCGAAGAAGCAATAGAAGAAACACAGAGAATGCTGAATGTGTATAGCGATTTTGCAGAAAATTTCCTTGCGATTCCAGTTGTTAAAGGACTTAAAACCGACAAAGAAAAGTTTGCGGGTGCAGAGTCAACCTATACAATAGAGGCTCTTATGCACGACGGAAAAGCTTTGCAGAGTGGCACAAGCCATTATTTTGGCGATGGTTTTTCCAAAGCGTTTGACATTGAATTTACAGGTAGGGATAACAAACTTCAGTATCCACATCAAACATCGTGGGGTATGTCTAGCCGAATTATCGGTGCAATAATTATGACGCACGGTGACGATAACGGGCTTGTTTTACCACCAGCGGTAGCTCCGTTGCAAGTGGCGATACTTCCAATCGCAATGCACAAAGAGGGCGTTTTGGAAAAAGCAAACGAACTGGCTCAAAAGCTTTCAAAAACTTTTAGAGTTAAGGTTGACGATAGCGACAATTCAGCTGGCTGGAAATTTGCAGAATATGAGATGAAAGGCGTACCGCTAAGGCTTGAAATAGGGCCAAAAGATATTGAAAATAACCAATGCGTGTTGGTGCGACGAGATAATAGAGAAAAAACTTTTGTGGCACTTGATGAGCTAGAAGTAAAAGTTGCAGAGCTGTTGCAAGAGGTTCATAACGGTTTGTATGAAAAGGCACTAAATCGCCGTGAAGAGATGACATATAGCGTGACAAATCTTGATGAGATGATAGAAAAGGCAGAAAATCGTCCAGGATTTATCAAAGCTATGTGGTGCGGTGAGCTTGCGTGTGAGGAAAAACTCAAAGAAGTAGCGGGAGTAACATCAAGATGTATTCCGTTTGAACAAGAAAAAATAGCAGATACTTGCGTCTGTTGCGGAAAACCAGCAAAGCATATGTTGTATTGGGGTAAAGCATATTAACTTTACACCAAATAAAAACCTCGATTTTTACAAAGTGTATCTTTTTAATAAAGGGTACACTTTATTTTTTTTGAGGCTTTTTGCTCTATAATATTTGTGAAAAACCATAATTATAAACAGAGAATATAATCGGCACTTACTTTATAAAACTTGCAAAGAGTGACTAGGTGTCTTATGGGCAGTTCATTTTGACCCGTTTCATATCTTGAATAAACTTGTTGGGTTGTGCCAAGCACCTTGGCAATATCAGATTGTGACAGCCCGTTTTTTTCGCGCAACTCTCGCATAGACTCTACATATTCTTTCATACAAAAAACCTTCCTACTAGTGAGTTTATAATACAATTAACCATAAACCCATGCACCTAACATACTACTAACCATAACCATACACCTACTACTCGTGCTTAAAATTAAATTTATAATATTGTTAACGGTTAAAATTACACTTAATATTTGTGCCTAAAAGTGAGTTTATAATAAATTAAAAGTATTCAATTTTTATTTATATTGTCGTTATAATTTAATGCTATTATGCTCAAAATACCCCCTATAATACTTATAAGAGATTTTAGACCAAGAAAGATTGCGCAAGACATTATATAGATTTTTTATTTCTAAAAAGCTGTATTCATAGTTTTAATGCTGTTTTTTAACAAAGTGTTTACATTTAAAATATTGACTTTAACGCATATGGGATGTATAGTATATAGTAAATTAGCACTCTACATAAGCGAGTGCTAAAACCGTCACTGACAGGTGGTGAAGATATGGGATTAAATGATAGAAAGAAAAAAATCCTTGCAGCCATTGTTGAGCAGTACATCGCAACAGGAGAACCAATCGGCTCTAAGGCTCTTTGCAAAACTTTGGATATGTCCGTGTCGTCTGCAACAGTACGAAATGATATGTCGGAGTTGTCGGAGCTTGGTTATCTTGACCAACCGCACACATCCGCAGGCAGAGTACCTACGCAGATGGGATACAGGTATTACCTCGACCATTTAATGCCAAAAAACGAGCTTGATGATGATGTTCGCAGGCATATCGATGTGAGCGTTGACCATAGAATTGGCGACCCTGAGCAGTTGCTGGAGCGTGCTGGCGAGATTTTAGTTGATTTTACAAACTGCGCATCTCTTTCTACCACTCTCGCAGATGAAAATGCAGTGATTAGAAAAGTGGAAATAGTGCAAATTAGCCCAAAAACAGCAATGATAGTTTTGCTAAGCTCCACGGGGATTATAAAAAGCAAAGTGTGCAGAACTGATGTGGAAATAACTCCAGATTTGATAGAAACATTTTATTCAGTTGTGAACCAAAACTTTTTAAACAAACCCCTTGCAGATATAGGCACAGTTATGATTCAAACTGTTGTAGCCTCGCTTGGTAAAAAGGCACTTGCAATGTCACCGTTGCTTGTATCGCTTTACGACCTTTCTATTTCGGCTTCGCAGTCTGAAATAATTTTGGGTGGACAGGCAAATTTGCTAAACTATCGTGAGTTTGAGCAAAATGCAGGTGCGTTGCTTGAGTTTTTGCACAAGGCAGAGCCACTTAACCAAATCATATCCTCGGTAAAAAACGATTTTGATGTTCTAATAGGTCACGAGAATAGATATAAAGAGCTTGAAAATTCAAGTATGATAATTTCTCGATATATGATTGGAGATAGGGATGGAGGTTCGATTGGAATAATTGGCCCCATCAGAATGAATTATTCAAAACTTATACCGAGCATAAAATATTTAACAGACATAGTCGGAAGACTTTTGTCAGAAGTATATGAGGAGGATATGCCAAATGGCAAATAACAACGAAGTAGACAATCAAGACATTCAGATTGAAACTCCAGATGTAGAAGAGTCTCAAACACTTGAGCAAGAGCTACCAACAGTGGAGGAATTGCAAAAAGAGCTTGATGAAAAAAACGAGCAATACCTAAGACTTGCAGCAGAATATGATAATTTTCGCAAGCGTTCGCAAAAAGAAAAAGAGTGTATCTATTCAGATGCGAGGGCAATGGTAATTTCAGAAATATTGCCAGTTCTTGATAATTATGATAGAGCTAGTGAAAATGTGGACTCATCAACCGAGGATTATAAAAAAGGCGTTGATATGATATTTTCACAGTTTATAGAGATTTTAGAGAAGATGGATGTTGAGAGTTTTGGCAAGCCAAATGACGAGTTTGACCCAAACATACACAATGCGGTAATGCATATCGAAGATGATGATTTTGGCGAGAATTCTATTGCGGAAGTATTTTTAAAAGGCTATAAAATAGGAGACAAAGTTCTTCGACCAGCAATGGTAAAAGTTGCAAACTAATTAAATATAAAACTAAAACAAATAAATTTAAACATTATTAGGAGGAAAATTATATGGCAAAGATAGTAGGAATTGACCTTGGAACAACAAACTCATGTGTGGCAGTAATTGAAGGTGGCGAGGCTGTAGTTATAGCAAACGCCGAGGGTGCAAGAACAACTCCATCCGTTGTTGCTTTTTCAAAAGATGGCGAGCGTATGGTAGGACAGGTTGCAAAAAGACAAGCAATCACAAACCCAGACAGAACAATTGCTTCAATTAAGCGTCAAATGGGTACAGACTATAAAGTAAAAATTGATGACAAAAACTTTACACCTCAAGAAATTTCTGCAATGATACTACAAAAGCTTAAAGCAGATGCAGAAAGCTATCTTGGTGATACTATAACAGAGGCAGTAATTACCGTGCCTGCATACTTTACAGACTCACAGCGTCAAGCAACAAAGGACGCTGGAAAAATTGCAGGACTTGAAGTAAAAAGAATTATAAACGAGCCAACAGCGGCAGCCCTAGCTTATGGTATAGATAAAGAAAATGACCAAAAGGTTATAGTTTATGACCTTGGTGGTGGTACATTTGACGTTTCAATAATTGAAATGGGTGACGGAGTTCAAGAGGTTCTTGCAACAGCAGGTAACAACCGTCTTGGTGGTGATGACTTTGACCAAAGAGTTATTGACTTCTTGGCAGACGAGTTTAAAAAGGATCAAGGCATAGATTTAAGAGGCGACAAAATGGCAATGCAACGCCTAAAAGAAGCTGCAGAAAAAGCAAAAATCGAGCTTTCTGGCGTTACTACATCCTCAATCAGTCTTCCATTTATCACAGCAGATGCAACAGGTCCTAAGCACCTTGAAACAACTCTTACAAGGGCTAAATTCAACGAGCTTACAGCAGACCTTGTTGAATCAACAATGAAACCTGTTCGTCAAGCTATTGAAGACTCAGGAATTAGCGTTTCTGAAATTGACAAGGTTCTAATGGTTGGTGGTTCTTCTCGTATTCCTGCAGTTCAAGAGGCTATAAAATCACTTACAGGAAAAGACCCATTTAAGGGAATTAACCCAGACGAGTGCGTTGCAATCGGTGCAGCTCTTCAGGCTGGTGTTCTTGGCGGAGATGTTAAGGGTCTACTTCTTCTTGATGTTGCACCACTTTCACTTGGAATCGAGACATTAGGCGGTGTTTGCACAAAGATTATTGAGAGAAATACAACAATCCCTACAAAAAAGAGTCAGGTTTTCTCAACAGCTGCGGATAACCAAACTTCAGTTGAAGTTCATGTTCTCCAAGGCGAGCGTGAGTTTGCAAAGGATAACAAAACTCTGGGAATGTTCCATCTTGACGGAATTCTTCCAGCACAGCGTGGAACTCCACAAATCGAGGTAACATTTGATATTGACGCAAACGGTATTGTTAATGTTTCTGCAAAAGATTTAGGAACAAATAAAGAGCAATCAATTTCAATCACAGCATCTACAAATATGTCAAAAGAAGACATTGACAAGGCAATTTCTGATGCAGAAAAATTTGCAGAAGAGGATAAACAGCGTAAAGAAGAGCTTGACACTAGAAATGCAGCAGACCAAATGGTTTATCAGTGTGAAAAAATTCTTGCAGATGATGGAGATAAGTTTGAGGAAGACGATAAAAAAGAACTCGAAGAAAGAGCAGAGGCTCTAAAAGAAGCTCTCAAAGGTGATGATTTGAATCTTATCAAATCAAAACAAGAAGAGTTGACTGCAAAATTCTTTGAAGTGTCTGAAAAACTCTATGCTCAAGCAGCTCCTCAAGGCGAGCCAGATTTCCAAGGCGAAGCACAAGCAGATGATTCACAAGAATTTTATGACGCAGACTTTACAGACGCTGAATAATAAGTTAAAATATATGCTGTCATATTACTTGTTGGTGATATGACAGCAAATAATGCCAAAAGGAGTTTTTATCTTGGCGGATAAGCGAGATTTTTATGAGGTACTCGGTGTTGGCAGAGACGCGTCTACGGATGAAATAAAAAAGGCGTATCGTCAACAAGCAAAAAAATACCACCCGGACTTAAACCCCGGTAACGAAGAAGCAGAAAAAAAGTTTAAAGAGGCAAATGAAGCATACGAGGTCTTATCCGATAGCGATAAAAAGGCAAAGTATGATCAATTTGGGCACGCTGGTGTTGATCCAAACTTCGGCTCAGGATTCGGCTATGGCGGAGCATACGATTTTGACCTTGGAGATATTTTCAACTCATTCTTTGGCGGTGGATTTGGCGGTGGCTTCGGTAAAGAAGACCCAAAAGCACCACAAAGGGGAACAAATGCAAATGCAAACATAACAATATCTTTTGAAGAGGCTGCAACGGGTTGCAAAAAAACTGTAGAAACTCAAAGGATAGAGCGTTGTGACGAATGTGACGGAACAGGTGCAAAAAAAGGTACATCGCCTGAAACTTGTCCAGACTGTAAGGGCAAGGGTCATGTAAGCGCTCAGCAACGAACACCATTTGGTGTTATTTCAACATCAAGAGAATGTTCAAAATGTGCAGGTAAAGGAAAAATCATTAAAGAGCCTTGCGATAAATGTAAGGGCATAGGAATGGTTAGAAAAACTGTAAAGATTGCTGTAAACATACCGGCAGGCATTGATGATGGGCAGGTAATTAGTATAAGGTCTGAGGGTAACCACGGCATAAACGGTGGCCCAAATGGGGATTTGCGTGTAAGCATCAATGTTCGACCACACCCATTCTTTGAAAGAGACGGGTATGATGTTTGGTGTGATATAACTGTAACTTTTGCACAAGCGACTCTAGGCAGCGAGATGTTTGTTCCAACTCTTGAGGGTAGAGTTAAGTATGATTTGCCAGCGGGAACACAACCAGGAACAGTTTTTAGGCTGCGTGAGAGGGGAATCCCTCACATAAACGGTCGTTCAAAGGGTGACCAGTTTGTAAAAATTATTGTTGATGTTCCAAAGGACCTTACAGAAGAGCAAAAAGAGCTTTTAAGAAAATTTGATGATGAATTAACTGACAAGCCAATTGCCTTTACAGAAGGTCCGATGGCACCAAACAAGAAGAATATTTTTGATAAAATAAAAGATAATATAAAAGGCGAAAAATAAGCCAAAAATAAAAGAGCGATGTGGTTTTCACATTGCTCTTTTTGTATTTTAATATTATAAGACTTTGGTAACAAAGCATAACCAGCCACTATCTTCACGGCGTTCTAAAACTTTAAAATCATATTTTTTAAAAGCCTCTAAAACATCATCTTCACGAGAATCAATTATTCCCGATGTAATAAAAACGGCGTCACTTTTCATAAATGTTGATACATATTCGCAAAAATTAATTATAATATCTGCAACTATATTTGCAACAATAACATCAAACTTGCCATTTACTTTGTCTGTCAAATTACCACACAAAATTTCGTATTCAGGCTTTGAAAAACCGTTAACTTCACCGTTTTCGATTGCCGTTTGAACAGCGTATTTGTCGATATCGACTCCTAACGCACTTTTAGCACCAAAAAGCAAAGAGGCGATTGAAAGAATTCCACTACCACAACCAATGTCTAAAATGGTTGATTGCGGTTTTACATAGTCTTCAAGAGTTTCAAGGCAAAGTTTTGTTGTGCTGTGCCCCCCTGTGCCAAAGGCAAGCCCAGGCTCAATGTGCAACACTTTTCTGTCTTGTGTGTTATAATCATTTTCCCAAGTTGGTCTTATGAAAAGTTTTTCGCCTACGGAAAAAGGTTTAAAAAACTGCTTCCAGTTGTTTTCCCAATCTTCATTTTTACAAACATTTGATACGATTTCGTGCTTAATATTTTCGGCACAAAAACGCTCTTCTAAAAAGCTAACAGCTTCGTTTGGATTTTCTTGTGGCGAAATGTAAATATGAACAATTCCTTTTGTTCTGTCTTTTTTTAGCAACTCTTCATCTATCAAATTAATTCGTGCAATTTCCATTGTTTCTTCTTCAAGAGTTCGATAATCCTCAATGTAAATGCCGTACGGCACAGTCATATGAGCAATATCTCCAGCCCTGTCAATATCCTGTGCATCAACAGTGATTGCAATTTCAGTCCAGTCCATAATAACTCCTTATTGTATATTTAAATCTGCATAATCGCTCAAATTTTTGCGACCGTGGTTGTAAAGCCTCCTGTTGTCAAGCGCCCATTGACGAGCAGAAAAATCAAACTTTTCTGTAGAGCTTACAGCTTCCCACATCTCATAAATACGAGCATCCATAAGGTCAAGCTCTGACAAAATCTCGGCTTCTAAAAACATAGGGCGAACAGCAGCGCCAAACTCAGGCTCACCGTGATGGGATAAAATCATATGCTCAACTAGCATAATTTTTTCTTCAGGAATAGAGAGCTTTTCACCCATATTGCGAACAGCCATAGCACCCCTAACGATATGACCAACTAGAGTTCCATCAGTGGTGTACCCATCAGCAATGCCAAAGTTCGAAACTTTAAACTCAACAATTTTACCAATATCGTGCAGCGTAGCACCACAAATTAAAAGGTCACTGTCAACAAAGGGATAAATTTTGCAAACACCTTGTGCAAGGCGAACGATAGATAAAGTGTGCATCAAAAGTCCGCCACGAATTGCGTGATGCAGTTTAAATGCAGCGGGGAAGTACAAAAGACTCTCCCTATTTTCGTTTAACAGTCCAAGTGTTAGATTTTTTAAATCGTCGTCGTCAAAACTCTCTATTATAGGTATAAGTTCACCGAGCATTGCAGTTCCGTCATATTCAGCACTGGGAACATAATCCTCAACATTTATATTATCAGAGTCAATAACATTTCTTATTTTTTCAATTTTTAATTGGTCATCGCCATTATAAACCGAAATGCTTCCACGCACTTTAACAATTGTGTTTATTTCAAAAACACCTTGAACTTTTTCATTGTAGTCCCAGATTTTTGCATTGATTTGACCGTCTTTGTCAGCCAAAATCATATCAAGAAAACTAGAGCCTTTTACCGTTGTCTTTTTTTCAGCACGCCTGATAAGAGCAAAGCCCTCAACAGTGTTCGACTTTTCGTTTATTATAGAAAAATTCATTAAATTACTCCTTTGACAAACTAATGATTATGCTTAAAATAGTAACACTTATAGTTGCTTTTTGTCAATGTGGGTATATAATTTTACTCTTTTGAGCAAAAACATAATAAAAAATGAGGTTTAAGATTATTTAAGGAATTTTTGGGAAAAAATAAGATAAATGAAATAGATGAAGGGTGAATATCTTGAACGAAAATTCATTAAAAATGAAAAAACCTGTAAAAACTAAAAAAATGATAAAACGCTCATTAAAAGATATTAGAAACGAATATAAACTAGCGCTAAAAAATCGCAATGAAAGCACTTCAAACGAGTGGCTTTGCGATAACTATTATATTTTTGAAAGGGAGGGCGTAGCGGTAATAAAGTCGCTTAAAAAAGCGGATGAAATACCAGCAGAAAGAGACAAAACTCCCCGAATTTATAGAGTATGTGAAAAGATTTGTAGTGGTGGTGTTTTGCCCGACGAAAGCAAACTCGAAATACAACTAAAAAATGAAAATCTAACAATTGCAGAGCTAGAGCTTATACCCGTTATGTTAAAAGCTGTTTTGATAAGTGTTGTAGCGTCAAGCTGTGCAGTGGGAAAAGACGCATCAAGAAAGTATATTGCAAATGCTGTAAAATCGTTGCGAGCAATAAGCGACATTGATTTTGAGGGATTGATTGAAAAAATAAGCGAGGTAGAACATAGTCTAAGACAAGACCCAACGGGGATATATTCACAAATGGACGATTCTACAAGAGCATATTATAGGCACAGAGTTGCGAGTTTATCAAAAAAACAAAAAGTAAAAGAAAGTGATTTTGCAAATAAAATTGCATTACAAGCCAAGAGCGAAAATAAGCACATTGGTGATTTTTTAGACCTTAAAAATAACAACAAAAAAAGAGGTTGGTGCTCTATTGTAGTTGAACTTGCACTGCCTTTAATAGCTTGTGTTTGGGTTGGGATAGCACTAAATAGATGGTATTTACCTTTTTTGCTTTACCTGCCATTTTTTGAGATTTTTTATCCCGTTGTAAATTTATTTGCAATGATGGGGGTATCTCCAACCTTTATGCCAAGGATTAAAAAAGATGACAAAATGGTTCAAAACACGCAAACATTAGTAGTTGTTTCAATGCTTTTACCAAGCGCTCAAAAAGCAAATCAACTAGCTAGTCGTTTAATTGCCCTGAAACGCTCTAACGGTCAAGGCAACACAAAGTTTTGTATTCTAGCAGATTTTAAATCTTCAAAATCTCCGATAAATGCACAGGATGAATCGGATTTATTTGCAACAAAAAAAGTGATAGACGAGCTTAATAAGAAATATGGGGGATTTATATTAGCTGTTCGTCCAAGAACATTTTCAAAAACCCAAAATGAGTATACGGGTTGGGAAAGAAAAAGAGGTGCAATAACTCAATTAGTAAGAGCAATAAAAGGAGAAACAACACAATTTCAATTGCTGTGCGGAGACTTAGAAGGGTTTGGTGACACAAAATATGTAATGGCACTTGACTCGGACACAAATCTTCCACTTGACACTGTAAACGAGCTTGTTGCCGTAGCAACTCATCCAATAAATGCTCCGGTAATTGATGAGAGCAAAGGGCGAGTAGTTAGCGGATATGGAATATTTACACCAAAAATAGAAACAGAAATAAACAGTGCATTTGAAACAGGTTTTGCAAGAATAATGGCAAGTGTGGGCGGAATAACTGCATATAACAACACAAGCTCGGACAAGTATCAAGACTTGTTTGACGAAGCGATATTTGCAGGAAAAGGTCTGATAGATGTTGATGTGTTTCACAAACTTTTAAACGACGGTTTTCCACCAGAGCAGGTGCTAAGCCACGATATATTAGAGGGCGGATATTTGCGTGTTGGCTTTGTGTCTGATATTGCGGTGACAGACAGTTTCCCATCAAGGCAAGGTGCATACCTTGACAGACTGCACAGATGGGTAAGGGGCGACTGGCAAAACCTTGGATTTATCTTTAAAAAGCCTCCTAAAAACCCTTTAAACGCACTGTCTCGAATAAAGCTACTTGATAACTTAAGAAGAAGTATAACCCCCGTAATATCAATTATAGCATTGATATTATCTCTTTTTATGCCACATCCAATATCACGGGCAGTAGCGGTTACGGTGTTTTTTGGAGCTTGCTTTGGTGAAATTTTTTCAGGGCTTTATTCGCTTGTTATGGGGGGCGCGTCTGTTTTTTCACGCCTTTATTACTCAAATGCAATGCCCGCTACCATAAAATCTTTAATCGGTGGTGGCGTGTCTGTTTTAATGCTTGCCCAAAATGCGTGGGTGTGTATAGATGCGATTTTTAAGGCGATTTGGAGGCAGTTTGTAAGCCGTAAAAATATGTTGCAGTGGGTTACGGCGGCTGATAGTGACAGGGGTCAAGGCTTTTGGGGATTTTTAAAGCGATACAGTGTTTCAATAATCTTAGGCGTTGTGATGATTGCTTTTGGTGGTTCTGTGCATACGCTTTTTGGTCTTGCGTTTTTGGCAAATGTTCCTTTTGCATATTTCTCAGCAAATGCTCGCAAATCATTGTCTAAAAATATAAATCCAAATGACAAAGAAAAACTAAGGTCTTATGCGGCGGCAATGTGGAAGTATTATGATGAATTGTGTTTGGAGGGCGATAACTACTTGCCACCTGACAATTTTCAGGAAACACCCGTTCACAGAATAGCCCACAGAACCTCGCCTACAAATATTGGACTTATGTTGCTTTGCACTCTTTGTGCTAAGGATTTTGGATTTATAGATACAAAAACAATGTGCGACAAAATTGAAAAAAGTATATCAACAATAGAAAAGCTTGAAAAATGGGAGGGCAATTTGCTGAATTGGTACAGCACAAAAAACCTTATGCCACTAAAGCCTAGGTATGTTTCAGCAGTTGATAGCGGAAACTTTTTGTGCTGTTTAGTAGCGCTCAGGCAAGGGCTCTTAGAGTTTCAAAGCGAAAATGAGCAGATACCATCTTTGGTTGAAAGAATAAATAAGCTAATAGATGAAACAAACCTAAAACCACTATACAATGAGCAAAGAAAATTATTTTTTATAGGCTACAATGTGGATGATGGTAGCTTTTCAAATTCATACTATGATTTGCTTATGAGTGAAGCTAGAATGACAAGTTTTTATGCAATTGCAAGCCGGCAGGTTTCAAAGGAGCATTGGGGCGCACTTGGTAGAACCCTTGCAACAGACAGTAGATACGCAGGACCTATTTCGTGGACAGGTACAATGTTTGAATACTATATGCCACATTTGCTTTTACCCGTTTATGAAAACACAATGTATTTTGAGGCGTTGAGGTTTTGCTCTTGGTGTCAAAAAAGAAGGGTAAAAGGGCAACAAATACCGTGGGGAATTTCAGAGAGTGGCTTTTATGCGTTTGACCAACAACTAAACTATCAGTATAAAGCGCACGGAGTGCAAAAACTAGGGCTAAAAAGGGGACTTAATAGTGACCTTGTAATATCACCATATTCAACATTTTTAGTTTTACCGTTTGAGCCAAAGGCGGCTATAAAAAACTTAATAGAGCTTGAGGAAATGCAAATGACGGGAAGATGTGGTTTTTATGAGGCTGCAGATTTTACGGTTGACAGAATGGACGGTCAAGATTATGCAGTAATACGAAGCTATATGGCTCACCATTTGGGAATGAGTATGATTTGCATATCAAATTTGCTTATGGATAATTTGATGCAAAAAAGGTTTATGAGTGATGATAAAATGGCAGGGGCAGTTAGTTTACTTCAAGAAAAAGTGCCAGCAGATGCAGTGGTGTTTAGAGATGTTGAGCTAAGAGATGTGCCACAACGCCCGCAAAGAGATACGGTGCAAACAAGAGAATTTGCAAATATAAATCCGCTGTCGCCAAATATGAGGCTATACACAAATGGTGAGTGGAGCACAATTATGTGCGACAACGGTGCATCTATTTCTCGTTATCGTGGTGCAGATATCACAAGAATGAGCAATGACTTGTTAAAAAAACCACTAGGAATATTTGCGTTTGTAAAAAATGAAAGCATAGTGTTGCCAATTACAAAAGCACTTGATTATAACAGCGATGCAAAATTTAAGGCAAGCTATTCAAACACCGAAATGACCATATATTCATCGCAGTCAAATTTGGACTGTTCGATGACTCTTATGGTTCACCCGAGGCTTCCTTGTGAGCAAAGAAGAATAACGATTAAAAACACGGGCAAGAGTGAGTTTGTGGGCGAGATTGTAATTTATTTCGAGCCAAGCCTAATACTTCATAGGGAGGAGAGCGAACACCCAGCGTTTTCAAAGCTTTTTATTCAAGGTGATTATGATGATAAGAACAAGTTTTTAAGCTTTAGCAGACAAGCAAGAAATGCAGAACAACCACTATGTGTTGCAAGTGGATTTTTGGAGGAAACACATTTTAGCTATGGTATGGCAAGGGAAGAAGTGCTACAAAGACCGTTGGGGATTTTTTCGTTGTTGTCAAGTGATTTGACTTTACAAAAAGAAGGAACACCAGATGCGTGTGCAGTTTTTCGCATACCTATAAGAATTCAACCAAAACAACAGATAACAAAAACGCTTATATTGTCGGCGGCATCAACAAAAGCAGAAGCAATAGACAGAGCGCTCAAAGCTCGTAGGGACGGAAAACTTTTGCAAAACAATGCTGCGCCATCACCTTTTAAGGATGATATGCTTGATGGTATAATTGCATCAACAGTTTTGCCTTATATCTTATTTTCCCAGTCGCCTACTAAAGAGATGATAGTAGCAAGAGCAGAAAATCAAAAAAACAAAAGGGCGATTTGGGAATTTGGAATATCAGGAGATAACCCAATAATTTTTACTCAAATAGATGACCAAGATGATATAAGCAGTGTTTCAATGTATGTAAGGCTTACAAGAAAGCTTAGAAAAAGTGGCATAGCTACAGACCTTGTAATAGCGTACAAAGAAAATGGAGAATACACCGCACCTATTTTGTCAGCAATTAGACAAATGCTTAAAAAAGAAAATGTGATGGAAGGAGTAGGCTTTTTTCCAATAGATTTAAGTAAATTTGAACAAGATAGCATAACGGCGCTTATGGCGGTTTCAACCTATATAGCTCCAAAAAATGATAACCTTATAATGCCATCACCAAAATATAAGCCCTTTATTGCGATGCCAACAAAGCCTGTAGAGCTTAAAATTGAAAATGCGTTAAATGTAAAGCACGGATACTTTACACACGGAATTTTTACAATAACACAAAAACCATCATTGCCTTGGTGCGTCGTTTTGGCAAACCCCTCATTTGGAACACTTGTAAGTGACAAATCCCTCGGCTTTTCGTGGGCAATAAACTCAAGGGAAAACAAGCTCACCCCTTGGAGCAATGACACAATGACAGACAATTTGGGTGAAAAGCTATATATGAGAATTAATGATACAGTCTATGACCTTGTTGTTGGAGCAACTGTAAGATTTTCTAAAAAGGTGGTGCAATATATAGGGACAGTTGAGGGCATAAATTATGATATAACAGTTTGGGTGCCACATAAGGGAATGATAAAGCACTGTGATATAAGGATTGAAAATAGCTCGCAAGAGGAGAAAAGTGTGGAAATAGTTTATTACACAGAGCCAGTTATGGGAGTAAATCGCAGGGATTCGTATCTTTTAAAATCAACTTTTGACGGCAAAGCAATAACGGTAAGTAATCATTGCACCTCTGGGCCATTTGGATATTTGCGCGTGGGACTTCTTAGTGACGCAGATTTTTACACCTGCAATCGAACACAGTTTTTGAACGGCAACTGGAGTGATAACGAAATGTTGCCATCGCAGGATTCTTGTGTTGCAGTTGGAAAAAAAATAATATTACCGTCGAAAAGACAAGAAAATATCAGGTTCATTCTTTCGTGGGGGGCTAGTCAAAAAGCATCGCTTGAAGTTACAACAAAAAAACTAGAAATAGAGAAAAAAGAAAATGCGCTTTATATAAATACGCCGGATAAAGAACTAAATTATATGTTTAACACTTGGTTTCCGTCACAAATTGTAAACAGCAGAATTTATGGACGCACAGGGTTTTACCAGTGTGGTGGTGCTTATGGATTTCGTGACCAATTGCAAGATGTAAGCTCGCTCGTTTTAGTAAATCCATCGCTTGTAAAAACGCATATAATTAGATGTGCAGCACATCAGTTTGTGCAAGGAGATGTGCTACATTGGTGGCACAAAATGCCAAAATCAGTTGGAGGAACAAAAGGTGTAAGAACCCGTTATAGTGATGATTTGTTGTGGCTACCTTTTGTCGCATCAGAGTATGCAAAAAAGACGGGCGACTATGATTTGTTTAATATTAAAGTGCCTTATTTGGACGGAGAAGAGCTAAAGCCAGATGAAGATGAAAAGTATTTTGAGCTGCGGCAAAGCAAAGAAAAAGGCACAATGTATGAGCATTGCATAAAGGTTCTTGAGCGGGTAATGAACTACGGCGAGCACGGGCTTGCGCTTATTGGAGGAGGGGATTGGAATGACGGATTTAACGCAATAGGAATAAAGGGCAAGGGAGAGAGCGTTTGGCTTACTCAGTTTTTGGCAATGACGCTTTTTGAATTTGCACCAATATGCGAAAAAAATAACGACGCAGACAGGGCAAAAAAATATCGTGAAGAATCTCAAAGACTAAAACAAGTAATTGATGAAACCTCTTGGAATGGTCAGTGGTATATGCGTGCGTTTTTTGATGACGGAACACCACTAGGAGTAAAGGGCGACTCAAGGTGTGAAATCGACAGTTTAACGCAGTCTTTTGCAGTGCTGTGCGATATGCCCGATAAATCAAGGCGAGATATGGCGATAAAAAGTGCGCTGGAAAAGCTTGTGGACACCGAGCACGGAATTATAAAACTTTTTGCACCTCCTTTTACCACACAGGGTAGGCAAGCAGGGTATGTAAACGCGTATCCGCCAGGGATTAGAGAAAACGGCGGACAATACACTCACGCAGCTGTTTGGTTTTGCAGAGCGCTTATAAAAAACGGTCAGCAGGATGTGGGGTATAATTTGCTTAGAATGATAAACCCTGCCTATAAATATGGGGTTGAAAAGCATTGGCAAAGATATAAAACAGAGGCGTATGCATTATCGGGAGATGTTTATTCAAAAACTGGAATTGAGGGTAGAGGCGGTTGGTCTTTATACACGGGAGCTACCGGTTGGTATTACAGAACGGTTTATGAGGATTTGCTCGGCATAACTCAAATAGAGAATAAACTGTATTTAAATCCCGTTTTGCCAGCAAGCTGGAAAGGCTACACCGCAAAGCTTTTAAAGGATGGTGCAGTAATAGATATTGCAGTAAAACACGGCACAGATATGCAAATGAAAGTAGACGGAAAACTTGCAGATTTTGTACCACTTGACGGAGAAAATCATAGCGTGATTTTAGAATAGAGTTAACTAAATTTTTACAGTTGGGCTATGGTACAGGTCTTTTGTTTATGTTATAATATCCTTTATAAAAATCACTTTTATGCTTGTGTGTTTATATTTTTATATAGCCATAGCAAATGTTTTGGAGGAGTTTATGGAAAATTCATTTAATATAACCGAAGTTGCAAAGGGGATAAGTGTTTGCAACTATAAAACTAACAGGTTTAAAACGGGTAGGATTTCATTTAATATCACAGTGCCTCTTGGAGAAAATGCGTCAGCTTATGCAATTTTACCGTATATTTTGAGTCGCTCTTGTGGTAAATATATGGATTTTTCAAAGCTCAATGCCCGTCTTGCAGAGCTTTATGGCGCAGCCCTTATTCCAAGCGTTAGCAAAATTGGAGAGGCGCAGATTGTAAGGCTTGCAATGACGATGATTGATGACCGATTTGCTCTTGAGAATGAGAGTATATATCAGCAGTGCGCACAGCTTTTGTGCGACCTAGTCTTTGAGCCAAATTTTGAAAATGGATTGTTTAATGAAGTAGAAGTAAATCGTGAAAAACGCTTATTACTTGAGCGAATAGAGAGTCAAAAAAATGACAAAAGAGTTTATGCTCTTCTCCGTTGTGAAGAGATAATGTGTGAGAATGAAGCATATGGAATAAACTACTATGGTAACGCAGATGATGTAAAGGCGCTCACGCCAAAAAGCATTTTCGACGCTTGGCAAGAAATGCTCAAAAAAGGTATTATTCAAATAAATGTTGTTGGCAATGCGAATACTGATGAGATATCAAATCTTATTAAAGAGCAGTTTGATAAAATAAAAAGAGATGAAATAAATAGGATAGAAACAAAGGTTATAAAAACCGCAAACGAAGTAAAGAAGATAAACGAGCAACTACCAATAAGTCAAGGTAAGCTTGTTATGGGTTATCGTGCAGGAATAACAGGGCAGGAGGAGAATTTTGGCGCTGTTCGTGTTATGGCAGACATTTTTGGTGGCGCACCATACTCAAAGCTTTTTACAAATGTGCGTGAAAAAATGAGCCTTTGTTATTACTGCTCTGCTCGCCTTAATCGTCAAAAAGGAATCATAATGGTTCAAAGTGGAATAGAACAAGAAAACGAGCAAAAGGCAATTGATGAGATAAATAATCAACTAAAGCTTTTGCAAGACGGAGAGTTTTCACAAGACGAACTTAGTGCATCTGTTGCAGGGCTTAAAGACACATTGTTGCGTGTTTTAGACACCCCAGAGGACATTGATGCGTGGGGATATAGTCAAATTATGTCAAAGAAATTTCAGTCGCCACAAGACATCATAAAAGAGATTGAAAATATAGACAGGCAACAAGTAATTGACGCTGCAAAAAATGTAACGCTTGACACGGTTTATATGTTGTCAGGGGAAGAGGGTGAAGACAATGAATAATGTAACTCATATAAAAAATGACCTTCTCAAAGACGGTTATTACAAAATAAAGCACGATAGTGGGCTTACAATAATCGTGTTTCCAAAAGAAGATTATGCGACTTCTTACGCCGTTTTTGGAACAAATTATGGGTCGATTGATACTGTAATTAAAACAAGTGATAGCGAAAATCCAACATCAATACCTGAGGGAACAGCTCACTTTTTAGAGCATAAATTGTTTGAAAGTGAGGATTTAGACGCTTTTGAAAGATATGCAAAAACAGGTGCATCCGCAAACGCTTACACCTCGTTTGACAAGACTTGTTATTTGTTTTCCTGTTCAGAAAATTTTAAAGAATCACTTGAAATACTTTTGGATTTTGTCCAAAACCCTTATTTTACACAGCAAACCGTGCAAAAGGAGCAAGGCATTATCGGTCAAGAAATAAAGATGTATGAAGATGTTCCAGACTGGCAGGTTTTGTTTAATCTGTTAAAAATCATTTATCATAATCATCCAGTTAGAATTGATATTGCAGGTACTGTGCAGTCGATTTCTCAAATAACAGACAAAGTTCTTTATGACTGTTACAATGCTTTTTATAACCTTAATAATATGGTTCTTGCAGTCTCGGGAAATGTTACGACAGAAGAGGTGTTAGAGGTTGCAAACAGACTTTTAAAACCATCAAAGGATATAAAGATAGAGCGAGAAGTAGCTTTGGAGCCTTGCGAAGTTGTGGACAATTATATCGAGCAAAAGCTGTCTGTTTCTATGCCACTTTTCAATCTTGGGTTTAAAGAGAGCTATGACACTCCGCAAAGAAATTTAAAAGAGCAAATTTGTACTAGAATAATTTTAGAAATCATAGCAGGGGATACCTCCCCACTTTATAAAGAACTTTTTTCTCAAGGGCTTATTAATACAAGATTTGGCAGTGAGTATTTTGCAGGATATGGCTTTGCTACTGTGATTTTTGCAGGCGAATCAAAGGACCCAAACGAAGTTTCAAAAAGAATAAAGGCAGAAATAAAGAAAATAAAACAACAAGGCATAAATGAAGACGAGTTTCAAAGAATTAAAAAAATGCTCTACGGAAGGGCGATTATGGGATACAATGATGTGGAATCAATCGCAAACGAACTTGTGTCGTGCCACTTTGAGGGCTATGAGCTGTTTGATGAAATAGATGTTTTTAAATCTATTACTATTGAAGATGTAAATCAAAGACTTACACAGCAGTTGGACGAGGATTTTAGCGCACTGTCTGTAATACTTCCAGCATAAAATCAGGCAAGCTTAGCATTTGAGGAGGACGAATATGAGCGATTATTCAATAGTGTATTTTACAGGAATAGAGCGGGGCTTTAGTGTCCCTTCTGTTCTAGCAGAGTTTAAAATTTTTGGTGTGGATATGCAGATAAAGTGGTATGGAGCTTTGATTGCACTGGGCTTTGTTTTGGGGCTTTTAGCTTCACTAAGGCTTGCAAAAAAAGAGGGGATGAATGTTGACAAACTGCTTGACTGCA
This sequence comes from Clostridiales bacterium, assembly GCA_012519975.1. Taxonomy (GTDB): domain Bacteria; phylum Bacillota; class Clostridia; order Oscillospirales; family Acutalibacteraceae; genus RZYX01. The sequence goes on from JAAYPE010000007.1 coordinate 20,121, forward strand.
TAATTTATGGAACAATTTTTGCAATAATTGGTGCAAGGCTTTATTTTGTGGCTTTTAATTGGGATTATTACTCGCAAAATCTAAGCGAAATTCCCAAAACATATGAGGGTGGTATGGCGATTTATGGCGGACTAATAGGTGGGATTGTAGCAGCTTATGTAGTTTGCAAAATCAACAAAACAAGCATACTAAAAACGCTTGATGTTACGGCTGTTGGGTTTTTAATAGGACAAGGTATTGGGCGTTGGGGCAATTTTACAAACCAAGAAGCGTTTGGAACAAATACAACTCGCCCGTGGGGTATGACAAGCCAAAAAGTTAGCGAATATATTTATTATCATCAAGAGCAGTTTGAGGCAAATGGTTTTTCTGTAGACCCCAATATTCCTGTTCATCCAACCTTTTTATATGAATCAGTGTGGTGCATTATAGGTGCAATATTGCTATACATAATGTGCTCAAAATATAAAAAGTTTGACGGCCAAATTATATTGAGCTACGGTGTATGGTATGGTGTTGAAAGAATGATAGTAGAGGGCCTTAGAACAGACAGTTTGTATATAGCCTCTACAAGCATAAGAGTTTCGCAAGTTTTATCAGGTATTCTAGCTATTGTTTGTTTGGCATTTTTGATTTATAATTTTGTCAAGGCTTCAAAAAAATCAAAGGATTTTGGAGAAAAAGAAAAGATTTTAATAAAAGAGGGAGACAGCACCAATGGCTAAAATAATTGATGGTAAAGCAGTTTCAGCAATGATTAAAGAGAGTGTGGCACAGCAGACAAAGGAACTTGTAAGCAGTGGTATAAAGCCCAAGCTTGCAGTAGTTATTGTTGGCGATGACTCAGCCTCAAGAGTTTATGTAAACAATAAAAAGAAAGCTTGCGAGGTAGTGGGATTTGAGTCGGTTGAGTACGCACTTAGCAAAGACACAACCCAAGAAGAACTTCTAAAGCTTATAGAAAAGCTTAATAATGATAAAAGTGTAAACGGTATTTTGTGCCAACTTCCACTTCCAAAACAAATTGACGAAGAGGCGATAATAACCGCAATTTCTCCACTCAAGGATGTTGACGCTTTTCACGCAGAGAATGTTGGGCATATAATGATTGGTAACTACACATTTCTTCCTTGCACACCTGCTGGTGTTATGGAACTATTAAAGTCCGAAAATATAGAAATAGAGGGCAAAAACTGTGTGATTATCGGCAGAAGTAATATAGTAGGAAAACCTATGTCTATGCTACTTTTACAAAAGAATGGAACAGTTACAATTTGCCATTCAAAAACAAAAAATCTAAAAGAGATAACAAAAAGTGCAGACATTTTAGTAGCAGCAATAGGCGTTGCAAAATTCGTTACAGCAGATATGATAAAACCTGGTGCAGTTGTTATTGATGTTGGAATGAACAGAGATGAAAATGGCAAGCTCTGTGGCGATGTTGACTTTGATGATGTAAAGCAAACCGCAAGTTACATAACTCCTGTTCCTGGTGGAGTGGGCCCTATGACAATAGCAATGCTTATGCAAAACACCCTTATGGCAGCGAAGAAACAAAATAACATAAATTAATTTAAAAAAGGGGTAAGAAATATGGATAGAAGACTGTATAAAAGCAGAGACAACAGAATGCTTGCGGGCGTTTGTGGCGGACTTGCAGAATATATTAACGCAGACCCTACAGTTGTAAGAATTGTATTCGCTTTGGTATCTGTTTTATCAGCAGCATTTCCAGGGATTATTATTTACATAATTCTAGCAATAATAATGCCAGAAAAGTATTAGTTTTAGTTTGACAAGCATTGTCATATATGGTATAATTCCTTACGCCGCATATTATGGGCGCCAATGTTTTGGCAACTTTAAGTGAGCTTATGCTCCGCCTTATGAATAGCGAGTCTTAATTAAAGGTAGGGAAAAAAATGTACGCAATCATCGAAACTGGCGGAAAGCAGTATAAAGTTTCAGCTGGTGACACCATCTATGTTGAAAAACTTGATGTTGAGGAAAATGCAACAATTACTTTTGACAAGGTAATTGCAGTTTGCTCTGACGATGGAATTAAAGTGGGTGACCCTTATGTTAAGGGTGCAAAAGTTGCTGCAAAAGCACTTAAAAACGGTAAGGGTAAAAAAATTACTGTTTTCACTTATAAGCCAAAGAAAGATTCTAAGCGTAAAATGGGTCACAGACAACCTTATACAAAGGTAGAAATTGGCTCAATAAAGGCGTAAGCAATGACTGTATTAAATGTTTTCAAAACACCATCTGGTATGATTACTGGGTTTAGGCTTAAAGGTCATTCGGGGTTTGGTAGGTCTGGCAAGGATATTGTCTGTGCCGCTGTTTCCTCTTGTGCTTATATGACGGTTAATACTATTACAGATGTTATGCAAATTGATGCAAAAGTCTTAATTGATGATGGTTTTATGCAACTTGATGTTAATAGGCAAGATGCAAAAAAAGCACAAGATATACTTAAAGGTTTTGAAAAACATATACAAAGCTTAGCAAACGATTATCCAAAAAACATTAAGGTAAAATTCGGAGGTGTACGAAATGCTTAAAATAAACATTCAATTATTTGCTCAGAAAAAGGGAGTAGGTTCAACTCGAAATGGCCGTGACTCAGAATCAAAAAGACTTGGTGTTAAGCGTGCTGATGGCCAATTTGTTCTTGCAGGCAATATTCTTGTAAGACAACGCGGAACACGCATTCACCCAGGCAACAATGTAGGCAAGGGTTCTGATGACACTTTGTTTGCTCTTGTTGATGGTAAAGTCAAGTTTGAGCGTATGGGCAAAGACCGTAAAAAGGTTAGTGTCTATGCTGTTGAGCAATAATAAATAAAGATTTTAGCACCACAGACTTTGTCTGTGGTGCTTTTGCGTGCTTGAAAAACCTAAAATAACCCTCTATGAATTTTAGTTTTCATAAAGGGCTTTTTTACAATGTTTTGTATTTAATTTGCAATTTTGTGTCGTGTGCAAAAAAAGCTAGAATCTTTTTTAAATTTTCAAAACTTACTCAAACTGTTAGCCTGTTTGAGGCGTAGGAGAGAAATGTCTGTGTCTAAAAGTATAATTATAATGTAGCTAATTGTAATCCTACACATTCAATGTTAGTGTCTAAAACTGAAACTCTAAACCAAACAAATTTATCCCATCGTAGCGGATGGGGGTCACGGGGGAAAACCGACTGAAAGGGTCGCAGAGGGTTTCCCCGTGTCGCCTTTCTTTGATTCGTTTCTTTGGCGAGCAAAGAAATGAATAGGA
>JAAYPE010000073.1 GCA_012519975.1 Clostridiales bacterium
AATGCGTTGTCCTCGATGGCAGACTCGGTATGCAAAACCGAAAGAAGAAAACAGCCTGATAACGCAAAGCGGCGGCACAGCTTTCGCTGTACCGCCACCTTACATAAATACTTCGTTATCGCACCTCGGCATAAGTCATCTGCTTCTTTTTTTAGATAGATTAATTAATCTAGATTTACTTTTGTTTTCATCAAATTATTAGTTATAAGCAAGTATGCCGTGCAAAATAGTAGGTTTAAAATCATAGAGACAATAACAGTGCTTTGGAGTGCGTGCCCAGAACCGCTAAAGGTGTTTATGTGATTTGGAAGTGCACGAGACAAACCAAAAATAACTCCACTAGAAATTATTTGGGTTATAATCTGTATCACAATAAGCGCAACGATTGAATTGATAATTGCATTTTTTCCACCGTAGGAGTGGCCAACAGAAATAGATGTAAAGTACATAAGATATTTTGTAATAACTAAAATCATTGCAAACACAATTATTTCAGCAACAAGAACACCAAAGGAAACATTCATTTCGGGGGCCATTCTGTGTAGCGTTTTTAAAAATTCCGCATAAAGCGTTTTGAAAGATTCTTTAGTTTCGTCCGTTCTTAAAATCAAAGCAATAGAGCAAAACACAACGCTAAAGCTGATGATAGACCAAACAATAGCAGAAATAAGCTTTGATAAAATAAGGGAAATAGGCTTTACAGGAAGAGTGAGCATCAAATATCCTTCGTCTGTATAGTGGTTTTTATAAAAGCGAATTACTAAGAATAGAACAGTTGCAATTAAAACTGCAAAAATAAATAAAATATAAAAAATAGTAAACAGTGATGAAATCCCACGAACAATTTTTGCAAATGCTATAGGTGTTGAGTCAAGGAAAGCCTTTTTAGAGGTTATCCAAATCAAAAACTTTCCGACTAATGAAGCAAAGATAAGTGCAATGTTCATAGGAAGTAGAAGTCGGCCACTTGCGATAATTTCGTGTTTTGTAAGTTTTCCTAACATTTAAATTCCTCCCTAAACAGAGCGTCAACAGACTTGCCTTGCTCGTCTCTAATTTTGTCAACAGAGGACTGCATAACAATTTCACCGTTTTTTATAAACACAAAATCATCTAAAACAGATTCAATATCTGCAATAAGGTGTGTAGAAATAAGTATTGTTGCATCCTCGTTGTAGTTGCTTATAATTGTTTCAAGAATATAATCTCTAGCTGCAGGGTCAACACCACCGATAGGCTCATCCAAAATATAAAGTTTTGCGTTACGGCTCATAACCATAATTAGTTGAACTTTTTCTTTAGTGCCTTTTGAGAGAGTTTTTAATTTTCTGGCAGAGTCAATGTTTAGCCTTGTTAGCATATCAACAGCTTTGTTTTTATCAAAATCAGGATAGAAATCACCAAAAAAGCCGATAAGTTGATTTACTGTCATTGTATTGTCCAAATAATTTCGCTCTGGAAGGTATGAAATTATTTTTTTGCTCTCTATTCCAGGGGCGTTACCGCCGACTGTAATTTGACCAGAGCTAGGAACTAAAAGCCCGCTTGCAAGCTTGATTAGAGTAGTTTTTCCGCTACCGTTTGGCCCTAGAAGACCAATGATTTTTCCCTCAGGCAATTCAAGGTTTATGTCGTTTAGAGCGACAAGTTTGCCATATTGCTTTCTGAGGTTTTTACACTCAAGAATATTGCTCATTGCAAATCCTCCTCATAATATTTTTCGATTAGGTCGATAATTTGAGCCTTGTTAAGACCCAAACTTTGCATACGATTTAAAAAATCTATAATATGCTTTTTTGCAAAATTATTTCTGGCGTTTTCAATCGCACTAAGGTCTTGCGTTATAAATCTACCGTTAGTCCGTTGCGTATAAACAAGCCCTATTCGCTCAAGCTCGCTAAGCGCGCGTTGCATAGTATTAGGGTTTACAGACGCTTGGGATGCAAGCTCCCTTACAGAGTCGAGCTTTGCACCTGGTAAAAGCTCGCCAGATAATATGCTAAGTTCAAAATGCTCAATGATTTGTGAATAAATCGAACGGTCGGACTCAAAATCCCACGCCAAAAGAAACACCTCCAAACCGCTGTACTAGATGAGTAACACATCGGTACAATAATACAACAACACAGGAGTGATGTCAAGAGTTATTTTTAGATTTTTTAAAGATAAATAATTTGCTAAAAAAATAGTTTAAAATAACAACAACAATACCGAGTATAATCTTTGAGACCAGCTCATTTAGCAGAACTTTGTCGATGAGAATAAAAAGCCCTATTTGTTCAACAATAAGAGAGAAAACTCTAGCACCTAAAAAGCTGGCAAGCTCTTTTAACAGATTTTTTATCTCAAAACTTTTGCTTTGAAAAACAAACATTTTATTTGTAAAAAAGGCAAAAACAACAGCGACAATCCAAGCGATTGTATTAGATAACAAGTATGGTTTATCAAAAAATAAAAAAGACAAAAAGTCACTGTTTAAAAAAATAGTGCCGTCAAAAGCTCTATTACATATAGTAAACACAACAAGGTTTACCAAAGTCGTAAGAACGCCAAAGATAATATATAGGATTACCTCTTTGTTTAAAAACTTATAAACAAATGATTTTAAGTTTTTGTTATCCACCTTTTACCTCCAAAATTAAAAATAAAATTATTCTATTATTTTAACACAAAAAGTCAATAATAAAAAATGCAAAAATACAAAGCTTAGCGTTACAATTATTATTTATTTTTGACGCATAACAATTGACATAGTCTATAAAAAAAGTTATCATAAACAGTAATGAATTAAAGTGAGAGGAGCAATATACGCAATGAAAGATAGAGACAGAAGAAAGTTACACGCTACACTTATTTTGCTTGCCTCAATTTTTGTGGCGGTGGCAACAGCACTTTCAATAACTTTTATAGCTCTTGGCGCACTTATTGTATATGTTCGTAAAAACTTTTTAGTTTGGAACGAGAAAAGAAAAGCAGAAAATGCTGAAAGAAAAGAGCAGGGGATTGAAAAAAAAGAGGGACTAATTGATAAAATCAAATCAAAATTTGGTAAGAAAAAAACTAAAAATGTTGATGAGTCTAGCGATTTTGTAAATGTGTCGTCAGCAGGATATAATGTAAGACCCGTTGAGTTTGACAAAATTCAGTATCCACAGGAAGAGGTTGAGGTTACAGGCTCAAACTACCTTGAAAATTATGAAGAGAGCGTTAGAAATATAAGTGATGCAAAACAAGACGCCGAAATACCTAAATTTAATGATTATGAAAACTCAAATCAACATCAATTTGGAACAGCAAGCAGGTTTAAGGGAATTCAGTTTTAAGTTGTAAGTTTTGGCATCGCTATTAATTTAGTGGTGCCGTTTTTAAAGAGCGTTTTATATGTGCAAAAGAATTGGTTTTTTATGTGCTTGATAACTAAAATATAGTGAGTTTTTAAAAAATATGCAACAATCAAATATTTTTCTTGCGAAACTTGCTTGTTTTATATATAATATACATTTGTAGACACAAAATTTTGACACAGGAGTAGATGAAAATGTCATATATTTCAGATGTACTTGAGCAGTTGAATAAAAACAATCCAAACGAGCCTGAGTTTATACAGGCAACAACAGAAGTGTTAGAGTCAATAGCACCTGTTGTTGATGCAAACCCAAGGTTTCAGGATTGGGCGCTTTTAGAGCGTTTGGTAGAGCCAGAGAGGGTAAACATCTTTCGTATTCCTTGGGTTGATGACGCGGGAAAAACTCATGTGAACCGTGCTTATCGTGTTCAGTTTAACAGCGCTATAGGACCTTACAAGGGTGGCATTCGTTTTCATCCATCTGTAAATCTTAGCATAATTAAGTTTTTAGGATTTGAGCAAACTTTTAAAAACTCTCTTACAGGTCTTCCAATGGGTGGAGGTAAAGGTGGATGTGACTTTGACCCAAAAGGCAAGAGCGACACAGAGATTATGAGGTTCTGCCAAAGTTTTATGACATCACTTTATAGAATTATTGGACCACGCGTTGATGTTCCAGCGGGCGACATTGGAGTAGGAGCAAGGGAAGTTGGCTATATGTATGGTCAATACAAGCGTATAACTGGCGTTTATGAAGGCGTTTTGACTGGAAAAGGTCTGTCATACGGTGGTTCTCTTGCAAGAACAGAGGCTACAGGTTATGGATTAATTTATTTGACACAAGAAATGTTAAACGACCATAATGATTCAATTGAGGGAAAAACAATTGTTGTTTCTGGCTCCGGAAATGTTGCAACATATGCAATAGAAAAAGCTACACAGCTTGGTGGCAAATGTGTTACAGCAAGCGACTCGAGCGGTTATGTTTATGACCCAGACGGAATTGACCTTGATGTTTTAAAGGATGTAAAGCAGGTTCGCCGTGCAAGAATTAATGAGTATGTAAATGCTCGTCCAAATGCAAAATTCCACGCAGGCAAAAGAGTTTGGGAAGTACCTTGTGACATTGCTCTTCCTTGTGCGACGCAAAATGAGTTAGATGTGAATGACGCAAAAGAGCTTGTAAAAAATGGTTGTAAAGTTGTTGCAGAGGGTGCTAATATGCCGTCAACACTTGAGGCTACAAAGGTATTTTTAGAAAACAAGCTTTTGTTTGCACCAGGAAAGGCTGCAAATGCCGGCGGTGTTGCAACATCAGGCTTAGAGATGACGCAAAACACACAAGGACTTAGCTGGTCTTTTGAAGAGGTTGACACAAAACTTTGTGGAATAATGAAAAATATTTATGGTAATATGGCTGACGCAGCAAAAGAATATAATGCAAAAGATAACTTTGTTGTTGGCGCAAATGCGGCAGGATTTTTAAAGGTTGCAGATGCAATGATGGCACAAGGAATTATATAAAAAATATTTAAAAATAAAAGAGGTGTCCTTGCGGATGGCCTCTTTTTAATATATAATTATTATGAAATTATATAATCTGTGAAATATGGTGATGTTGGTGAATAAAGAAAAAAAGAAAGAGCTTATAATATATTTTGTTGCGATATTATTCTCTGTACTATATATTTTTGTTGGCAATAAAATTGCACGAACAAACACGCCCGAGCTTGGCGACGGTGGAGATATGAATTCAATCAAGGCAAAGGTGACAGAGATTACAGATAGGAATGAAGATGTAAAAGGCTTTGGAATAACACAGAGTTTGCAAAGTATTGAGATTGAATTTAAAGCAATTGTACTTAGCGGAGAAAACAAGGGCGAAGAAATTTTGTGCTTGCAAACAATTGGCGATGTTTATGAAAATAAGCTAAAAGAGGTGGAGCAGGGCGACAAGGTTCTGCTTTATCCAAACACACAAGATGACTCAAGCTATGAATGGTTTTTAGGCGACTATATTAGGCTTGACGCAATGATTTGGCTTAGTCTTTTGTTCTTTTTGGCTATTTTAGTTTTTGGCAGAAAAAAAGGTCTGAACACAATTGTGTCTTTGGTTTTTACTTGCCTTGCTGTTTTTATGGTGTTTATACCATCTATAATATCGGGTAAAAACATTTATTTCTGGTCGATTTTAACTTGTATATACATAACGGTTATGACTCTTATAATAGTAAACGGGGCAAATAAAAAGAGTCTTGCCGCCGGTGTTGGATGCTGTAGTGGCGTTTTGGTCGCAGGCATTATAACTTTAATAATGGATAAAATTTTAAGTCTAACAGGATTTTTAAGCGACGAAACAGGTCGACTTTTGTATATAAACGAGGATAATCCTATTGATTTAAGGGCGCTGATTTTTGCAGCAATAATAATCGGTGCAGTTGGAGCGATAATGGATGTGGCGATGTCTATTTCATCTGCTTTGCAAGAAATTGGTGAAACGGGTAGCAATGTAACACCAAAACAATTAATAAAATCAGGGCTTACAATTGGTAGGGATATTATGGGAACGATGGCAAACACGCTGGTTCTTGCGTACATAGGAAGCTCGCTTTCAATAGTGGTGTTGTTTGCGGCATACAGCCATTCGATGCTTGATTTGATGAATATGGAAATGATAATTGTTGAGATGTTGCAGGCGATTGCAGGTAGCCTTGGAATATTAATGACAATTCCATTGACGACAATTACTTGCTCTGTTTTGTATAAAAAAGAAGTTTAAAGTCTTGCAAAGTTTCTGACATATGTTATAATGATAATAACAGGTCGTATATGACCTTGTGTCTTGATAAATTAATTAAAATAAAATAAATGCTCCGAGCAAACTGTTCTAAGGCTTTGCTATGACTGTTTTGCCATTGGGTATATTTGGAAACTTATGTGCCTTCCGTATTTGAAAAGGGGTTTTAAAATACTGGATTTTCTTTTTGAATTTCTATAGTGTTTTTTATCAGCTCCTTTTTAAAAGGGGCTGTTTTGATTTCTTATGGTGCGTATGTGTATCTCCAACACAGTACCAATGCCCACATATTTTGCTTAGATACATCCACCAAAGTATTTAAAAGCAAAACACATTCAAAAGCCAAATTCAGTTAACAACTGCGTTTGGCTTTTGGACATTTCGTTGACAAAATTATGCTAATGTGATAAGCTTTTTTTGATGGTAGACAATAACAAAAACAAAAAATAGGAGGTTTTTTGCGTGGCGAAGTCAAAAAAGCAAAAGGGCAAAAACTATGGGGGCAAGCTTTTTAACATTTTTATTCCTGTGAGTATTATTGGTATGGCTGTATTGACTGCAATCGTTGTTGTTATTAATCCGTTTAATATTGTTAAAATAATGAAAAACAATTATCCTGAGCTTAAAATATAGGTTTAAAAGGATAAAGCGGAGGCCACACGGCAACCGCTTTTTGTGTTGTTGAAAGGAATTTTTTTATGAATATTTGGCACGATATTGACCCGCATAAGATTAATGTAGAATCTTTTTATGCGGTAATAGAAATAAGTCGTGGAAGCAAAATGAAATATGAGCTAGACAAAGAAACGGGACTTATGTGTCTTGATAGGGTTCTTTACACATCAACCCATTACCCCGCAAACTATGGGTTTATTCCGCTTACATATGCAGAGGACGACGACCCGCTTGATGTGTTGGTTCTTTGTTCTGAGCCGATTTATCCAATGTCGCTTGTAAGGTGCTATCCAATAGGTGTGATGTCGATGATGGATAATGGTGCAGCTGATGACAAAATAATTGCAATACCGTTTAATGACCCAATGTACAATTCGTACACAAGTGTTAACCAGTTGCCTAAACATATTTTTGACGAAATGTTGCATTTCTTTTCTGTTTACAAGGCGCTTGAGGGCAAAACAACTGTTACAGATGAGGTGAGGGGACTTAAAGAGGCTGTAGAAATAATAGAGAGTTCAATAAAAAGATATGATGAAAAATTTAAGAAGTAAATGCGAAAAGCCACAAAAGGTAGATGGATTTGTCCACCTTTTGTGGTTAAATAGT
>JAAYPE010000074.1 GCA_012519975.1 Clostridiales bacterium
AATTTTTTTACAGTATAAATATTATACAACTAAATTATGACTCGTCAAGTCAAAAGCTATACATAATTATTGTTTTAAAGCAAAAAATCAGTGTAGGATAGCATATTTTTACTTGACTTTAAGGTGTCATTGGACTAAAATATAGGGGTAATAAAAAATAACTGCCTTTTTGGGGGTGAACTCGTGGACGGCGCAGACGGTAGTAGATATCGATTATTATTCAAACTAAATATTGCGCTGATTCATGCGGATTAATCTTATAGGTCGTTGCCGTTTTGCAAGCGACTTTTATGAGTGTCCTTTGTTTAGCGCTTGAAAGGAGGAGCTCATAGTGGAAAAGGATTATTGTGAAAACCTTTTGAATCTCCTTGCACAAGGGGATTTTTCTAATTTAAAAAGACAATTATCAGAGATGAATGTTGTCGACATTGCAGAATTTTTAGGAACTTTAGAAAAAGGTCAACTCGTTAGAGTTTTTAGAATTTTGCCAAAGGATATTTCAGCAAGTGTTTTTTCATATTTGGAGTCCGAAGACCAGGTTGATATAGTAGGTTCCATAACAGATAATGAGCTAGGTTCTCTTGTAGGGGAGCTGTTTTTAGACGATGCGGTTGATTTTTTAGAAGAGGTTCCAGCAAATGTTGTTACTAGAGTTTTAGCAAACACAGACCATAAAACAAGGCAGATGATTAACACCTTTTTAAAATATCCAGAGAATTCTGCCGGAAGTATAATGACAAATGAAATGGTTGAATTGCACGACAGATTTACAGTAGCACAAGCGATTGCACACATTCGCTCTACCGGTGTTGGCAAAGAAACAATTTATAGCTGTTATTGTATTGATAATGGTCGAAGGCTCATTGGAACAGTGTCGCTGAGCGATTTGATTTTTAATAATGAGGGCGCTTTTATTCGTGACATAATGCACGAAGATGAAAAAATGATTTGCGTAAACACTATGGACGACCAAGAAGCTGTTGCCGACATAGCAAAAAAGTATGACCTTTTGAGTATTCCTGTTGTGGATAATGAGAAAAGGCTTGTCGGAATTATAACTATCGACGATATCGTTGATATTATTGAAGAAGAAAACACAGAAGACTTTGAAAAAATGGCGCTTATGCATCCATCGGACGATGAGTATCTAAAAACTGGCGTTTTTACACTTGTAAAAAACAGAATTGTGTGGCTTTTAGTGCTTATGGTATCTGCAACATTTACAGGCAAAATAATTGATAATTTTGAGGGAATGTTGGCTGTTATGGTGGGGCTTACGGCATCAATTCCAATGCTTATGGACACCGGCGGAAACTCTGGAAGCCAAAGCTCAACGCTTATAATCCGTGGTCTTGCACTTGGTGAAATTCAAATGAAAGATTACCCAAAGGTATTGATAAAAGAAATTCAAGTAGGTATGCTTTGCGGAATAATCTTAGCAGTTGTAAACTTTGGAAGAATGTATTTAATAGCAGGGCCAGAAAAAAACATCCCTATTTATATTGTAACGAGTTTGTCACTAATTTGTGCAGTCGTGTTGTCAAAAGCGATTGGTTGTAGCTTGCCAATTATTGCAAAAGTGTTTAAACTTGACCCTGCACTAATGGCGGGTCCACTAATTACAACTATTGTTGATGCACTTGTGCTTATAATTTATTTTGCACTTGCAAAGACATTTTTAATGTAAAAGCAGTTATTTAAAAATCGATTTTTACAAGCAAGAAAAATTGTTTGTAAAAGTCGATTTTGCTGTTATTTTTGCCCGCAGGCTCTTTACTTTATCTTACTAATATGATAAAATAGCGACAAGATTTGCTTAAAGGAGAAAAGGTATGAAAAAATTTATAAAATCATCTGCATCACTACTTGCTTTAGTTATGATTTTTAGCATTTTAGTTGCAGGATGTGGCAAAAAAGACGACATTAATACTAAAAAAACATTCACAATAGGCCTTGACCCAAGCTTTGCCCCTTATGGATACAAGGATTCAGAAACAGGCGAGCTTGTAGGCTTTGATATTGACCTTGCAAAAGAGGTTGCAAAGCGTAATGGTTGGGAGTTTAAAGCTCAGCCTATTGATTGGGATTCAAAAGATATGGAGATAAACTCTGGCACAATTGATTGTATCTGGAATGGCTTTACAATCAACGGCCGTGAAAAGCTTTATACTTGGACCCAGGCATATGTTGATAGCAGTCAGGTTATTGTTATTAAAAAAGATAGCGGAATAAAAACACTGGAAGACCTTAAAGATAAAATTATTGTTACACAAGAAGGTTCTTCTGCTAAAGCTGTTTTAGAAGATAAAGAGGACGAAAAAATTGTTGCTCTAGTAAAATCTTTTAAAGAGATACAATATGTTCCAATGTATAGCACCGCATTTTTAAGCCTAAAGGCAGGTTCTGTTGATGCGGTAGCAGGTGATATTGATATTGCACAGTCATATGTTAAAAATAACGAAGAATTTAAAATTCTTGAAGAACATCTTGCAGTAGAGCAATATGGCGTTGGCTTTAAACTTGGCAACACTGCACTTCGTGACACAGTTCAAAAAACTCTTTATGAGATGATGGATGACGGAACATTTTTGAAAATTGCTGAGAAGTGGGAGCTTCAAGACAAGATTATAGTTAAAAAATAATATGAATTAATTAGCTTTAGGGCGGATGATAATTTGTCCGCCCGAATTTGTATTTTTATACAAAGCGGTTTGAAGAGGTGTCTAATGGATTTTATATCAGTATCACAACAACTTGCAATAGGGATGATAACAACTATAGAGTTGTTTTTACTAACCCTTATTTTATCTTTGCCTCTTGGGTTAGGCGTTGCGTTTTGCCGTATGTCTAAAAACGGCTTAGTCAGGGGAATTACAAAAATATATATATCAATAATGCGTGGAACGCCACTGATGTTACAGTTGTTGGTTGTGTACTTTGGCCCATATCTGATTTTTGGAATTACAATTTCTTCATCATACAGGTTTCCAGCTGCTTTAATTGCATTTGTAATAAACTATGCGGCATATTTTGCAGAAATTTATAGGGGCGGAATAGAGTCAATGGAAGTGGGGCAGTATGAGGCTGCTCAGGTTTTGGGGTTTAGCAAAACTCAAACATTTTTTAAAATCATTTTACCACAGGTAATCAAGCGAATTTTACCATCAATTACGAACGAAATCATTACACTAGTTAAGGACACCTCTCTGGCTTATGCAATTGCAGTAACAGAGATGTTTACCTTAGCAAAGCAAATTGCAGCATCTGAAGCGACTATGATGCCGTATTTTGTGGCTGGTGTGTTTTATTATATATTTAACTTTATAGTTGCCTTTGGAATGGAAAAGGTAGAAGAGAAATTCGGTTATTATACAAACAAGTGAGGTGTGGAGATTGAAACTGCTTGAGATAAATAACCTTAGAAAAGACTTTGATGGTCTTGAGGTTATAAAAGATATATCTATAAGTGTTGAAGAGGGGCAAGTTGTGGCTATTATTGGGCCATCAGGTTCAGGGAAGTCCACACTTTTAAGATGTGCAACAATGCTTGAAATTGCAGATGGTGGCGAAATCAAGTATATGGATGACTATTTAGTTAAAACAGATGAAAATGGAAAAGAGGTTTATGCAGACAGGGAAACGGCAAAAAGAATTCGTTCTAATTTTGGATTGGTCTTTCAAAATTTTAACTTATTTCCACATTTTTCTGTTATAAGAAATATCACAGAAGCACCAATTTATATTGCGAAACAAAATAAATCAGATGCTAAAAAAACGGCATTTGACTTGCTTAAAAAAATGGGTCTTGAGGATAAGGCAGATGCGTATCCTTGCCAGTTATCTGGCGGGCAACAACAGCGTGTTTCAATAGCTAGAGCGTTAGCACTTAATCCTAAAATATTGTTTTTTGACGAGCCGACTTCAGCCCTCGACCCTGAGCTTACAGGCGATATTCTAAAGGTAATAAGGGATTTGGCAAAAGAAAAGATGACGATGGTTATAGTAACTCACGAGATGAATTTTGCAAAAGAGGTTGCAGATTATATAGTATTTATGGATGATGGCGTGATTGTTGAACAGGGCAAAGCGCAAGATGTTATAAACAATCCACAGTCAGAGCGACTACAGAATTTTTTGAGCAGAGTTAGTAATTAAAAAGGCGGAAAACAACCCCAAAGGTGTAACAGTATTTTTACTGAAGTCCTTTGGGGATTTTTATACTTTGTATTGTCTGCTTTATGCTTTACGGTACATTGTATTGTCTGCTTTATGCTTTACGCTACATTTTGCCTGTCGAACCAAACCCGCCAGAGCCTCTTTGCGTGTCGTCGAGCGTATCACACTCTATAATTTCGGGATGTGAAATAGGCTGAATAATTAGTTGGGCAATTCGCTCATTTGGCTGAATTTCATAATCTTTATCAAATTGATTTACAAGCCCTACCTTTATTTCTCCCCTATAATCACTATCAATAACACCAACACTGTTGAGCAATCCGATGCCGTGCTTTATAGCAAGCCCACTTCTAGCGTAGACCATTGCAGCGTAATTTTGGGGTATTGATATAGCAATTCCAGTGGGTATTATTGCGTGACCTCTTGCTGGGATTGTAACAGGCTCATTAATGCAAGCGCACAAATCCATACCAGCGCTACCCGCAGTTGCGTGATTTGGTATTATTGCATTTTTGTTGATTTTCATTATCTTTAAAATCATATTAGTCAACCCCCCTATAATAAAGTCCACGAGTTAGCTCGCCGTTAAAACTGTCGCCATTTTCATATGCATTTATAATATTTTCACATTCGTTTACAGTTTCAATTGTAAAATATAAAATTAAAAAATCAATATTTCTTAGCTCATTTTTTCTGTCCGCCAAATAAATTGGTCTTGAATTTAAAATTTCGCTAAATCCATTAGAACAGGTTATTGGAAATTTAACATTAAGCCTATCAGTTAAAACCGTATCTTGTTTACAATCGCTACAGTTTTTTGCGTTTTTAGCGGGACAATTGCGAGTAAGCATAAGAGGAAGCCGACCATAAGCTATAATACCTCTTGGAATTTCACCCTTTAAAGTTGAAATTTTTTGCAATGTTATTTCGGGTGATAAAACGCACGATGATATATCCAGTTCCTCTAAAGTTTTTAGCGATAGTGAGTTGCAAACATTGAGAGAAAAACCTCCCATTATTTTAACTCCAACTTTTTGAGCGATCGCTATACCATCAAGAGTTCCGCAATAGGCAAAGGATATTCCACATTCTTTTGCATCTTCAAGTAACTTCAAAATTTTATCTTGCGTATCAAATATTGCTCTTGGAATTTCAACACCGACGGGAGTTTTTCGCTTGCAAAGGTCTGCAAGTTTTTGCTTTGGAGTCGATAGTGGAACAATAATACTGCCCACATTATTTATATTTTTAGGTATTTGGTTTGTGTTTGAAAATCTTAAAACAGTTTGCTTTTTAGTGCTTTTATGCTCAGGTAAAGTTAAATCAGGTTTTAAAAACTTTTTAGGCTTTACTGTTTCAAGTCTTTGCAAAAGCTCGTTTAGAACATCACGGCGAAGAGAATTTATAGCAGAAACTGGTATGTAAATATTTTCATCAATATCAATAAAAATATCATTCGCAAAAAATATTGTTCCTCCACATTTTTGCAGTTGTGCCCGTATCGTTTCTTCATTTGATGCACGGTTCAGTGCTGTTTGTGCAACAACATCGGACTGCTTAAATATTTGAACTCCGTTGCAGGAAACGCAAAGGGATATAGGCTTTTGGAGCTCTGCACTAAATGCGAAATCAACTCCTATGAGTTGTGTTTCTTGATGATAAAGGTTCGCAAGAGCGGGCAACACATTGCTAGCAGAGGCGACATCCTCTTTTTGCCGTGTTCCAAACATTTCTTTGCCGAGATTGCCGTCGAGATATCCACGAGTAAAACCAGAACGAGAAAAAACAGCACGAAGGTTGTCTTTGAGTTCGGCATCAATTTTTCCTTTTAAAGATTGGTTACACGCCGTCACACAGGTGGCGACATATTCGGGTCGCTTCATTCTTCCTTCAATTTTAAAAGAGGTAACACCAGTATCGATAAGTTGTGGGATATCCTCAATAATTGACAAATCTTTAAGGCTTAAATCAAAGCCTGTACCTCCAAAGACGCCAAAAGGTAAACGACAGGGTTGGGCGCACAGTCCGCGATTGCCACTTCTGCCACCAAGCATTGCACTCATATAGCATTGCCCTGAAACGCTCATACACAAAGCGCCGTGGACAAAAACTTCAATATCAATAGGTGATGTTTTGCAGATGTTTTCAATTTCGGCAAGTGACATTTCTCGTGGTAAAATTGCCCGTGAAAAACCAAGGGCTGAGAGCAAATCAACCCCAAATTTTGTCTGCACAGATGTTTGAGTGGAGGCGAAAATCTGCATAGTAGGTGCCGTGGCTCGAACTAGCTGTGCCATTCCCAAATCTTGCACAATAAATGCGTCTGCACCACTGGCACAGCCGCATTCGATTATAGATAAAGCGTTATTAATTTCAGAGTCCAAAACAATAGTGTTTAAAACAATGTAAACCTTAACATTTCTAGCGTGGCAGTAAGAAACAACTTGTGGTAATTCTTCAAAAGAAAAATTTGTAGCGTTTCTACGAGCGTTTAGCATAGGAGTGCCAAGATAGACAGCGTTTGCACCGCATCGAACGGCAGCAACAAGAGAGTCGGCCGTGCCAGCGGGGGCTAAAATTTCAATCCTGTCCATAACTAAAAACTTGCCTTGTTGCCAGATTGTTTTGCGCGTAGTGACTGTACTTCTCTTTCAAGACGCTCAATATCACGCCTTGCAACTTCTGCTTCCATTTTATATCTAGCAGAATCCTCAAGGTATTCTTTGATTTGACCTCTTAAATTGTCAGCACTGTCGCTTGCTTTTTTAGCACTGTCGGCGTATTCCAAAGCCACCAAAATTGCAGCCTGTGTAATAGAAATACGTGAATTTTCGTGAACGAGCTTTGAAAGTCGTTCGTCAAGCTTATTACCAAGCTCTTTAACATAATTTACATCATCATCAGTATAAATGAAGTAATCGCTACCACAAATGCTAAGCTTGACTTTAGTTCTTTCCATAATAAAAAATCCCACCTTAAACGGTTATATTTAAAAATACACCCCAAGATATGCATAATGGGGAAAGTGCTATGTCTATACACTTATACGAGTAATAGTATAACATATTTAAAAGTCAAAATAAAGGGAAAAAGGTGGAAAAACATCAAAACTTTGATGCACTTTTATTAAAAAGGGTATGCCGAAGCACATAAAAAAACAAATTTAATGCACTTCGGCGTTATAGAATGCAGTTGCATACAGCACAAGGCTCCCCTACGAGCGAATTATAACGCTACCTGTGCAAGCAACTGCTTATTGTTGCCCCGTTTTTATATTATGCTTGTCAACGAATAAAGGTAACAGCCGAATATGTTTATAAAAATCGGTTTTTTACAATTGACAGTAATTTTTGCTTTTAGTATAATTAAACATAACTATATTACGGGGGATTACTATGAAAAAAAGTATTGGAATTATTTTTGCTGACGATATGGAATACAAGCCTTTTGAGGATTTTGCAAGTCCAAGAGGTGGAGTAACAACACAGCTTTGTGGTTGCAACAAAATTACTTTAGAAATGGATAATGTGATAATCC
Source organism: Clostridiales bacterium (assembly GCA_012519975.1). Lineage (GTDB taxonomy): Bacteria > Bacillota > Clostridia > Oscillospirales > Acutalibacteraceae > RZYX01. Next base: position 7,714 of record JAAYPE010000074.1, read on the forward strand.
ACGCAATTGAGAGTGGGATTGGAAAAGTAAATGCAGCGGCTGCCACTTGTTTTTTAAAGGAACAGTGCGGTGTGGATATGATTTTAAATGCGGGACTATCTGGTGCTGTTAGCGGACTTAAAAGAGAGGATGTAATAGCGGGAGAGAGCTATGTTGAGTGCGATTTTGACTTGAGGGTTTTTAATTACAAGCTAGGGCAAAAGCCTGCGGGAGAGTACATATACTTTGCTGATAAAAACTTGCTAGACCTAGCTCTTACAGTGCAGGGAGTTAAAAAAGCAAAGTTAGGGACTGGGGATTTCTTTTTAGCGGACAAACTAAAAAAAGACGAGTATCTAAATGAGTTTTCTATTAATGCGTTTGATATGGAAACGGCTGCTATTGCGGCAGTTTGCGACAAATATGGCTTGCCATTTTTGTCGCTTAGAAAGGTGTCAGACGATGCTGATGATGAGTCAGTTTATGATTACAGGGATATGAATGAGAAGTGTGAGAGTACACTTACTGAGGTCTTGATTGAAATAATAAAGAGCATATAAGCTTTTAAATTAAAAGAGCCGATGCCGTGGAAAACCACGGCATCGGCTCTTTTGTGAGGAAAAAAATAATGAAAATGAGAAATGAAGATATCAAATTTTAAATGTAATGCTTAATGTCAAGGTGTTTGCCCTTGTCAAAAACAATCTCATCAGATAGATGAAAAAGTTTGTTATCCTTGACCATACTTATTGGCACTTCTGGAACTAGCGAGTGCAAATGTGAAACAAAACGCGAACTGCAATCTCCAGGGAATCCAGTAACGATATTAAAAGCACGCGCCTTTTTTGCAAAATCCGCCGCACATTGAGCGGGATTATCATCAAAAAAGACATTAAGCTCAGCGTCATACTTCTTAGACTGCTCATAAAGAGCATCAAGCGTTTCACTATCAGGTGAGAAACAAGCTTTTTGAGGAAGAACAACGAGAATAGAAAGCTTTATACCGTCTCTTTTTGCCAATGCATTACCTGCGATTATTAAATCGCTATAGTCATTTTTGCCAGAAAGGCAAACCAGAACACAAGATGAATTATACAATCTTTAAAACCTCTCTTTCGTTCTGCGATAATATTATCTTACCCAAAACTTATTAAATGGTTGAGAATAATATAAGAATAATCATTGTATAAAAAGTTAAAAAACTTTGAACTAGGGTGTTATTTTAATTATTTCTTTCGATAACGGCGGCAAGCACCGTAATATCATCGTTTGGTGTATCTTTATATTTTGATAAGGCGTCTTGAGCCACAATTCTTGCAAGTTCGGGTGGGTTTTTGCCGTCAAATTCTTTTAAGTGTTTTGAAATAAATTTGCCGTCATCAACCCAAGCTCCGTCACTAGACATTAAAATCACATCGCCTTGCGACAAAGTTGCGGTGGAATGTGTAAACTCAACTTCGTTTAAAATTCCAATAGGTAGCGCCACTTTTTCTAGTTTAGATATTTTTTTTCCGTGCTTTACAAGGGTTGCAGCAGCACCAGCTTTGTAAAAATCTGCCCTGCCAGAAAAAAGGTCTATGCAAATTAAATCAAGTGTTGCCATTGATTCGTCACCCGATTTTACAAGAAGCGCAGAGTTAATTATTTTAAGTGCACATTCAAATCCAAACCCAGAACGAATAAGTTGTGATAATAGGCTTGCAGTCATTGTACTGTCAATTGCCGCCATCGTACCCGTGCCCATTCCATCGCTTATAATCATTATGTATCTGCCACGACCATCGAAAAAACATTCGTAATAGTCGCCACAATAGTTTTCACCCTTGCTTTGTAGCTGGCAAATTCCTGTTGAAACATTAAGAAAAGCTTTTTGCGAAAAATTTACAAGAGTTTCATTATCTAAAACGGTGGATGAAGGTAAATCAAATTCCCTTGAACAAAGCTCGTTTATAGCGTTTGTAAGCTCGATTCGGTCTACTTTTTCCGTTACATTTTCACAACGAATCTCTATTCTCATTCTTGAAAATCTATCAAGCATACAGGAAACACCAATAGCGTTTATTCCAAAATCACTTAGTAGTGCCGAAACCCTAGAAGCCGTTTCGTCATCAAAGGTTCGCTCCTCGTCAAATTCTAACGACAAATCCTTTAGCAAATCAGACATACTATCAAACTGTTGGGCAACGATGTGTCTCATTTGAGAAAGTTTTGCATTGGTTGCAATATTGGCAGTATGCACACCATATTCTTTGTTAAAACAGTCAACAAGCGTTGTAAGCTTTATGCATCGCGCAGAAAAGTGCCTTGGAACATTTTCAATGGTGATATCATTTCCGGTGCGTAAAACTGAAAAAGCGTCATTAAAAACATTCATAGTATCGTTAAAGCAGTGTTGCCAGCAAAAAGCGCGGTTGCCACATCCGTTGCAAACATTTTGCTCGACACGATAAAACAAATCATCAGGAGAACTAACAGTGCTTTTTTGAGATAGCAAATTAGATACTTTTTTCACGCTTTGAGAAAGCTCGTCTACAGCGTCTGAAGCAGTGCATAAGCGCGTAACAACTGATGAACGCAGTCCGTCAACGCTTGGTAAAATAGTGGCACAGCTGAAAAATAACCTAATTCGCTCAATAAGTTTTTGAGGAAGAAATAGAAAAATTATACAAGCTATTATAGCCTCAGCAAAATACAAAGCGACTTGCGTATTAAGACCTTGTAAAATAATTGATACACCGTGAGCAATTAAAAAAGCACAGCAAACTCCAATAGCGCCAAGCGGTGAAAAAACTCCGGCAAGCAATCCACCAAAGGAGTAGCCAACAACCAAACTTTGTGACTGACTAGCAAGACCAATGACTAAACCAAGAGTAACACCTGTAATACTGCCACCAGCTTCCCTTGCAAAATAAGAGCAAACAAGGATTGTAAGAATACAAAGAGTTCTAGCGGGGGAAAACCCACCAAACTCAAAAGCAGAAAAAGACATAAGTAATATGCTGCCACAAACTACAATTCCGGCAAGTTCGTGCGAGCTAATGGCATAGACACCTTTTTTTATTGATGTAATATTAAAACACATTTTAAAAAAGTATGCAGTGCCTCCGGCTATAACTGCTTCCGCAAGATAAAGCATAAAGAGATAAATATCAAATCCCTGTGCAACAAGCATCGTAAACCCCGTTGCAAAACAGCAACCAAAAGAAATTAGGGGAGAGGCTATTTGACCATTTTTTGTAAGGCCGAGCGTATCAAGGCATCTTGCAATTGCAACAATCGCAATAAGTGTTGCAAGGTATCGCAGCGGAAGAATGTTTTCGCTAGGTGATAAAGAGTAGCCAAGCACTGAACCTGCCAAAGCAAAAGGCATATATGTAAAATTGCAGGCGCTAACAAAGGCAATTCCAAATGGGGATATATGCAATACTGCATTTTGATATGATAAAAAAAAGGAGGTTAAAGCTACCCCTATGTATTCTAAAAAAGGTTTTGACATATCTTTTGATTCCCACGATTTTGTATGCTCCTTTACAAATGTCGCATTATTTTTCAACTCGCACACCACTTTTATTAAATATTGAGGCTTGTCCGCCTTAAATAATTATAAAAAAAGCACAGAGTGAAATATGTCACTCTGTGCTGATGTTTTTTGCAACACGGGGTATAATGCTCGTGGTTTTTGTAGTGCTTTGTCTAAATCCATTTACCTTTGCCGAGTATTGCACAGGTGGTAGCTGGAATTTTAACGGTAAACTCATCTAAAATGCAACCAGAAATAGTTTTAAGACCGCTAAATTCTTCGTGAAGATGATAATCAATACTGTGTTCGTTTCGATTTGCAATTATAACAATCATATCATCATCTTTTTTTCGTGCATACGCAATACAACCAAGGCCGGCAGAAATCGGAATGAACTGACCGTCGACTAGAGCGGGACATTTTCTGCGAAGCCTTCCTAGAAATTTGTACCACTCGATAAGCTGTTTATTTTCTCTACCCCAAGGATAACAGGTTCTGTTGAACGGGTCTTTAAATCCAGAAAGTCCAGCCTCGTCGCCATAATAGATAGAGGGCACGCCAGGCAATGTATACTGCATAGCCGAAGCTATGGTGAGCAGACTTGATGCTTTGTCTTTTTGCTCTTTTGTGAGAGGATGGTTTGCCTGCCATTTTCTATCCCTGTACTCGGCAGACATTCCAGACAATGTGTTTAGAATTCTTTGTGTATCGTGTGTGCCTAGCGGGTTCATTAAAACGTTTACCACTTGTGGCGGATAATTCTCAAGAATAGTTAAAATGCGGTCAAAAAAATCATTTGTACGAAATGATACAACAAAATCAGTAATAGCGTGGGCAAAAGGATAGTTCATCACACTGTCAAGCTGGTCTCCGTGCAAATATCTTCGCCTGTAACCGTAGCTTGTTTTGTTTGATGCATCTTCCCAAACCTCACCTAGTATTAGTGAATTTGGTTTTGTTTCTTTTGCACGGCTCCTTATTTGGTCAAGGAAAAAGTCGGGAAGCTCGTCGGCAACATCAAGCCGCCAACCATCAGCTCCAGCAATGAGCCATTTTTCAATTATTCCACCTTTTCCTGTGATAAATTCCTGGTATTCAGGGCATTCTTCTTTAACCTCGGGGAGAGTTCTAAAACCCCACCAAGATTCATAATTGTGTGGCCATTCATTAAATTTATACCACTTACAATAGGGTGAATCTTCAGAGTTATAGGCTCCGCATTCGCCGTATCTTTTATATTTATTAAAATACTTACTGTCATCACCAGTGTGGTTAAAAACGCCATCTAAGACTATGTGTATTCCTTTTGATTTTGCAGTATTACAAAGGGATTTAAAATCCTCTAGAGTTCCGAGTAGTGGGTCGATTTTTTCGTAATCAGCTGTGTCATAACGGTGGTTAGACGCAGCCTCAAATATTGGGTTTAGGTATATACAATTAATACCCAGACTTTTTAAATAGTCAAGCTCTTGTTCAATTCCTTTAAGGTCACCGCCGAAAAAATCATTGTTTAGCACTTTGCCCTCTTTGGTAGGTTTCCAAACAGGTTGACCGTACCAATCATCGTGCATAATTCTTCCTGCTGGTATTTCTTTCTTGTCCTTTTGCCCTTTTTTAAATCTATCTGGAAAAATTTGATATATTATCCCGCCTTTGAGCCAATCCGGCGTTTTAAAATCGGGAGAATATACTGTAAGTTGCCAAGAGGAAACATCGCTTGCTGGACTGCCTATTCCGTTGCCCGTGTGTGAAATATGGCAGATTCCAAAAGAAGTTTCACATTCAAAACGATACCAATAAAGCCCTGGCTCTGACACTTGATGGACTATTTCCCACCATCTGCTACCGTTGTGATAATCATCAGTTGCAAAAAGTTCGAATCTAGATTCTTTAAATCCGTCTTTGCAAATCAGTAACCACGCCCTTTGGCATTTATTGTTTTCGTGATATGGTAGCAACAGGCGAAGTTTTATTTTTTCGCCTGCGGCCACGGCACCAAATTTATCCTTATAGAGTACATCCCTTGAATTAAAGATAGGGTTTTCCATATCAATTCCTACTTTTATATTATTTTATTTTTCCGGTATGCCAAATGTTGTTTGCATACTCGGTAACAGCTCTGTCGGCTGAGAAAATGCCTGCGCTTGCGGTATTCATAAGCGACATTTTGTTCCATCTTTCTCTATTGCAATATGCATCCATAATCTCTTTGCGAGTTTTGTGATAATCGGCAAAGTCAGCCATAACCATATATGGGTCGTGATGCAATATTGTAGAAGAAATTTCAGGATAAGCTAGCCCATTTACACCAAGGTCGATAAAATCAATAACACCTTTAAGAACTGCGTTGTTTACATAATAGCTATGAGGGTCGTATCCACTTGTTGCAAGGCTTGAAGCCTCCACAGAATTCATTCCAAAGATGAATATGTTATCATCTCCCACAGCTTCGCTAATCTCAACATTGGCGCCATCAAGAGTGCCTAGAGTTACTGCACCGTTTAGCATAAGCTTCATATTTCCTGTTCCGCTAGCCTCAGTACCGGCAAGGGATATTTGCTCGCTAATATCAGCACAAGGCATAAGCTTTTCTGCCATTGAAACATTATAATCCTCAAGGTACACAATTTTTATTCTACCGTCAACATCAGGGTCGTTATTAACGACTTGTGCCAAAGAGTAGATAAGAGAAATGATTTTCTTAGCAATAAAGTATCCTGGAGCTGCCTTTGCACCAAAAATATAGGTTCTTGGAGTAAAATCCATAGACGGATTTTCTTTGAGTGCAAGGTATTGTGCAATTATATCAAAAGTATTCAGATGCTGTCGCTTATACTCGTGGAGCCTTTTGACTTGAACATCATAAATAGAATTTGGGTCAATTAGTATACCTGTTTTATCGCTGACATATTTTGAAAAATCAACTTTATTTTTGTGCTTAACATCTTCAATTTGCTTTAGCACGGAGCTGTCATTTGAAAACTCTTTTAGCTTTTCAAGCTCACTTGCATCTTTAACAAATCCATCGCCGATAAGGTTTGTTACAAGGTTTGTAAGCCTTGGATTTGACTGACAAAGCCAGCGTCTGTGAGCAATTCCGTTAGTTACATTTTTAAATTTTGCAGGAGATAGTGTATAAAAATCGTTAAAAACAGTTTGCTTTAATATTTCGCTATGAAGTGCAGAAACGCCGTTAACACTGTGACAACAAGCAACACAAAGATTTGCCATTCTAATTATACCGTTTGATACAATTGCCATTCGTTCAACTTTGCTTGAATCGTGGGTAACCTCCCAAATAAAAGCACGATAACGATTATCTATCTCTTTAATTATTTCATAAATTCTTGGTAGTAGTTGTTGCACAAGCTCCTCAGTCCAGCACTCCAAAGCCTCACTCATAACGGTGTGGTTAGTGTATGCAAAAATCTTTGTAACGACTGACCAAGCGTGGTCCCAACTGTATCCACAATCGTCAAGAAAAATTCTCATCATCTCAGGTATTGCAAGAGCGGGATGAGTATCGTTGATGTGGATTGCAACTTCATCAGGCATATTATCTATATTACCGTGAGTGCGAAGGTATCTTTGTACCAAATCTTGCACTGATGCAGAAACTAGGAAATACTGCTGACGAAGGCGCAAGCTTTTACCTTCGGCGTGATTATCAGATGGGTAAAGCACCTTGCTAATAACCTCTGCCATAGCATCCTGCTCAACTGCACGAATATAGTCACCTTGATTAAACAGACTCATATCAATGCTGGGAGAAGTCGCTTTCCAAAGGCGCAAAACACCAAAGGATTCGCTATCTTTTCCAGACATACACATATCGTATGGAACAGCTACAACAGGGGTGTAGTCAATAAGCTTTGAAATATAATATCCATCAGACCACTGACTCTCAAGTCTGCCACCAAACTTAACGGTAACACTAGAATCCTTTCTAGGAGTAAGCCACGCCTCTCCACCAGGTAGCCAAAAATCAGGTAGTTCTGTTTGCCAGCCATCTATAAGCTTTTGTTTAAAAATTCCATACTCATAGAGGATGGAATAGCCCATAACGAAATAATCATTAGATGCAAGACCATCCATATAGCAAGCGGCAAGCCTTCCAAGTCCACCGTTGCCAAGTCCTGCGTCTGGCTCGTGTTCATAAAGCTTGTTAAGGTCAATGTCAAAGGACTTTAAAGCATCTTTTACCATTGATTCAAGCCCTGTATTGTAGAGATTGTTTTTAAGTGAACGGCCAATTAAAAACTCCATACACATATAGTACACAAGTTTTGAGCCTTTTTTCTTTTGATTTGGTGAACCTAGAACATCAAAAAATTTACCACTCATCATATCTCTCAAAATAAGAGCAACGGCTTTGTAGTATTGGTCATAGCTCGCATCTGCGGGAGAAAGACCATAAAGATGAGACAGCTTAGTTGTTATTTGCTTTTCGATTTCTTGCTGAGTAATGTTGTATTTCATATTCAAATCACCTTTTTTTATTTTATCACTCTTTTAAAATAAAAAACAATAGTAAAAGAGTGTAATGTATTAAAATTATATATATTTATTTTTGCTTTATACATAATGGATAAAACAAAGCTTATATTATAGAAAAAAATAAAGAGCATATAAATGGAAAAAATACACAAAGTTGCCTGTTGTTTTAATCCCAAGGATATCTCTTAAATAAATTTTACAAATAAACTTCTACATTATAACATTTTTTTGTACAAAACTTCAAGTGTTTTTGAAAGATTGTTCAAAAAGGGAATAATAATAAAAAAGAGGCTGAACAAACAGCCTCTAATATATATTACATTTAATGATACAGTTATGCCATAAGAGATTTTATAAGAGACATACATTCTTCTTTGTTCATAATTTTAGGAACAGGGTAGAGAGGATTTGCCTCTTTTAATGCACGCTCTGCAATTGTTGGAATATCTTCTTCTTTAATTCCCTCAATTTTGTTTGGAATGTTCATATTTCGATTAAGTGTTTTTATACTTTCTATAAAAGCGTTTGCTTTTTGCTCGTCTGTTTGAACAGGAGAACCAATCCCTGCGCTGTCTGCAAGCTCGGCAAGCCTTTTGTGTGCAGATTTTCCATACCATTCAAGAACATAAGGCATAATAATTGCATTTGCAAGTCCGTGCGGAATATTATACATACCGCCAAGGTTGTGAGCAATTGAATGAATGTAACCAACATATGCCCTTGTAAAGGCAACGCCGGCATAGTAAGAAGCAAGAAGCATTTGGCCCCTAGCCTCAATGTCAGAACCGTCTTTATATGCTCTTTCTACATTTTCATAAATCATTTTTGTTGCCATTTTTGCTTTAAGAGCCGTGTCGCTTGTGTTGCTCTTGCCTATGTACGCCTCCACGGCGTGGGTAAGAGCATCTATACCCGTTGTGGATGTGATATGAGGAGGCAATCCAACTGTAAGTTCAGGGTCAAGAACGGC
>JAAYPE010000075.1 GCA_012519975.1 Clostridiales bacterium
ATGAGCTGTGGACACTGCAAAACAAGGGTAGAGAGCATTTTGAAATCTATTGATGGTGTAGAAAATGCGCAGGTAAATTTGGAAGAGAAAAATGTAGCAGTTATAGCAAACAAAAAGGTGTCGGACGCAGTTTTAAAAGAGGCGATTTTAGATGCAGGTTTTGATGTTGAGAATATCATAGAAAAATAAGAGCAAAGCACAAAAAAGAGCTGATGTATATACATCGGCTCTTTTCGACATTTTATATTGTTTTACAAAGCTTTTAAAACCCTAAAAAGTTGTAATAAAGTATTTGCGCTACTGCAGTTAAGCATTATTTGACATTGTTTTATAAAGCTTTAAAAACCCTCTTCATTTCTCCGGCTCTGCCACAAGTAAAATTGGCACTCTCAGGGCATACACCATTTACAAAACAGCTAGGACCATATAGGTCAAAAATGCTCGGTGCAACCTCTCTTACGCTTTGCAACATTTTTATTGAATACTCACGGATTTCCCATTGCGCACGGGTGCAGGTGCGCAGTCTGAAAAATAGCATAAGTTCCCTTGCATTAACAGTTGTAACAAAATCAATGGTGCTACCACAAAGAAGGTAGTATACCAATATTTCCTCGGCAATATTATTTTGTTGTAGTTTTTTATATAGATTTGCAATTCTTTTAAATGCACCGTCATAACGATTTTTAAGTTCGCTGTTGTTGCTTATGATTTCTGGTGTAATATAGCTTTCACGGTTCGCTTTTGTAAGTGGCGGGATATCAATTGCTTGCATTCTGTGCCTTGCAAAGTGAGTAAGACAAGGTAGCGACACATCATTTAGCCTAAATGTAAAATTAACGCTCTCTAGTGGTCTTGGGCGAGAGGATTTAACAACTGATTTTATAATTTTATCCATAATATCTTTGTCTGAAACGATTTTTTCTGCCTCGTCACTTGACATTTGAGAATATGTTATAAGTGCATTTTTGGCAACACATTTTTCAGCTTGCTGAGTGTAGGATAAAAGCTCAACAGGTGATTTATTGTTGTTTTTTGTATTGTCGATATTTATAAAATCTAGCACAATTTCATCTTTGTTTGTAGCTTTTTCGCAACGCTTTTCAAAGTCTATAAAAATACCCTCTGCTTTTTGCTTTGCCTGCTCTAAAAGTTGCCTGCCAAGCTCTTTTATTTCAGGATATTTGCTACCTCTTCCATAAAGCATAGAATTAAGTATATGCAAAAATTCACGACCGTTTAGCGAGCAAAAAAAGTTGCTGTGCAAACAGTAAGGAAGAATAAAACGAGCGTCCTCTTTTTCAACACCGTTATTCAACAAAAATTGATATTCATCAAAAAGATAGTTCATATGCTCTTTATATTCATTTTCAAGTTCTTTATTATCAAAATTTGGCACATAATAACCCATGTTACTAAAATCAACATATCTTCTTGATTTTACGGTAAAAGATGCAAGCCTAAATTCAATCATAAATTGCTCCACAACAGCAGATACATCTTGAAACGCAAGATTAAACATTATATGTTCAATCGTAGATGTGTGACCCGAGGCTGTAACTTTGCTAATGAGGTTTGCATTTTTTGATGTATCAATAGAGCGATTTAAAATTTCTTGACAGTTCCCCGGTTGTGTTGAAATTCTGCCAGACGCAGCACATACGCTCTCGCCACAGTCGCTCACGCCGATAATAAAAGCTTTGGAAATACTCATAATATGCAAATCCCCCTGTTTTTGTCCAAAAAAGTTGTAGTTATTAACGGATATTTTATCATATTTAATAAATCCATGCAAGATAGTTTCGATACATAATATATATGGTGCAATAATGGGCACTTTATACTTGTAAAATACTACATAGTTTGGTATAATAATTTACTAAATATGACAACATACGATTAAATTTTATCAATATTTAAAGAGGTTATTTGTTTTGAAAAGACTAATTGTGATTGAGGGTTTGGACGGTAGCGGTAAATCTACTCAGGTTGAAATACTGAAAAATGCTTTGCAAGAAAAAAGCGTAGATGTAAAGCAAATTAAATTACCCGACTATGAAAACCCATCAAGTACGCTTGTAAAAATGTATCTAAATGGTGATTTTGGGGCAAGTCCTAAGGATGTAAATGCCTATGCTGCATCAACTTTTTATGCTGTTGACAGATTTGCAAGTTTTACAAAAAAGTGGAAGAATGATTTTGAAAACGGCACTCTGATTTTAGCTGACAGATATACAACATCAAATGCATCTCACCAAATGGTTAAACTACCTAAAAGTGAGTGGGCAAGTTATTTAAATTGGCTTGAGGATTTTGAATATAATAAAGTAGGTATCCCAAAGCCTAACTTAGTTATCTATCTTGATATGCCCGTAGAGATTTCGCAAAAGCTTATGACAAGTCGTTATGATGGCGATGAGGTTAAAAAAGATGTTCACGAGTGCAATGTTGAATACCTTAAAGCTTGCAGACAAGCATCATTATATGCAGTAAAAGAACTGGGTTGGAAATGCGTTGAGTGCTCAAATGGTGATATGCCACGCTCAATAGAAGAAATAAGCAAGGATATTATGCACCTTGTTTTATCGGAGGTGCTATAATGCGAGAGTTTAGAGAACCGGTCATTTGCGACAAACCAAAGATTAAAGAAATACTATCAAAAACAAGACAAACTACTTGTGAATTTTGTTTTGGCAATATATTTATGTGGGCTCCAGTTTATGGTGCAGAAATTTCAATGTGTGAGCATTTTTTTGTCTGCCGTTCAACAGATGAAAAACCCTCATATTCTGTTCCAAAAGGTGATGGCGATTTTACAAAATGCATAGGTGCCTTGCACGAGGAGGCATTGTCACAGGGCAATAATTTAGAACTTTATGCAATTACCGAGCAAGAAAAGGAAGAGCTTGAGATTTTGATGCCGGGTAAATTTAGCTTTATTGAGAGTCGTCACAATTTTGACTATGTGTATTCTGTAGAAGAACTAGCTACGTTATCAGGTAAAAAGTTTCATTCAAAGCGTAATCATATATCATATTTTGAAAAAAATAATAACTGGAGTTATGAAGAAATAAATAGCAATAATATGCAAGAGTGCATTGAAATGAACAGAAAATGGGAAGCACAAAATATAGAAAAAAATCCCGAGGGCATAGGCAGAGAAGAGATTGCAATAACAAGAGCTTTTGAGCATTTTGAAGAGCTTGAGTTAAAGGGTGGAGCAATAAGGGTAGACGGTGAAATAATTGCATACACAATGGGAGAACGATTAAACGACAATACTTTTTGCACCCATATTGAAAAAGCTCTTTCTGATGTTAGGGGAGCATACCAAATTATTAATAGAGAATTTGCAAGGAATACTATTAGCGAATATGAGTTTGTCAACAGGGAAGAGGATTTAGGAATTGAAGGTCTTCGCAAGGCAAAGCTTTCTTATAATCCGGTTATGCTTGTTAAAAAATATAGGGCAGTCTTTGAGGGGTAATTTATGGTTGATTTTGCAAAACCACAAGATTATGAAGATATAGCAAAAGTATGGCGAATTAGCTTTTCGGATACGGATAGTTATATAAAGCAGTTTTGGGATTCTATGTTTAAACCAGAAAACACCATAGTCTATAGGAAACAAGGTGTTGTGGTTGCGATGTATTTCTTTTTAGAATCACAAACTGTAATAAAGGGTAGAGGGTACAGCACCCTTTATCTTTATGCTGCTGCAACTTTGCCAAAATATAGGGGACGGGGATATATGGCAGAGTTGATTGAAAAAGGTGTAGAAATTGCAAAGCAAAGGAACGTTGATTTTATTACTTTGGTTCCTGCTGATGATTATCTTTTTGATTATTATGCAAAGTTTGGGTTTGAAACTGCATTTTATAAAAAGAGTATAACTCTAACTCGAAAACAGCTCTTTAAGGTGGTTAAAAATGCAAGCCCTAGCAGTGAGCTTGATATGTTTAAAATCAGGCAAATTGCCCTTGCGCCTTATGATTTTTTAAACTGGAACTCTGACACACTAAACTATGCAATGAAAGAGCATTTGTACACGCACGGTTCAATGGTATCTACTAGCAAAGGCTATGCGATGTATACCAAGGGAAAAGATACAATTTATGTAAAAGAACTTTGCTCTATGGGTAGTGTTGGTGAACTGTTTTATTTGCTACTTCAAAAAGAGGACGCACAACAGTTTGTTTTTAATTTTCCTGTAGATTTTCCGTTGTCAACTGATGACCAAAAGATTGTAAAAGTCGGTATGATAAAACCGCTTAATGATGAAGCTCAAAAGTCCATTTTAAAAATGAAAAATGCTTATATAGGTATATCATTAGGATAAATTATATCGCATTTGATTTAATTTTAGGAGTGATATTTATGATTTATATGTTTTTAGCAGATGGGTTTGAGGAAATAGAAGCCATAGCAACAGCAGACGTTATTTTGCGTGCAGGATTAGAGCTTAAAACAGTTGGAATAGGAGCAGATGTTATAACGGGTGCACACGGAATAAAAATCGAAAGTGACCTTAGCGAGAATCGCGTAAGCACAGATGATGATATATCTGCCGTGATTTTACCTGGAGGTATGCCAGGTACGATAAATTTAAAAAATTCAGTTGTTGTAAATAATTTTTTAGACTTTGCATATAAAAATGATATTCTTATTTGTGCAATATGTGCAGCACCCTCAATACTCGGTTCTTTGGGGTACCTAAATGGTAAAAAGGCAGTATGCTTTCCAGGATTTGAGGACGAGCTTAAAGGTGCAATTATACAAAAAGATTTGGTGTGCAAGGACGCAAATATTATAACAGCAAAGGGAGCGGGAGTAGCAATAGACTTTGGACTTGAAATCGTAAAAGCATTAGATAGTGAAGAAAAAGCTATTTCTATCAAGGAGTCAATGCAATGCAAGTGACAGACATAAGGGAAGAAAAGAGGCAACTTAGGGAGCATTACAGAGCTTTGCGTGATGATTTACCGTACGATGAAAAAAGCGTAATGGATGAGAAAATTTTAAGGAAAATTACTCAGCTTTGGTCATATAGAGAAGAAAAAATTTTGCTTACCTATGTTGCAACGGGTTCAGAAGTGGATACCAAACCGTTGATTGAATATGCACTAAATGATGGAAAAATAGTCGCAGTTCCAAGGTGTGTAGAAAACACAAGGAATATGGAGTTTTATATTATAAAATCACTAGATGATTTAGAACTAGGCTCTTTTGGAGTAATGGAACCTATAAGGCAAAAATGTGAAAAACTAGAAGATTTGTCAAGGGGCGTTTGCATTGTACCGGCACTGGCATTTGACAAAGATGGTTATAGGCTAGGTTACGGAAAAGGCTATTATGATAGATTTTTAAACAATTTTGACGGAAGAATAATAGGTGTATGTTACTCGTTTTGTATGTGTGATGAGTTGCCAAGAGGTAGGTACGATAAAAAGGTTGCATCAATAATTACAGAAAAACGAGTAATGTCTACAGATTAAAAATACTTGTACTTATTTTTGGGGCAGGAATTTACTTAACACGGAGGTTCTTTAATGAATAACAACGATACGGGAAAGGGACGAATTAGCGCAAATGATGAGTTTGACGAACTTTTAAAGCGTTATGAGGTTTCAAGCAAAAGTGACCAAGAAAAATCCCAATCAAATCATCAAAAAAAAGAAAAATTTAATCTTACATTATCATTTGATGATGACATTAAACCTTCGGAAAACAACAGTGCGTCAGATAACAAGAAGTATAATCGTACTGGTGACAACTCTCCAAGATACAAGGGGGAAGTGTATTTTGATTCCCGTCCAAACACAAATAAAATTCAGGCAAATTTATCAAATAGGAGTGGGCAAGATTTTAAAAAGCAACAAAGACCCACGCCTAATAAAAGCTCAAAATCACTTAAAAAATCAGAGGATAAAAAGGCATTTGCAATTCATATTGCAATATTATGTGCGATTTCTATTTTGCTTTCTATTTGGGCTATGTCGTGTCTCAACGACATAATTGCGTTTAATAAAAAAGAAGATGTAATAACAGTAACAATTCCTGAAAACGCAAAAACTAGTCAGATAATTGGAATTTTGCATAAAGAAAAGCTGATTAAAAACAAGGTTTTTTGCCGTTCGTTTATGAGATTTACTTTAGGCGTTAGAAAGGCAAACCCACAGTATTTGTCAGGAGTTTATTATTTAAGACCTGATATGGGTGTCGAAAAAATGCTTATTTATATGCAACCTAAAAAAGAGGCAAAAACAATTACCATCACTTTTCCAGAGGGATGGACAATTGATAAAATGGCCGAAAGGCTAGAAAAAAATGGGATTTGTAATAAGCGTGCTTTTTTAGAAAACCTTGATAAAGCAATGTTTGATTATGATTTTGTAAAAGATGTAAAAAAGAAAAAAGATAGGTACCATAACCTTGAGGGATATTTGTTTCCAGACACGTATGAATTTTTTGTAGGCGACAATCCGAGCAATGTGATTAGAACAATGCTAAAGCGTTTTAATAAAGAGTGGACACCGAAGTATGACGCAAGGGCAAAAGAGTTAGGACTTACTGTTGATGAGGTTATAACGCTTGCGTCTATAATTCAAAAAGAAGCAGGTTCAAGCGCTCAAATGGGAAAAATTTCCTCAGTTTTTCACAACAGGTTAAAAGATCCTGCAAACTACCCATCATTGCAAAGTGATGCAACAGCCCATTATGTAACAAACTGTGTTCGCTATGGGGTTGATGCATCTCAATATGACACTTATTTGAGAAGATATAATACCTATAATGTAACGGGATTTCCGGTTGGTGCGATTTGCAATCCTGGCTCACAAGCGATAGAGGCAGCACTTTATCCAGAAAGTACAGATTATTTTTATTTCTGTCACAACGAAGAAACCAAAGAAGTCTTTTTTGCAAAAACGCTAATGGAGCATAATCAAAATAAAATTAAAGCAAAACTAACGTCAGTAGATTAAAAATAAAAAGGGGAGAGCTTTTTGAGTGAAAAAATTAAAACGGCAAATCCGGAATTGCTAGCTCCAGCAGGAGATGAAGAGAGATTACAAGCGGCGCTAGAGTATGGTGCAGATGCAGTGTATCTTGGTGGCACTTCTTTTGGAATGCGTGCCTCTCCAGGGAATTTTAATGATGAGCAGTTAAAAAATGCAGTTCAATTGTGCCACAAAAACGGGGTCAAGGTTTATTTAACTTGTAATACCTTGCCAAGGAATGATGAGCTTATTCGTTTGCCAGAGTTTTTAGAATATGCTCAGGAATGTGAAGTAGATGGGCTTATAATTGCTGATTTGGGTGTTTTAAATCTTGCAAAAAAATATGCTCCAAAGGTTGACATTCATATTTCAACCCAAGCTGGAATAGTAAATTATGAAACGGCAAATGCGTTTTACAATATGGGCGCTAAAAGAATTGTAACCGCTAGGGAAATATCTATGGAGAATATAGCCCAAATAAGAGCAAAAACTCCAAAGGAATTAGAAATAGAGTGTTTTGTACACGGCGCTATGTGCGTGTCTTTTTCGGGCAGGTGCTTGCTGTCAAACTATTTAACGGGCAGAGATTCAAATAGGGGAGATTGCTCGCAACCTTGCCGATGGAAATACCATATAGTAGAAGAAAAAAGACCGGGCGAATATTTTGAAATTTCAGATGATAAAGACGGAACATATATAATGAATGCTCAGGATATGTGTATGATTGAGCATATTCCAGAACTTGTAAGTGCGGGTGTTACAAGCTTTAAACTAGAGGGTAGAGCAAAGTCTGCTTATTACACAGCCGTTGTAACAAATGCATATAGAGCAGCAATAGACGGATACAAGCAAAATCCAACACCAAGCTACATACCAGAAAAATGGATTGTAGATGAAATTAGAAAAATTAGTTATCGTGATTATTGCACAGGCTTTTATTTTGGTCATCCAAGGGATAATGCAAGCATATACTATGAGGGTATTTATAAACGGGAATGGGATATTATTGCAAATGTAATAAAAAGCGATGGTGAAAAAATAACCATTGAGCAAAGAAACAAATTATTTGACGGAGATGAGCTTGAAGTTTTAAGCCCCAAAACAGAGCCATATAAAATCACAGTAAAAGATTTAAGGGATAGTGATGGTGAACCAATTCCGTATGCACAACACCCGATGGCTACTGTAACATTTTCGTGCAAACAAAAAATTCCTGCAGGCTCAATTTTGAGAAGACAAAAATAAATAAAGGGTTTTTGCTTTTAATGTCGTATAACATAATTAGGGGGTGTCTTAAATGGATGATATAAGAGAACGAATATTGCAAACCGAAGAAATGACATTGTCTAATTATGCAACGCTTTGTAAAAACACTAAAGGCAGAATGAGGGAAGAAGAAGAGTGCCAAATGCGAACGGCATACCAAAGAGATAGGGATAGGATAATTCACTCTAACGCATTTAGGCGTCTAAAACATAAAACACAAGTTTTTTTAACACCTCGTGGTGACCACTACAGAACAAGGCTTACACACACCTTTGAGGTTTCTCAAATTGCAAGAACAATTGCAAGTGGGCTTAGGCTAAATGAGGATTTGACAGAGGCAATAGCATTAGGGCACGATTTAGGGCATACTCCTTTTGGTCACGCGGGCGAGCGTGCATTGGATGCAGTTCATCCCGGTGGATTTAAGCATTATGAGCAAAGTCTGCGGGTTGTAGATTTTCTTGAAAAAAATGGAAAAGGCTTAAATCTTACATATGAAGTACGAAATGGAATAGTTTGCCATACTACCGGAACATTGGCAGAAACTTTAGAAGGACGAGTTGTAAAAGTTGCGGATAAAATAGCATATATTAATCATGATATAGATGATGCAATTAGAGCAGGAATTTTTTCTCCAGATGATATACCAATGAGTATGATAAGCGTTTTAGGAGATACAAAAAGCAAAAGAATATCTACGCTTGTAATGTCAATAATACTAAACAGTACAGATGATATTAAAATGGATGAAGAGATACAAGAGGCCTTTGATGAGTTGCATTCTTATATGTTTGCAAATGTTTATAAAAATCCGGTTTGTAAAGGCGAAGAGGGAAAAGCTATAAATATTTTGCAAAGGATGTATATCTTCTTTAAAGACAATCCAGAAACTATGCCACCAGATTATATTAAAATTTGTGAAAAAGAAGGAGCAAACAGAGCCGCTTGCGATTACATTGCAGGTATGTCGGACAGATATGCGCTTTCTGTTTTTCATAAACTATTTATTCCAGAGGCGTGGACATAAAATCACTTTATCCAAATTTACAAGCTTTTTAAAAGGAGAGTGAGAATATTGGCGATAAGCGAAGAGTTTTTGAATGAGATAAGGCTAAGGATAGATATTGATGAGCTTATCGGTCAATATGTTGACTTAAAAAAACACGGCAGACTTTCTAAGGCGCTTTGCCCTTTTCATAGTGAAAAAACACCGTCTTTTACTGTTTATTCAGACACCCAGTCATACTATTGTTTTGGTTGTCAAAAGGGTGGAGATGCTATAACATTTATTAGAGAAATCGAAAATTTGGATTATATTGAGGCTGTGCGTATGCTTTGCGAAAAAGCGGGTCTTAATATGCCAGAGGATAATTATGATGATACAATAAATAAAAAAAGAAGGCGTATGCTTGAAATTAACAAAGAAGCGGCAAGGTTTTTTCATAATTATATGCTAAGCCCTAAGGGCAAAAAAGGTCTTGATTATTTTTTATCTCGTGGGCTATCAATGAACACCATTCGTCGTTTTGGGCTTGGCTATGCACCAGATGATTGGAGCGAGCTTATAAAATATATGACAAGCAAAGGCTACTCTAAAAGCGAACTTCACGAGGCAGACCTTGCAAAAAAAAGCACAAAGAATGATCGGATTAACTATTTTGATAACTTCAGAGATAGAGCAATTGTTCCCATAATAGATTTGAGAGGGAATATAATTGCGTTTGGAGGTAGAGTTCTTGATGGCTCTGGTCCTAAATATGTAAACACATCAGACACTTTAGTATATAAAAAAAGTCAAGCTGTGTTTGCACTAAATTTTGCAAAAAATGGCAATGTAGGCAAACTGATTTTAGCAGAAGGTTATATGGATGTTATTTCACTGCATCAAGCAGGATTTACAAATGCAGTAGCAGGGCTTGGAACAGCACTAACAGACGAACAAGTGAGATTGATTTCACGCTATTGCGAAGAGATAATCTTAGCTTATGATTCAGATGAAGCGGGCAAAAAAGCTGTTAACAAAGCGATATATAAGTTTGAAAGAACAGGCGTAAAAATCAGAGTTTTAGAGCTAAAAGATGGTAAGGACCCTGACGAAATAATAAAAAAATATGGTCCTGAGAGATTTAAAGCACTTGTTGATGGTGCAGCTAATGACATCGAGTATAAACTTTTAGAAAAAAGAGCGTTGTATGACCTTGCGACTTCAGATGGCAAGATGAATTTCTTAAATGACGCAACTTTTATACTTGCAAAGCTAAATAGCCCAATAGAGCGTGAAATTTATGCGTCAAGGCTTGCAAGCGAACTGGATGTTAGCAAAGAGGCAATTTTAACTCAGGCTCAAAAAAATAAAGATAGAAAAGAAAAACGTGAGAATAAAGTTGATTTTGGGAAGCTTAAAGATGAGATTGCACCAAAAAAAGATGAAGTAAACCCGCAAAGGCCTGATAATATTAAAGCTGCCAAAGCAGAAGAAACTTTAATTTCATCTATTATCGCAAATCCAGATTTTTTAAAAAAGCTTGAAAACAAAATTTCTTCACAGGATTTTGTAACTGATTTTAACCGTAGAGTTTATGAAAAAATCTCGCAAAGAATTTTAGACGGATTGCCAATTGACAACTTGTTTTTATCTGCATATTTCACTCCCGAAGAGATGGGCAGAATTGTAAAATTAAGTAATAATTCACAGAAAATAAGCAACACAATAACGGAGTGTGATGATTGTATAAAGGTGTTAAAACAAGAAAAAAATAGAGTTAAAAATATTGATCCAAAAAGTTTAAGTGATGATGAATTTTTAAAACTCTTTAATAAAAATACATAGGATGTGCAAGGGGAGATAGTATAGTATGGAAATATTGGAAAAGAAATCAGTTATAAAAACACTGCTAGAAAAAGGTAAGGTAAATGGTCGTTTAACTACAAATGAAATAGATTTGGCTATTATCGAAATGGATTTGGATATAGATGAGCTTGACAAGTTGTATGACACAATTGAAGGCCATAATATTGAAATCATAGATGACCTTGGAGACGCAGCTCTTGATTCTTTGAGCTTTGATACAGAGGCATCAAAATCACCAACCGCAAGTAGTGGGGCAGATAGCGCTAAGAACGTAGCAATGGATGACCCTGTAAAAGTGTATTTAAAAGAAATTGGAAGAGTCCCACTTTTAACCCCAGAAGAAGAAATAGAGCTTGCAATCAGAATTGCAGATAATGATGAAATTGCAAAACAAAGGCTTGCAGAGGCAAACCTTAGGCTTGTTGTAAGTATAGCAAAAAGATATGTAGGCAGAGGAATGCAGTTTCTTGATTTGATACAGGAGGGCAACCTAGGTCTTATTAAAGCTGTTGACAAATTTGACTACACAAAAGGGTTTAAGTTTTCTACCTATGCAACGTGGTGGATAAGGCAGGCTATAACACGGGCAATTGCAGACCAAGCAAGGACAATTCGTATACCTGTGCATATGGTTGAAACAATTAATAAAGTTAAAAAGACAAATAGCCAACTTTTGCATAAAAACGGAAGAGATCCAACCGCAGAAGAAATTGCAGCAGAACTGGATATGCCTGTTGAAAAAGTCCGTGAAATTTTGAGAGTTGCACAGGAACCTGTGTCACTCGAAACTCCAATTGGAGAAGAGGAAGACAGCCACCTCGGCGATTTTATCCCTGATGACGATGCACTAGCTCCAGCTGATGCAGCTTCAATGTTGCTTTTAAAAGAGCAACTTGGAGATGTCTTAAAAACTTTGACACCACGAGAAGAAAAGGTTCTCTCACTTCGTTTTGGCTTAGAAGACGGCCATCCAAGAACTTTGGAGGAAGTGGGTAAAGAATTTAATGTTACTCGTGAGCGTATTCGTCAAATTGAAGCAAAAGCACTGCGCAAACTTCGTCACCCAAGCCGTAGCAAAAAGCTTAAAGATTTTCTTGATTAATTTGCAAGTTTTAGAGTTTGAGTATACACTAGAGATGTTCCGAAAGGATTGGTTAATCTAAATGAAAAATAAAATTTTTGTTTCATCTTCTGTAATTTTATTTATATTTTTTGCACTAGTAAATATGAGTGCAGTTGTAAATTATAAACTAGGATGGGGAAACTTTATTTTAAGCTTATTGTTTGTTGTCTTTTGGGGGGGTATGGTTAATTTTACATCGGACTCAAAAAGTATAATGATTTATTCAATTGCTTTGTGGTCTGTAATATTAATATCGTCGGTTGTTTCACTTGTGGCGTCGGCAACATCAATTCAAGTCGGTTTTTTAATGGTTCCAGTTTCTTTTTTAACTGCACCTATGTTTGGGCTTAGAATGATTTTAAAATCCACATTTATAAACTACATATTTTTAGGATTAATTTCAATAACATTTATAGGAGTTAATTCTTACTTTCTTTCAAGATATTTAAAATACTAAGATGATTTTAAAACAACAAACTGAAAAATCTTTTTAAGTTAAATTATTTATGCAAGGTAACTAGAATACAAATAATAAACGCCTCACCTTAATTGGTGGGCGTTTATTATTAATTTATTATTTAGTTTTAATCAAAAGTTTTATCCAAAAAATCTTTTTATCTCTACTTGCGCACTCTTAAGTGAGTCAGAGCCGTGTATAAGGTTATGAGATGTGCAGTAGGCAAAATCACCCCTGATAGTTCCAGCAATGGCATCTTCAAAATTTGTAGCACCGATAATAGTTCTCATACCACAAATTGCATTTTCACCTTCCACAACCATAGCAAGAACAGGACCGCTCATCATATAATCCAAAAGTCCAGGAAAAAAAGGTTTGTCCACAATGTGAGAATAGTGCTCAGTTAGGATTTTTTCATCAAGACTCATCATTTTTGCATTTGTTATTTTGTAGCTTTTTCGCTCGATTCGAGAAATAATTTCCCCGGCAAGACCTCGTTTTAGAGTATCAGGTTTTAACATAATAAATGTACTTTCAATCATTTATAAAAAACACCTTCCAAAATTTAGTATAAATTTTCTAACTATTGAGCATTATAGCACAAAAATTAAATAAAATGCATCTTTTTTTATAAAATTTACAAAATTTGTCAATACTCAAATAGAAAAGCTAATTTAAAAACTTAAATTAACTATAAAAACAAAATATACCTTGACAAAATAGAGAACAAGGTATATAATAACATACTGCATTATAATGGAAAAATGTTGTCTTTAGCAATTACTTGACAAGTGAATTATACCACTAAATGCACAAAAAATCAATATGATTTTTAAGATTTTTCTCGATTTGTTTGCTTTTGCAGGCAAACTTACCATAAGTAGATGGACACAAAAAAGAACGGAGTGATAAAGGCCTATGGTAAACGTAAATTCGGTGCAACTCGGCAATAATACCCGTATGAGCTTTTCACGCATTAATGAGGTTATGGAAATGCCAAACCTTATTGAGGTGCAAAAAGAGTCATACCAATGGTTTCTTGATGTTGGTCTTAAAGAGGTTTTCAGAGACATTTCTGAAATTACCGACTACACTGGAAATCTAGTGCTTGAATTTGTTGATTACAAAATGGACGATAAGCCGAAGTACACGGTGACGGAGTGCAAGGAGCGTGATGCAACTTACGCAGCCCCAATGCGTGTTAGGGCACGATTGCTAAACAAGGAAACGGGCGAAATAAAGGAAAACGAAGTCTATATGGGAGATTTCCCAATTATGACAGACGGCGGAACCTTTGTGATAAACGGAGCAGAGAGAGTTATCGTATCTCAGCTTGTTCGTTCTCCAGGCGTTTATTACGGAATGAATTATGATAAGACAGGTAAAAAGCTATTCACCTCAACTGTTATTCCAAACAGGGGTGCATGGCTTGAATATGAATCTGACCAAAATGATTTGTTCTATGTTCGTATTGATAAAAATAGAAAAATATACATCACAACATTTATTCGCGCACTCGGCATTTCAACTAACGAAGAAATTTTAGACCTTTTTGGTCACGATGCTAGAATAATGGAAACACTTGAAAAAGACCCAACTAAAAATGCGGAAGAGGCATTGCTTGAGGTTTATAAAAAGCTTCGTCCAGGTGAGCCACCAACACTTGAGACTGCTCAAGCGCATTTAGATAGCTTGTTTTTTGATGCACATCGCTACGACCTTTCAAGAGTTGGTCGTTATAAGTATAATAAAAAGCTTGCAATTTCTGGTAGACTTGCTGGCAACAAACTAGCATTTCCAATTGCAAACCCTTCAACGGGTGAAATTTTGGCAGATGCTGGTGAAATTATTACAAAAGAAAAAGCTCACGAACTTGAGCAAGCTGGCGTAAGAGAGGCGACTCTTGATGTTGATGGGGTTGAAGTAAAAGTAATATCTAACGGAATGGTTGATATTGCAGATTATGTAAGCTTTAGTCAAGAAGAGCTTGAGGATATGGGCATCAATGAAAAGGTTAACTTTGAGGTTCTTTGCGAAATCTTAGACACCTGCGGTGATGACCTTGATAGCATAAAAAATGAGCTTAGAGCCCGTTGTGATGATTTAATTCCAAAACATATTACAACTGATGATATTTTTGCATCAATCAACTACCTAAATTGCCTTGCAATGGATGTTGGTACAATAGATGATATTGATCACTTAGGGAATCGCCGCATACGCAGTGTTGGTGAGCTTCTTCAAAACCAGTTCCGTATTGGGTTTACCCGTATGGAAAGAGTTGTAAGAGAGAGAATGACCTTGCAAGCGCAAGAGCCAGATAAAGCAACTCCACAAGCACTTATTAACATAAGGCCTGTTGTTGCATCAATTAAGGAGTTTTTTGGTTCTTCTCCATTGTCACAGTTTATGGATCAAACAAACCCATTAGCCGAGCTTACTCACAAGCGTCGTTTGTCAGCTCTAGGTCCTGGAGGTCTTTCAAGAGATAGAGCAGGATTTGAGGTTCGAGATGTTCACTATAGCCACTATGGGCGTATGTGTCCGATTGAAACTCCAGAAGGACCAAACATTGGACTTATTTCATATCTTGCAACCTTTGCAAGGATTAATAAATATGGCTTTATAGAAGCTCCGTTTAGAAGAGTTGACAAGGAAACAGGTGTTGTACTTGATGAAGTTGACTATATGACAGCAGATGTTGAGGACGATTTCTATGTAGCTCAGGCAAACGAGCCTTTGGATGAAAATGGTCGTTTTGCAAACGAAAAAGTTACAGTTAGATATAGAGATGAGTTTCACGAAGTTGACCGTGGCATAGCAGACTATATGGATGTTTCGCCTAAGATGGTTGTATCCGTTGCAACGGCAATGATTCCATTTCTTGAGAACGATGACGCTAACAGAGCGCTTATGGGCTCGAATATGCAACGACAAGCAGTGCCACTCCTAAAGACACAATCGCCAATAATTGGCACAGGAATGGAGTATAAAGCGGCTGTTGACTCTGGAGTTGTTTTGGTTGCAAAGCGTGACGGAGTAGTTACAAAGCTTAGCGCAGAAAAGATTGAAGTAACAACTAGTGACGCAAAGGTTGATGAGTATGATATCATCAAGTTTATGCGTTCAAACCAAGGTACTTGCATTAATCAGCGTCCTGTTGTATCCCTTGGTCAAGAAGTTAAAAAAGGTGAAGTTATAGCCGACGGACCTTCAACCGACAATGGCGAAATTAGCCTCGGTAAAAATGTTCTTGTTGGATTTATGACTTGGGAAGGTTATAACTACGAGGATGCTGTTCTCTTAAATGAAAAAATAGTTCGCGATGATGTTTTCACTTCAATCCATATTGAAGAGTATGAGATTGAGGCTAGGGATACAAAGCTTGGGCCAGAAGAAATCACAAGAGATATTCCCAATGTCGGTGAGGATGCTTTGAGCAACCTTGATGAATTTGGAATTATTCGTGTAGGTGCTGAGGTTCGCTCTGGCGATATCCTTGTTGGAAAAGTAACACCAAAGGGTGAAACAGAGCTTACAGCAGAGGAAAGACTTCTTCGTGCAATATTTGGTGAAAAAGCAAGAGAAGTTCGTGACACATCTCTTCGTGTTCCACACGGTGAATACGGCATTGTTGTAAATGTTGAAGTGTTCACAAGAGAAAATAGTGATGAGCTAAACCCTGGTGTAAACAAGGTTGTTCGTTGCTATATTGCACAAAAAAGAAAGATTTCTGTTGGAGATAAGATGGCAGGTCGTCACGGAAACAAGGGTGTTGTTTCTCGTATTCTTCCACAAGAAGATATGCCTTTCCTTCCAGATGGCACACCACTTGATATAGTCCTAAACCCGCTTGGAGTTCCATCCCGTATGAATATCGGTCAGGTGCTTGAGGTTCATTTAGGAATGGCTGCAAGGTCGTTAGGTTGGAAAGTAATGACGCCGGTTTTTGATGGTGCTGTTGAGAGCGACATTAAAGAAGCACTAGTAGAGGCAGGACTTAGAGAAGACGGCAAAACAACACTTATAGATGGCAGAACAGGTAAGCCGTTTGACAATCCTATAACTGTTGGAGTTATGTACTTCTTAAAACTACTTCACTTGGTAGATGATAAAATTCACGCCCGTTCAACAGGTCCTTACTCGCTTGTTACACAGCAACCACTCGGTGGTAAAGCGCAGTTTGGTGGACAGCGTTTTGGAGAGATGGAGGTTTGGGCACTTGAGGCTTATGGTGCAGCTTACACTCTTCAAGAAATTCTTACTGTCAAGTCTGACGATGTCGTTGGAAGGGTAAGAACCTATGAATCAATAGTTAAGGGTAAAAACATTCCAAAATCAGGGGTTCCAGAATCCTTTAAAGTTCTTATAAAAGAGCTTCAATCGCTTGGAATTGATGTTAAAGTTCTTGATAAGAATGAAAACGAAATTGACCTCAAGCACAATCTTGAAAACGATGATATGGGCTTTAATATTTCAGATAGCGCAGCGTTCTCAAATGTTAATGATGCTGCAAGCTCTGAAGGTTATGGAATTCAAGATGAAAAAGGCGAACCTGTAACTGACTCAGAACAGAATGCCGAAGCAACTAGCAATGAGGGTAATGAAAATATTGAGGAAAACAATTTTGATGACGCTTCTGGCGACTCAGAAAGCTAATCAAAAGACACCTTTCAAAAAAATAGAACTGTTTACAAATTTATAAAGAAAAGGGGTCGCCAAATGTCTGAATTACAAACACCCAGTACAGAACTGGAATTTGAATCTATAAAAATAGGACTTGCATCGCCTGAACAAATTTTAGATTGGTCATGCGGTGAAGTTAAAAAGCCCGAAACCATAAACTATCGCACACTAAAGCCTGAAAAAGATGGTCTCTTTTGTGAAAAAATCTTTGGTCCAACTAAGGACTGGGAATGTTATTGTGGTAAGTACAAAAGAATTCGCTACAAAGGCAAAATTTGTGAGCGTTGTGGTGTAGAAATTACAAAATCAAAGGTAAGGCGTGAAAGAATGGGGCATATTGAGCTTGCTGCCCCAGTTTCGCACATCTGGTATTTTAAGGGAATTCCATCAAGAATGGGACTTATTTTGGATATCTCTCCAAGATACCTTGAAAAAATCCTTTATTTTGCTCTTTATGTAGTTATTGATCCAGGTAATACTCCTCTAGAAAAGCTTCAAACTTTAAACGAAAAAGAGTATGAGGATATGTATGAGAAGTATGAGGATGAGTTTAGAGCAGGAATGGGAGCAGAGGCTGTAAAAGAGCTTTTGCAAGAAATTGATGTCGATGCACTCTCTATTGAACTTCGTGAAGATTTAAAAACTGCGACAGGCCAAAAGAAAGCAAGAATTTTAAAGCGTCTTGAAGTTGTTGAAGCTTTTCGTCATTCAGGCAACAAGCCAGAGTGGATGATTATGGATGTTATTCCTGTAATACCTCCAGATATTCGTCCAATGGTTCAGCTTGATGGTGGTCGCTTTGCAACATCGGATTTAAACGACCTTTATAGAAGAGTTATTAATAGAAATAACCGTCTTAAAAGGCTGATGGATCTTGGTGCTCCAGATATAATTATCCGTAACGAAAAAAGAATGTTGCAAGAGGCTGTTGACGCACTTATTGATAATGGTCGTCGTGGTCGTCCTGTAACTGGACCTAATAACAGACCTTTAAAATCTCTGTCAGATATGCTAAAAGGTAAGCAAGGTCGATTTAGACAAAACTTGCTAGGTAAGCGTGTTGACTACTCTGGTCGTTCTGTTATTGTTGTAGGCCCAGAGCTTAGACTTTATCAATGCGGACTTCCAAAAGAAATGGCACTTGAGTTGTTTAAGCCATTTGTAATGAAACGCCTTGTAGAAACTGGTGTTGCAGGCAACATTAAATCAGCTCGTAAAATGGTTGAGCGTTCACGCAATGAGGTTTGGGATGCGCTAGAAATAGTCATCAAAGACCACCCAGTAATGCTAAACCGTGCGCCAACACTTCATAGACTTGGAATTCAAGCTTTTGAGCCTGTTTTGGTTGAGGGTAGAGCAATAAAATTGCACCCACTTGTGTGTACAGCTTTTAACGCCGACTTTGACGGAGACCAAATGGCTGTTCACGTACCACTTTCAGCAGAAGCACAAGCAGAAGCAAGATTTTTAATGCTCGCAGCAAACAACCTTTTAAAACCGTCTGATGGTCGTCCTGTTGCAGTTCCGACTCAGGATATGGTTCTAGGTTCATACTATCTAACTCTTGATAAAGATGGTGAACCAGGTGAAGGCAAGGCTTTTCGCGATGTTGCAGAGGCTACAATGGCTTATGATAGGGGTGTAATCACTCTTCATTCAAAAATAAAAATTAGAATGAGCAGAGAAGTTGATGGTCAAACCTTTACAAAGCTTATTGATACAACTTTGGGCAAGGTAATTTTCAACGAGCCAATTCCTCAGGATTTGGGATTTGTTGACCGTGATGACCCTGATAATATGTTCAGGCTTGAGGTTGACGAGCTTGTTAATAAAAAAGTTCTCGGTAAAGTAATTGATAAATGTATTCGTGTTCACGGTACTGCAGTTACTTCAGAGGTTTTGGATAAAGTTAAAGCACAGGGATATAAATATTCAACACGCAGTGGTATTACAGTAGCTGTTTGTGATGCTAATATCCCACCAAAGAAGACAGAGCTTCTTGAACAAGCAGAAAAACAAGTAGATAAAATTAACAAGAATTATCAGCGTGGGCTTATAAGTAACAAAGAGCGTTCTCGCCATGTTATTACAACATGGGAGGATTGCACAAAGAATGTTGCCTATGGACTTAAAGATAATTTAGGAAGATATAACCCAATCTTTATGATGGTAGACTCAGGAGCCCGTGGTTCTGATTCACAGCTTCGTCAGCTTGCAGGTATGCGTGGACTTATCGCAAACACAGCTGGTAAAACTATCGAAGTTCCAATCAGGTCAAACTACCGTGAGGGGCTTAATGTTCTTGAGTACTTTATATCATCTCGCGGTGCTAGAAAAGGTCTTGCCGATACAGCACTTAGAACAGCCGACTCAGGTTATCTTACCCGTCGTCTTGTTGATGTATCTCAAGATGTTATCATCCGTGAAGAAGATTGCGGTTGTTCGGAAGGAATTTTGATTTACGATATAACAGATGGCAAGGAAACAATTGAAGAGCTATCAGAGCGTTTGACAGGTCGCTACCTCCTTGAGGATTTGGTAGACGAGTCCACTGGAGAGCTTGTTATGTCAAAAGATGCAATGATGAGCGAAACAGATGCTCAAAAGGTTTCTGATTACATCAATCAAGTACACGCTAAAAAGGTTGAATCTGGAGAACTACCAGAAAAATCAAAAGCAAGCATAAAAATTCGTTCATTGCTTACATGCGAATCAGAGCACGGCGCTTGCATTAAGTGTTATGGTTCAAACCTTGCAACAGGTGAGCCTGTAACAGTTGGTGAGGCAGTAGGTATTATCGCTGCTCAGTCAATTGGTGAACCGGGCACACAGCTTACAATGAGAACTTTCCACACAGGTGGTGTTACTCTTTCAGCAGATATTACGCAAGGTCTTCCAAGAGTTGAGGAGCTGTTTGAGGCTCGTAAACCAAAAACTCTTGCAATTTTAAGTGAAATTGATGGTGAAATATCAATTCAAGAAATTAAAAAGAGTAAGTATGTTGTTGTTACAAATAAAGAAACTTTGGACGAAAAGCAATACCTTATCCCTTATGGATTTAGACTCCGTCCGGGAATTGAAGAGGGCAACCAAGTTTCTAAGGGTGACGCAATAACCGAAGGCTCGCTCAATCCACATGACTTGCTTGCAATTATGGGTGTCGATGCAGTTCACAATTACTTGATTCGTGAAGTTCAAAGAGTTTACCGTATGCAAGGTGTTGATATCAACGATAAGCACATTGAAGTTATCGTTCGCCAAATGATGAAAAAGGTTAAGATTGTTGAATCAGGCGATACAAAGCTTCTTCCTGGCTCAACAGTTGAGAAAAGAGATTTCCTCATTGCAAACAATGCAGTAAAAGCGAATGCTGCAAGCGAAGGCACAGAGCCAAATCTCGCAGTATGCACTCCAGTATTACTCGGTATTACCAAGGCATCGCTCGCAACAGATTCGTTCCTTTCAGCTGCGTCTTTCCAAGAAACAACTCGTGTTCTTACAGATGCCGCAATTAAAGGAAAGAGCGACCCGCTTCTAGGTCTTAAAGAAAATGTAATCATAGGAAAACTGCTTCCATCAGGAACAGGAATGAAGTGCTATGGCAATGTTGAAATCGTTAAAAAAGAGAGCGAATTTAATGTTATTGACATTGACCCTGCAATGTTTGAAAAGCAAGATGAAAATGAGGTATTGACAAACTGATATAATCAGTGTTACAATTCCTAATTGTTGTATGAAAAAAGCTATATTGTGGGAAATCTCCTTTTTGGAGATTCCCATACAATAGATTATTTTATTTCAGGAGGTGAAAGTATTGCCAACCTTTAATCAGCTTGTCCGCAACGGTAGAAAGACTATTGAGAAAAAAGCAAAGTCTCCAGCTCTTCTAAAAGGTCTAGACTCAAAGAAAAATGTTATGACAGATAACGATTCTCCACAAAAGCGTGGTGTTTGTACAGCTGTTAAAACTGCAACTCCCAAAAAGCCTAACTCAGCGCTTCGTAAGATTGCTAGAGTTCGCCTTACAAACGGAATTGAAGTTTCTGCTTACATCCCAGGTGTAGGTCACAACCTTCAGGAGCATAGCGTTGTTCTCATTCGTGGTGGACGTGTTAAAGACCTTCCCGGTGTTCGTTACCACATTGTTCGTGGAACACTTGATACACAGGGTGTTTCTGGCAGAATGCAGGCTCGTTCCAAATATGGTGCGAAAAAACCTAAAACAGCTACTAAAAACTAAGTTCAATTTATATTGGAAGGTAAAAGAAACAATCTTCTTGCAGGCTGCATAATTTTTATGCACCAATGGTGAGAGTGTATATATATACGCCTCCATTGGCGCCACGGGAATGTTGTCACTCGAGTACCGATGATATCATTATTATGAAGGAGGGAAGCGAAGTGCCAAGAAGAGGCCAGATAGCAAAACGTGATGTTTTGCCAGATCCGCTTTATAATTCAAAGCTTGTAACAAGGCTTATCAACAATGTTATGTATGATGGCAAAAAAGGTGTTGCTCAAAAGATTGTTTATGACGCTTTTGACATCATTAGAGAAAAAACAGGTAACGATCCATTAGAGGTTTTTGAATCCGCAATGGAAAATGTTATGCCAGTTTTAGAGGTAAAGGCTCGTCGTGTTGGTGGTGCTACTTATCAGGTTCCAGTTGAGGTTCGTCCTGAGAGAAGACAAACACTAGGATTGCGTTGGATTACACTCTACAGCCGTCAGCGTTCTGAAAGAACTATGAAGGAAAGACTTGCATCAGAGATTATGGATGCAGTTAATTCAACAGGTTCAGCATACAAAAAGCGTGAAGATACGCACAAGATGGCAGAAGCAAATAAGGCTTTTGCACACTTCAGATGGTAATAGACTGCTTTTGCAGGACTTACCTTACAATGTTTTAAGTTTATGTCGTTTCAAAAAACGGCAGTGGGAGGATAATAATGCCAAGGCAGGTATCATTGGAACTTACCAGAAACATTGGAATCATGGCGCATATAGATGCCGGTAAAACAACAACTTCTGAGAGAATCCTTTTCTACACAGGAATTACTCACAAGGTTGGTGAAACTCACGACGGTTCTGCGACTATGGACTGGATGGAGCAGGAGCAAGAAAGAGGAATTACAATCACTTCTGCTGCTACAACTTGTTTTTGGAAAGATCACAGAATAAATATTATCGACACACCTGGACACGTTGACTTTACAGTTGAAGTTGAGCGTTCACTTAGAGTGCTTGACGGTTCTGTAACAGTGCTTTGTGCAAAAGGCGGTGTTGAGCCACAGTCTGAAACCGTTTGGCGTCAGGCTGATAAGTATCGCGTTCCTCGTATGGCTTACATCAATAAGATGGACATTACAGGAGCAGATTTCTATAATGTTGTAGAAATGATGCGAGATAGATTAAAGTGTAATGCTGTTCCAATTCAGTTGCCAATTGGTACTGAGGCGGACTTTAAAGGCATTATAGACCTTGTTAAAATGCGCGCTGAAGTGTATTATGACGATAAAGGTCTTGATGTAAGAGAAGAGGACATTCCTGAGGATATGATGGAGCTTGCTCAAAAGTATCGTGACGAGCTAGTTGAGCATGTTGCAGAGCAGGACGAGGCTCTCCTTGAAAAGTACCTTGAGGGTGAAGAACTCACAATGGACGAAATCAAGGCTTGCATCAGAAAATCAACAATTGCAAACGAAATGGTTCCAGTTACTTGTGGAACTTCATACAGAAACAAGGGCGTTCAAATGCTTCTTGATGCAGTTATTGATTATATGCCAGCTCCAACAGATGTTGAGGCAATCACAGGTGTTAACACAAAGACTGGTGAAGAGGAAGTTCGTCATTCATCTGATGAAGAGCCTTTCTCAGCACTTGCATTTAAAATAGCTACAGACCCATTTGTAGGAAAGCTTTGTTTCTTCCGTGTATATTCAGGTTCTGTAAAAGCAGGAAGCACAGTTTATAACTCAGTTAAAGACTGTAATGAGCGTATGGGACGCATTCTTCAAATGCACTCAAATCATAGGCAAGACCTTGATTGTTGCTATTCGGGAGATATTGCGGCAGCTGTTGGACTTAAAAATACAACAACAGGTGATACACTTTGTGATGTAAAGAATCCTATTATTCTTGAATCAATGGAGTTCCCAGACCCAGTTATTAGAGTTGCAATTGAGCCAAAAACAAAAGCAGGTCAAGAAAAAATGGGAGTTGCTCTACAAAAACTTGCAGAAGAAGATCCAACATTCCAATGCTATACAGATGAAGAAACTGGGCAGACTATTATTGCTGGTATGGGTGAGCTTCACCTTGAAATAATCGTCGACAGATTACTTCGTGAATTTAAGGTTGAGGCAAATGTAGGTAAACCTCAGGTTGCATACAGAGAAACAATTACACAGCCTGCCGATGTTGACTGCAAATATTCTCGTCAATCCGGTGGTCGTGGTCAGTATGGACATGTTAAAATCCGTATTGAGCCTAACCCAGAAAAAGGATACGAGTTTGTTAACCAAATTGTTGGTGGTTCCGTTCCTAAGGAATACATCGGGCCTGCAGAGGCTGGTATTAAGGGAGCAATGCTTTCAGGTACCCTTGCAGGATTTAATGTTGTTGATGTTAAGGTAACACTTTATGATGGTTCTTATCACGAGGTTGACTCATCCGAAATGGCATTTAAGATTGCAGGTTCTATGGCGTTTAAAGATGCAATGAAAAAAGCATCCCCAGTTCTTATGGAGCCTATTATGAAAATTGCAGTAATCGTGCCTGAAGAGTATATGGGAGATGTTATTGGTGATATCAACTCTCGCCGTGGACTTGTTCAGGGTATGGAAACTAGAACAGGCGCAACACAAGTTAATGCGTTTATTCCACTTTCTAATATGTTTGGTTATGCAACAGATCTTCGCTCAAAAACACAGGGTAGAGGGCAATATGCAATGGAGCCTAGCCACTATGCTGAAGTTCCAAAATCTATTTCTGAAGAGATTATTAGCGATAGGTCAAAAAATAATGCTTAAAGCACTTGAAATGAATAGAAATTTTTGGTAGAATAATCAAGAATTCAATTTTTAAATTAAAATATTATTGTTTTGTTAATAAAGGAGGAAAAACCAATGGCAAAGGCAAAATTTGAAAGAACAAAGCCCCATGTTAATATTGGTACAATTGGTCACGTTGACCATGGTAAGACAACTCTTACAGCTGCAATCACAAAAACACTCTCAATTGCAGGAGGAGCAGCATTTATTGATTACTCAAACATCGATAAGGCTCCAGAGGAGAGAGAGCGCGGAATTACAATTAGCACATCACACGTTGAGTATGAGACAGAAAAAAGACACTATGCTCACGTTGACTGTCCTGGTCACGCCGACTACATCAAAAATATGATTACCGGTGCAGCTCAGATGGACGGTGCTATTCTTGTTATAGCTTCAACAGATGGCCCAATGGCTCAAACAAAAGAGCACTTGCTTCTTGCTCGTCAGGTTGGCGTTCCATACATCATTGTATTTATGAACAAGGTTGACCAAGTTGATGACGAAGAGCTTCTTGAGCTTGTTGAAATGGAAATTCGTGAAACTCTTGATGAGTACGAGTTCCCAGGTGATGACACACCAATCATTAAGGGTTCTGCTCTCAAAGCACTTGAGTATGCAGGCACAGACACTAGCGCTCCTGAGCTAAAGCCAATTTTTGAGCTTATGGATGCTGTTGATAGCTACATTCCAGACCCAGAGCGTAAGGCTGACCTTCCATTCCTTATGCCTGTTGAGGACGTTTTCACAATCACAGGTCGTGGAACAGTTGCTACAGGTAGAGTTGAGCGTGGTCAACTAAATTCTGGTGAAGAAGTTGAAATTGTTGGCTTGTCCGATGGCGGTAAAAAGGTTGTTGTTACTGGAATCGAAATGTTCCGTAAAATCCTTGATTATGCTGAGGCTGGAGACAACATTGGTGCTCTTCTTCGTGGTGTTCAGCGTTCAGACATTGAGCGTGGTCAAGTTCTTGCAAAGCCAGGTTCAATTAAGCCACACACAAAATTCCGTGGTCAAGTTTATATCTTGAACAAGGATGAGGGTGGCCGTCACACACCTTTCTTTAGTAACTATCGCCCACAGTTCTATTTCCGTACAACAGACGTTACTGGTGTTGTTTCTCTTCCAGATGGTGTAGAGATGTGTATGCCTGGTGATAATGTTGAGATGGATGTTGAGCTTATCACACCAATCGCAATCGAAGAAGGTCTTCGTTTTGCTATTCGTGAGGGTGGACGCACAGTTGGTTCAGGTGTTGTTATTAGCATTAACGAATAATTATAATTTTTATAATTAATATTAAACGCTCCGTTTTTTTGCGGAGCGTTTATTTTTTATTTTATTTTTAAAGTAGTATGATATTGTTTTACAAAAAAATGTAATTGCCGTTAACCCGAATGAAAACTGAGAAACGAAAAATATAAAACTTTGTTGTGAGATAAAAGAAATTAAGCTTTGATATCCGTGAGGATGGGCGCACAGTGGCTCAACTATAAAATGAGAAATAAATTAAAAATAAATCATACTTTTGGGTAAAAATATTTTATTCAGATAAAATTAACATTTAATTCTAAATTGGCAACAAAATGCTTTTAAAAGTTTTATTTCGTTTGAAATATCATCATTTAATAATCTAATATTATTTTAAATCATATATGTGGAAAACTGACAGAAAAATAACAATTATGTTTTTATTTTAACGCTTGATTAATAAAAAATAGCAAGGTATAATTATAGTGCTGATTTTAAATATGCTTAACAAGGAGGAAGAGAGATGGATTGTTGCAAGAATAGTTGTAACAGCGATTTGACTTTGCTAGAAGATACCCTAAACAAATATAAAAGTGTTGAAGGAAGTCTAATAGCAATACTACAAGGCGCACAGGAAATTTATGGTTATCTCCCAATTGATGTGATTTATCACATAGCAGAGCAGACAGGTATTAAACCGGCAAAGGTAATGGGTGTTGCTACTTTTTATACCCAGTTTAGATTTCAGCCAGTGGGCAAATATCTTATTATGCTTTGTCAGGGCACGGCGTGCCATGTTAATGGTTCAGACCGAATTGAGCAGGCAATAACAGAGGAGCTAGGCATTACCGACGGGCAGACTACTGAGGATGGCTTGTTTACACTTAAAAATGTTGCTTGTCTTGGATGTTGCAGTTTATCACCAGTTATGATGATAAATGATGAAACATACGGCACACTTACTCCTGACTCTACAAAGAAGATATTAAAGCAACTTAAAAAAGATGCACAGGAGGGAGAACAATGAAGATAGTTGTTGGACAAGGCAGCTGTGGTATTGCAGCCGGCGCAAGCAAAGTTTATAACGAGCTTGACGCACTTATAAAAGCGGGCAACCTCAAAGCAGACCTCACTATTACAGGTTGTATTGGAATGTGTTATCTTGAACCTATTGTAGACTTGTATCTTGACGATGGTAGTCTTACGAGGCTTGTTAAGGTATCTCAAAAAGATGTTCAAACAATTGCACAAGCAATAAACGAGTCTGATTTTTCATTGCTTTCCAAGCTTGAGGTTTCACAAGAAGATAAAGAAATTTTAGATAAACAAACAAGAATTGCATTGCGACACTGTGGTGTAATTGACCCAATGAAAATTGAAGATTATATTGAAGACCAAGGTTATGGCGCTCTTGAAAAAATCCTAAAAACTGGAATGACTCAAGAAGATGTTATTGAAGAAATAAAACTCTCAGGTCTTGCTGGTAGAGGTGGAGCAGGATTTCCAACTTGGTTTAAATGGAATGCTGCAAAAGAATCTAAAGCAGATAAAAAATACCTTATTTGTAATGCTGACGAGGGTGACCCAGGTGCATTTATGGATAGGGCAGTTATTGAGGGAGACCCACATAACCTTATTGAAGGAATGTTGATAGGTGCATATGCTATGGGCGCAGATGAAGCTGTAGTGTATGTTAGGGCAGAATATCCACTTGCAATTTTAAGACTTGAAAATGCTATAAAGCAAGCAACTGCAAAAGGATACTTGGGTGACAATATTTTAGGTAGCAACTTCTCTTGCAAAATGCGTATAAAGGCTGGAGCAGGCGCATTTGTATGTGGTGAAGAAACAGCCCTTATTGAGTCGCTTGAGGGTCAAAGAGGAATGCCAAGGCTAAAGCCACCATTCCCAGCAGCAGCAGGCTATTGGCTCAAGCCTTCTAACATAAATAATGTTGAAACTTTTGCAAATGTTCCTTGGATTATTTTAAACGGTGGTGGAGCATTCGCAGCAATGGGAACACCTGACAGTAAGGGTACAAAGGTATTTGCTCTTACAGGAAAAATCAGCAAGGGTGGACTCGTTGAAATTCCGATGGGCAAAACACTCCACGATGTTATATATGATATTGGTGGCGGAATTAGAGATAACAAAAAATTTAAAGCAGTTCAAATGGGAGGTCCTTCTGGTGGATGTATCCCTGAGGAAAAACTCAGCACAGTTATAGATTATAAAAAATTAGGCGAAACAGGAGCAATAATGGGCTCTGGCGGTATGGTTGTTATGGACGAAAGCACCTGTATGGTTGGCATGGCTCGCTTTTTCCTCGATTTTACTGCAAAAGAATCTTGTGGAAAGTGTGTTCACTGTCGCCTTGGAACAAAGAGAATGCTTGAAATTCTTGATAGAATAGTAAAAGGTGAAGGAAAAGATGGAGATATTGAGTTGCTAGAAGAACTTTCTATTTCAGTTAAAGATGGTGCTCTTTGTGGACTTGGTCAAACAGCTCCAAACCCTGTGCTTACAACTATTAGATATTTCCGTGATGAATATGAAGCACACATTTATGACAAAAAATGTCCAGCGGGTGAGTGCTCAGCACTTGTCACATATTCAATTGACCACGATAAATGTACAGGCTGTTCTCTTTGTGCTAGAAAATGTCCTGTTGATGCAATTAGCGGTCAGATAAAATCACCATACACAATAGACCCAGAAATTTGCATCAAGTGTGGAGATTGCTACAAGGTATGTAGATTTGATGCAGTAAAAATTAATTGAGGAGGGGATAATAATGAGCGAAATTAAAGTGACTATTAATGGCGTTTCAGTAACAGGTAAATCGGGCAGCACTATATTAGAAATTGCAACAGAAAATGGAATACACATCCCCACACTCTGCTACGACGAGAGAGTCAAGCTTTATGGAGCTTGCGGAATATGTACAGTTGAGGTAGAGGGAATTCCAAAGCTTTTGCGTGCTTGCTCTGCAAAAGCAACAGACGGAATGATTATAACTACAAATTCAGACAGAATAAAGCGTTCACGCAAGGTGGCTCTTGAGCTTTTGTTGTCAGACCATACAGGAGATTGTCGTGGACCGTGTATGCTAAACTGTCCTGCGGGCACAGATTGTCAGGAGTATGTAAAGCTTATCGGTCAAGGTGACTATAAGGGAGCAGTTAGAGTAATTAAAGAAAAGCTTCCATTACCATCATCAATTGGCAGAGTTTGCCCTCACCCGTGTGAAGATGCTTGTAGGCGTCAAATGGTTGAGGACCCAATAGCAATTGCGTGGCTAAAGAGCTTTGCAGGTGACGCAGACCTTGCATCTGATGATACATTCAGACCAGACATAGAGCCAGATACTGGCAAAAAGGTTGCAATCATTGGTGGTGGACCTGCAGGTCTTACTGCTGCATATTTCTTGCGCACAATGGGTCACAGCGTTGTAATTCTTGAAGCTATGCCAAAAATGGGCGGTATGCTTCGTTATGGAATTCCGCAATACAGACTTCCAAAAGATGTTGTAGATAAAGAAGTAGCAGAGATTGAAAGCCTTGGCGTTGAAATGAAAAACAACGTAAGAATAGGTAAGGACATCTCCTTTGAAGAAATACAGTCAAGCTATGACGCAGTTGTAGTTGCAATTGGTGCTTGGACATCTAGCCCGATGGGCATAAAAGGTGAAGAGCTTGAGGGTGTTTATGGTGGAATTGATTTCCTCGGAAAATTTGCACTTGGTGAAACAATAAATGTTGGTGAAAAGGTTGCAGTAGTCGGTGGCGGTAACACAGCAATGGACGCTTGTCGAACAGCAGTAAGACTTGGAGCTAAAGAAGTTTATGTATTTTATAGAAGAACAAGAGCAGAAATGCCAGCAGCAGATATTGAAATTGAAGAAGCTCAAGAAGAAGGCGTAGATTTTAGGTTCCTTACAAACCCTGTAGAGATTTTATCAAAAGATGGTAAAGTGTCGGGCGTAAAGGTGCAAAAAATGGAACTTGGTGAGCCTGATTCTTCCGGACGCAGAAGGCCTGTAGCTGTCGAGGGTGCATTTGAAGATATTGAGCTTGATAGTTTTATTATGGCTATTGGTCAATATGCAAACACAGATGGATTTGACGCAATAGAAAAGACAGGCTGGGGAACAATTTCAGCAGACGAGCATTCTTTCCGCACATCAATTGATAATGTTTTTGCAGTTGGTGACGCTACAAATAATGGTGCTGATATTGCAATTGCAGCAATCGGTGAAGCTCATAAAGCAGCTATTGTAATTAACCATTTCCTTGATGGAGCGGATATTCCATACAAAAAGCCATATTATGTTAAACAAGAATTTACACAGGAGCATTTTGAAGATAAGCCAAAGCAACATCGTGTGAAAATGCCACACATCTCCCCAGAAGAGAGAAAGACAAACTTTGAAGAAATCGTTTTAGGATTTTCAGAAGAAGAAGCAAGGAAAGAGGCTTCTCGCTGTCTTGATTGTGGTTGTCACGATTACTATGACTGTAAACTTATCAGATATTCAAACGACTGTGATGTTGAGCCAGAGCGTTTTGAGGGTGAAAAGCACGAGAGAGAGCTTATAGAAATCAACCCTAAAATTGAGCATAATCCAGACAAGTGCGTTCTTTGCGGACTTTGCGTTCGTGTATGCGAAGAAGAAGTAGGCAAAAATGTTTTAGGTCTTCTTAACAGAGGTTTTGATTCAGTTGTTAACCCAATGTTTGAAGATGAGCAAACACAAGAATTCTGCACAAAGTGTGGCAAGTGCGTAGAGCTTTGCCCAACAGGAGCGTTAAAACTCTTATAATTTGTTGCATTAAAAAAATAAATATGTTACAATCGGTTGTGGTAGAAATTTCTGCCACAACTTTTTGTTTAAAACAATGTATGGTTGCCTTTGTTTTATGATAAAGGTATTAAAAGGGAACACGGTCAAAACCCGTGACAGCCCCCGCTACTGTAAGAAGGACGAGCTTTTTTATTATCACTGAGCAATCGGGAAGATTAAAAGCAAGGATGATTTCGAGTCAGGAGACCTGCCATATGTTGAAGGGCAAAAACCTTTCGGTGGGAGAGGAGTATGCAACATTAATGTAGGCATTTTGTCTGCACTTATGTGTTTGTATATATCTTTGGCGAGCCGAATCTCGGCTTGCTATATTTTTTTAAAAAAAAGGAGTATAAAAATGAAAAAGAATCAAAGTAGGTTATTATCACTCGTATTGTCGCTTTTAATGCTTTTTTCAATGGCGGCGTGTAATAACACAAAAAAAGATGATAGCAACAAAACAACAAAGCCACAAGTAACACAAACGACAGAAACTAAAAAAGCAGTAAAGCAAATTAATTTAACTGTAGTTTATGCAGATAAGTCCAAAAAAGAGTTTAAAATTGAAACAACAAAAGAAAATTTAAGGCAAGCGCTTGAGCAAGAAAAACTGATAAGCGGAACAGAGAGTAAGGAATATGGTCTGATGATAAAAACGGTTGATGGTTATACCGCCGATGATTCAAAGCAAGAGTGGTGGCAAATTACAAAGGACGGCGAGTTTTTAAACACAGGAGTTGACTCAACTCCAATTAAGAGTGGTGACAACTTCGAGCTTACCTTAGTGGTTGGATACTAAACCTTACATTTTGTGGTGCATACATAAAAAAAAGACAACATCGGGTATTTTTAATAATATCCGATGTTTATTTTGTTTACAGTTTTGTGTTGAATAAACTTACCGATTATGGTATAATGACCTGAATTTAGTAAGAAGTTTTTTGCAGTTTTATAATTTATAAATGTATTTTTATAATGATGATTTATAGCATTTTTTGCAATTTTAGGAGGAAAAGTTTTGGAGCGCAAGTCAACATTAGTTTCGAGTCAAGAGCTCAGTCAACAAAAAGAATATTTGCAAATGGTGAATTTATTTTTAGATTCAAAGTTTGCAACAAAGCCTCCTAAAGCTTTTACACGCACCTATGGTTGCCAAGGCAACATTGCAGACAGTCAGCAAATTAATGGTATGCTTGAAGAAATGGGCTACGACTTCACAGATGATGTTAAAGAGGCAGACTTGATTTTGTATAACACTTGTGCAGTTCGTGAACACGCACAGGATAGGGTGTTTGGCAATGTTGGTGCACTAAAAGTATTAAAGGAGTCAAATCCCGATTTAATTATTGCTCTTTGTGGATGCATGATGCAACAAGAGCATATAGCACAAAAAATTCAAAAAAGCTACTCATATGTTGATTTGGTTTTTGGGACTCATGTTTTTTATAAACTACCTGAATTTATTTATAAACGCCTTTGTGAGA
This sequence comes from Clostridiales bacterium, assembly GCA_012519975.1. Taxonomy (GTDB): domain Bacteria; phylum Bacillota; class Clostridia; order Oscillospirales; family Acutalibacteraceae; genus RZYX01. The sequence goes on from JAAYPE010000075.1 coordinate 32,009, forward strand.
ATAAAAAAATAGTTGATATTACAAACAGCAGTGGCGTGATAGCTGAGGGGATAACCCAAAGGCGAGATAGCACGATAAAAGCATTTTTACCAATAACTTATGGTTGCAATAATTTTTGCAGTTATTGCGTTGTTCCATATGTTCGTGGCCGTGAGCGTAGTAGGGCTTTTGATGATGTGATGGGTGAGGCAAAACAGTTAGTAGCTAGTGGATATAAAGAGATTACCTTGCTTGGTCAAAATGTTAACTCATACGGTAAAGATTTAGGTGTGCCGAACGCTTTTTCAAATCTTTTAAAAAGTATAAACGATATACAAGGTGATTTTTTAATTAGATTTATGACATCTCACCCAAAGGATTGCACTAAAGAGCTTCTCCAGACAATTGCACAGTGCGAAAAAGTTGAGCGTCACTTACATCTTCCGTTTCAAAGTGGAAACAATAAGGTGTTAAAAGAGATGAACAGAGGATATACCCGTGAAAAATACCTAGAGCTTGTAAAAACAGCAAAAGAGCTTATGCCAGATATTTCGCTCACAAGCGATGTTATTGTAGGCTTTCCGGGGGAAACTTATGAAGAATTTTGCGACACATTAAGTCTTGTAGAAGAGGTTGAGTTCTCCTCTCTTTATACTTTTATATATTCAAAGCGTGAGGGGACTAAGGCTGCCAATATGCCTGATAATATTTCCCATAGTGAAAAATCAAAGTGGTTCACGCAGCTTACCGATTTGCAAGAAGGCATTGCAAGCAAGCGTATGGCGAAAATGAAAGGAAAAACCTACAGAGTGCTTGCAGAAGGGTTTGGTAAGGACAAAATGATTTCTGGTAGGGCATCAAATTACACTACAATCGAGTTTGAAGCTCCACCAAGTGTGATAGGGACTTTTTGCGATGTAGAAATAACACAGCCATTAACTTGGATTGCAAGGGGAAGAATCAAAGAATAATATTTTGCTCTTTTGAGTTGGATTTTAGTCCGATTTAATAGATATAATAATTTAATAAAAGGAGATTTTAAAATGGATGTAATAGCAATTACAAGACAACTTGGGGCAGCGATTCAAAAAGACGAGCGTTACCTAAACTTTGTAAAAGCACAAGAAAATAGTGAGAGCGATGCAGAAGTAAAGGCAATGGTTGACCAAATCAACGAGCTTCGTGAGACATATCAAAAAGAGGCAGAAAGCGAAAATCCAAACGAGGCAAATCTTGCAAAGCTTGATGGGGATTTCCAAAAGCTTTACACAGCACTTATGGTAAACGAAAATATGAATAACTTTGAGTCTAGCCGTCAAGAACTTGATGCAATGATGAACTATATTATGCAAATTCTTTATCTTTGTGTAAATGGTGAAGACCCAGAAACTTGCGAGCCTGAAGTAGAAGAGCAAGGCTGTGGCGGAGAATGTTCATCTTGTTGCGGTTGCTAATAGATGACTAGAATTTATTTCTTAAATTAAAGAGGGGGGAAGGCAGTAATGGCGGAACTTACACCGATGATGAAACAATATTTTGAAATTAAAGAGCAATATCCGGATTCAATATTGCTTTTCCGTCTCGGCGATTTTTACGAGATGTTTTTTGAGGATGCAAAGCTTGTATCACGATTGCTTGATTTAGTCCTTACGGGCAGGGATTGTGGCCAAGAGGAAAGGGCGCCAATGTGTGGAGTGCCATACCATAGCGCAGATTCATACATAGCTCGCTTAGTATCCAAAGGTTATAAGGTAGCTATTTGTGAGCAAACGCAAGACCCAGCAAAAGCAAAAGGACTTGTAAAGCGTGATGTCGTAAGGGTAATTACACCGGGCACAGTGATTGAAAGTAATATGCTCGATGAATCAAAAAACAACTATCTTGCGTGCTTGTTTGCAACAAAAAACAACGCAGGTATTTGTTTTTTAGACATTTCTACGGGTAAGGTACACCTAACTGAGTTTAGCGATGAAAAAGTGCAAGATAAAATAATCAACGAGTTTGTACGTTTTTCACCAAGCGAGCTTATAGTTAATGAATACGCAAGCAAAATGCCAAAGCTTAGAGATTTTTTAAACAAGCAAGCAGAGCTTAGTGCCGAGGTTTTGGAAGACTGCGAATTTGAATATGAAAATTGTAAGCAAATTGTATTAGAGCATTTTAAAAAGGACGATGTTCAAAGCGTTGCACAAGGAATTTCAAACAGTGGAGTAATAACGCTAGGTGTTGCACTAAATTATCTTTATGCAGTGCAAAAAACATCGCTTGACAATGTCCGTGAAGTTGATTTTTATAACGATTTTAAATTTATGAAGCTTGATTTTTCTGCAAGGCGAAATTTAGAGCTTGTTGAAACAATGAGAAATAGAGAAAAGCGTGGTTCTCTACTTTGGGTTTTGGACAAGACCAAAACTGCAATGGGAAAAAGGTTGATGAGAAGTTACATAGAGCAACCACTTGTTAATTGTGTTCAAATAATTAAAAGGCAAAACGCCGTTGAAGAGCTTTTAGAAAATCCGCAAATGTGCGATGAAGTTATATCAAAGCTTATAGATGTTCATGATATTGAAAGATTGATAACAAGGATTTCATACGGTACTGCAAATGCAAGGGAACTTCGTTCTCTTGTTGAAACAGTCGAGCTGCTTCCGGCCCTTAGAGAAACAATAAGTGGCTGTAATTCAATTTTGTTATCTTCAATTCGTGACGAAATTGACCCGCTTACAGATGTTTTTGAGCTTATAAATAATTCGATAGCCCCCGAGCCACCTTTTACAGTACGGGAGGGGGGACTTATTAAAGACGGCTTCAATGAGGAACTTGACTCTTTGCGATTGATTGTAAATGACGGCAAAAGTTTTATAGCGGGAATTGAAGCAAGAGAGCAAGAAAAGACGGGAATTAAAAAATTAAAAATAGGATACAACCGAGTTTTCGGATACTATATAGAGGTTTCTAACTCTTACAAGGAGTTAGTTCCTGACGAATACATAAGAAAGCAAACTCTCACAAACTGTGAGCGATTTATAACCCAAGAGCTAAAAGAGCTTGAATCAAAAGTGCTAGGAGCGCAAGAGAGGATAGCAAG
>JAAYPE010000076.1 GCA_012519975.1 Clostridiales bacterium
AAAACAATGTAACTCCAAAAACAGCACTAGCACTTGAACAAGCTTGCACAGGCGGTTGTCTGCCGTCTATTTGTATGGGATTTGACTGCAACCATTATTCTTTAAAGCCAAATTATGATATGGATGTTGTTGTTATCATTGGCAGTGGCGTTGAAATTGATGGTGAAAAATATTGGTTTGATTACAATGGAAAACCGTATTCAAAGCAAGATATTGCAAATCTTAACCGAAAAAAGATGGCAATGGGAAAATGCACAGGCAAAGATATGATAGATATTGCAGATTACAAGATTGTTGGTTGTTGTGACCCTGCCGAATGTTTATCTGCTGTTTCAAACGCTTCAGGGAAAATCACTCCACAACTTCACCCTGTAAATAATAAAACTCTGTTACCTATTGCTTTTCCTGCTATGGTTGGCACAATAAACCATAAAATCGCTTGGATACTAAAAGGACGATATGTTGACTGCCCTAGAGCGCACGAGGATAAAATTTTTGAAATTCCTAGCATTTCAAAAGAAGATATGCAAAAAGATTATATTGAGTGGCCACTCCCAAAACTTGAGGGTGACATTAAGAAAAAAGCATTGTTAGACCAACTAAACCTTTTTGAATCTGTTACCGGAATTTTAAAAACCGTTAAATATTATAGATAAAATAAAACAAACTACAGCACCGCCTTTTTGACGGTGCTTTTACTATTTATATATGATGATGACTTGTGTTTTTATGCATAAAAAATGGCAGACATCTTTATGCCTGCCACATTTAAAACTTTATTCAAAATGCTCGCTTACAAGTGGAATCAAACTTTTTATAGTACCTGTTATTCCTTTTGTAATAAGTCCAATGCTTCGTTTTTTACTCTCACTATTTAGCATATTTATAAATCCATCTATCATATCGTCACTTACAATACCTCTGCTAATAGGGACAAAACGCTTTAGCGGAATTGTACACATTGTGTCATAAACTATTTTTTGCATTATTTCATCGCCGTCAAAAACATTTTTAAGAGAGTTTTTAATTGTTTCATCAATTTTTGCACCAAGCTTTGTGTTTGAGGCATCACTCAAGGTGTCCTCTCTTGTAATCACTCTCAAATAATCGTCTGGTTTAAATGAATTTAGACTAAAGCCTAGCAAGTTTTCAAACTCTATATCTGATACTTTTGAAACATCTCCGGTAAAATATGATGGCAGATATTTTTCATACGATGACTCTCTTAAAATATCATCATCTGAATTTACAGCTATGTCTATTGCTATTCTCAAATCCGCACTTGACGAGCCTACATATATGCTATATATTCCCTCTTCCACACACCATTTCCCAAGCTTTGTGCTGTAATATTCAAAAGCGCTACGGTCTAGAGTTGTTTTAACAACCTTTCGTTCACCTGCGGGGATAAAAACTTTTTCAAAAGCCTTTAGCTCTTTTTCTGGTCTAAATACTTTTGTATTCCCCTTTACAACATAAAACTGAACAATTTCATGTGCGTCAAAACTGCCTGTGTTCTCAACATTTATATAAACATCAACACTATCATCTGTTAAAACACTTCTCGTGCTAACAGCAAGGTCTGTGTACTCAAAACTCGTGTAAGACAGTCCGTGT